>JBQCHF010000060.1:0-24865 GCA_051954955.1 Motilibacteraceae bacterium
CGGGGGGGGGGCGGGCCCCCGGGGCGCCCCCCCCCCCCCGGGGCGGGGGGGGGGGGGGCCCCGGTGCGTCCCCCCCCCACCCCCCCCCCCCCCCCCCACGACCCCATCCGTCGGCCCCGACCTGGTCGTGTCGCAGCCTGGCCGGTGGGCATGAGGCGGGGACGACACGGTCGACGACGACGGGAGGCGCGCTCATGAGCGAGCAGCCGGACGCCCCGATGGGCACTGGGCCCGCAGGCTTCACCGAGGAGGTCGGCGGCGCCACCGGCGCCAGCAGCGACCCGGCCGAGGTGCGCGAGGTGCTCGACCTCCCCGAGGCCAGCGAGCACGGGCCGCGGACCGACGCCGAGCGGCGGGAGGCCGGCGAGGAGCCGGACTCCGTCGACGACATCCCGCGGACGGGGTGAGGGGCCGCTGCTCGCCGCCGTAGCTCGGCCTGTCGTCGAGCAGGGCGCCTGCGGACTTCTCCGCCACGGTCAACGGCGCTGGTGACGGGAGGAGCTGGGCGCGGGGTCGCGTCCAGCGGCCGGCCACCGGCCGCTTGGTCGGCGTGATCGGGTGAAGGGCACTTTCGTACGAACCTATTGGCAGAAGGGGCCCTTCACCCAATCCCAGCGATCGTGGACGGCCGGCGGGCAGCGCAACGCGACCCGGAGCGCGAGCCGCTCCCGTCACCAGCGCCTTTCACCCCAGAACCCGACGGGAGTGGGCAGCAGATCAGGAGCAGGACGCAGCCCGCAGCCCGCCTCACCATTCCTGCTTGATCACGGCGAGGAGGCTCAGCCGGAGCGCTCCACGGTCACGTCGCAGAGCGCCTCGAGGGCGCGCTTGGCGGGGACGTTGGGCAGCGGGGCGAGCACGGAGCGGGCGTCCTGGGCCCAGCGGCGCAGGTCAGCGCGGGCGGCGGCCATGGCCGGGTGGGCGCGCAGCAGGGTGAGGGCCTCGGCGTGCGCGGCGTCGTCGGTGAGGTCGCCGCGCAGCAGCTCGCGGAGCCGCTCGCCCTCAGGATCCGTGGAGCGCAGGGCGTGCAGGACCGGGAGGGTGTGAACGCCCTCGCGCAGGTCGGTGCCGGGGGTCTTGCCGGAGTCGGCCGTGTCGCTGGCCACGTCCAGGACGTCGTCGGCCAGCTGGAAGGCCACGCCGATCCGCTCGCCGAAGCGGGTGAGGACGTCGACGACCTCCTCGTCGGCCCCGGCGAGCATGGCCCCGAAGCGGGCCGAGGTGGCGATGAGCGAGCCGGTCTTGTCCGCCAGCACCTGCAGGTAGTGCTCGACGGCGTCGGCGCCCTCGGCGGGGCCGACCGCCTCGCGGATCTGGCCGGTGCACAGGCGCTCGAACGTGCGCGCCTGGATGCGCACCGCCTCCGGACCGAGGTCGGCCAGCAGGTCCGAGGCCTTGGCGAACAGGAAGTCGCCGGTGAGGATCGCGACGGTGTTGTCCCACCGCGAGTTCGCGCTCTGCGCCCCCCGGCGCAGCGTCGCCTCGTCCATGACGTCGTCGTGGTAGAGCGTGGCCAGGTGGGTCAGCTCGACGACGACGCCGGCCGGCACCACCCCGGGCGAGCCGGGGTCGCCGAACTGGGCGGCCAGCAGCACCAGCAGCGGACGGAACCGCTTGCCGCCGGCGTCGACGAGGTGCCGGCTGGTCTCGGTGACGAACGGGTAGTCGCTCTTCACACAGGCGCGCAGCAACTCCTCGACGGCCTGCATGCCGGCGCGCAGGTCCGCCTCCAGCGCCGGGTCGACGGCGGGGAGGCCGAGCGGGCCCACGGTGACGGTCACGGGTACAGCCTGCCTGGTGCCGGGGACGGGTGCGAGCGGAGAGAGGGTCGGCTTCGTCTCAGTGCTGGATCGGCCGACGCCTCAGCGCACCAGCAGCGAGGCCTTGTCGGCCAGGTCCAGCACCGCCTGCGGGGCGACACCGAGCACCACCGTGACCGCGGCGCCGATGGTGATCGACACCGTGGTGAGCGGGCTGGGCACCGCCACCGACGGGCCGTCGGCCGCTGGATCGCTGAAGAACATCAGCACGATGACCCGGACGTAGAAGAACGCGGCGATGGCGCTGGCCAGCACACCGATGACCACGAGGATCCCGGCGCCGCCGGCGGCCGCGGCGGAGAACACCGCGAACTTGGCGGTGAAGCCGCTGGTGAGCGGGATGCCGGCGAAGGCGAGCAGGAACAGCGCGAACACACCGGCCACCAGCGGGCTGCGCTTGCCCAGGCCGGCCCACTGCGACAGGTGGGTGGCCTCGCCGGCGGAGTCGCGGACCAGCGTGACGACCGCGAACGCGCCGATCGTCGAGAAGCCGTAGGCCAGCAGGTAGAAGAGCACCGAGGAGACGCCCTGCTGGTTCAGCGCGATGACGCCGACCAGCACGAAGCCGGCGTGCGCGATGGAGGAGTAGGCCAGCATCCGCTTGACGTCGGTCTGGGTGAGCGCGATGACCGAGCCGATCACCATGGTGAGGATCGCGACGATCCACATCATCGGCTTCCAGTCCCAGCCGCTGCCGCCGAAGGCGACGTAGAAGACGCGCAGCAGGGCGCCGAACGCGGCCACCTTGGTGCAGGCGGCCATGAACGCGGAGATCGGCGTGGGCGCGCCCTGGTAGACGTCGGGGGTCCACGAGTGGAAGGGAGCCGCACCGACCTTGAACAGCAGGCCGACGGCCACCAGCGCGGTGCCGATGAGCAGCAGCTGGTCGTTGCGGGTGTTGTCGCTGACCGCCTGGGCGATGTCGCCGAGCTTCACCGAGCCGGCGTAGCCGTAGAGCAGGGCGGCGCCGTAGAGGAAGAACGCCGAGCTGAAGGCGCCGAGCAGGAAGTACTTGAGACCGGCCTCCTGCGAGAGCAGGCGCCGCCGGCGCGCCATGGCCGAGAGCAGGTAGAGCGGCAGCGAGAGCACCTCGAGCGCCACGAACATGGTGAGCAGGTCGTTCGAGGCCGGGAACAGCAGCATGCCGCCGACGGCGAACATGACCAGCGGGTAGACCTCGGTCTGAGTGACCCGGCGCTGGGTGAGCGTGCGCTCGGCGGCCGAGCCCGGGATGGCCGAGGCCTGGGCGGCGAACGCGTCGCCGGCCGGGTCCACCGCCCGCTCGCCCACGGTCAGGACCGCGGTGATCGCCAGCAGCAGGATCGTGCCCTGCAGGAACAGCGTGGTGCCGTCGATGGCGACCGAGCCCTCCGCCGCCACGTGCCGGGTGCCGGCGATGCCGACGACGGCCACGAACGCCGCGATCAGGCCGGCGATGGCGAGGGTGAGCTGCACGCCGTAGCGGGACGCCCGGGGCGCGAACGCCTCGACGAGCACGCCGACGACGGCCACGCCGAAGACGATGAGCATCGGCAGCAGCTGGCGGTACTCCAGCGACGGCGCGGTGAACGCTGCCTGCGCGTGCGGGATGCCCGCTGCGATGGAGCCGATGGAGCCGAGGCCGGCGCTCACTTCGCGGTCCCTTCAGCGACCGGCACGGAGGGCTGGGGGTCCACCGAGTTCACGGTCTGCATCGTGCGGTTGACGCTCGGCGTGATGACGTCGAGCAGCGGCTTGGGGAAGAACCCGAGGGCGATGATGATCGCGAGCACCGGGGCCACGACCCAGGCCTCCCGGGCCCCGAGGTCGCGGGTGCCCTCGTTGCCGGGGGCGACCGGGCCGGTCATGGTCCGCTGGTACATCAGCAGGATGTAGAGCGCGGCCAGGACGATGCCCGCCGTGGCGATGATGCCGGCGGCGCGGTAGCGGCTGAACGTGCCCAGCAGCACGAGGAACTCGCTGACGAAGCTGGACAGGCCCGGCAGCGCCAGGCTGGACAGGCCGGCGATGAGGAACGAGCCGGCCATGATCGGGGCGACCCGCTGGACGCCGCCGAAGTCGGCGATGATCCGCGAGCCGCGGCGGCTGCTCATCATCCCGGCCACCAGGAACAGCGCGGCGGTCGAGAAGCCGTGGTTGACCATGTAGAGCGTGGAGCCGGCCTGGCCCTGACTGGTCATCGCGAAGATGCCCAGGATGATGAACCCGAAGTGGGACACCGAGGTGTAGGCGATCAGCCGCTTGAGGTCCTGCTGCCCGATCGCCACCAGCGCGCCGTAGATGACCGCGATGACAGCCAGCACGACGATGGCCGGGGCGAAGTAGTGCGAGGCCTGCGGGAACAGCGGCAGGCACAGCGCGATCATCCCGAAGGTGCCGACCTTGTCCATCACGCTGACCATGAGCACCGCACCGCCCGAGGGCGCCTCGGCGGCGGCGTCGGGCAGCCAGGTGTGCAGCGGCCAGAGCGGGGCCTTGATGGCGAAGGCGATGAAGAACCCGAGGAACAGCAGCTTCTCGGTGCCCGAGCCCAGGTGCAGCTGGGTGGAGAGCACGGTGAGGTCGAAGGTGCCGTGCGGGAACTGCGCGGCCGGCAGCTGCTGGCGGGCCTTGACGTAGAGCACGATCAGCGCGGCCAGCATGAGCAGGCCGCCGAGCAGGCTGTAGAGCAGGAACTTCACCGCGGCGTAGGAGCGCTGGACGCCGCCGTAGCTGCCGATGATGAAGTACATCGGCACCAGCATCGCCTCGAACAGGACGTAGAAGAGGAACACGTCCGTGGCCATGAAGACGGCCAGCATGAGCGTCTCGAGCGCCAGCACCAGGGCGAAGTAGGTCTGCACCCGCCCGCGGCCCTGCTCGGCGTCGTGCCAGGAGGCCAGCACGCAGACCGGCACCAGCACCGCGGTCATGGCCACCAGCGACAGCGAGATGCCGCTGACCCCGAGGGAGAACGAGATGCCGAAGGAGGAGATCCAGCTGTAGCTCTCGGTGAGCTGGTAGGTCTGGTCGCTGCCCCGGTCGAACTGCAGGGCCGCGGCGATCGCCACGACCAGGGTGACCAGGGAGAACAGCAGCGCGACCTGCTTGGACAGCGTCTCGCGGCCCTTGGGCAGTAGCGCGGTGACCAGCGCGCCGACCGCGGGGACGGCGAGCAGGACGATCAGGTACGGGAAGGAGCTCACGTCAGACCCTCACCAGCAGCAGGGCCGCGACCACGACGACCGCGCCTCCCAACATGGACAGTGCGTACGAGCGGACGAACCCGGTCTGGGCCCGGCGCAGCCTTCCGGAGGTGCCGCCGATCAGGGCGGCCAGCCCGTTGACGAAGCCGTCGATGCCGCGGTTGTCGCCGTAGACCAGCGACCGGGTGAGGTACTGGCCCGGGCGCATGAACACGCCCTCGTTGAAGGCGTCCTGGTAGAGGTCGCGACGGGCGGCGACGGTGAGCGGCGAGGCGACCGGCGCGGTGACCGGGATCTGCCGGCCCCGGCCGTACTGCAGGACGGCGACCACGATGCCGACGGCGACCACCGCGAGGGTGAGCACGGTGAGCAGCCACACCGGGAAGGCCAGCTCGGCCTCCTGGTGGGGCACCACCGGGGCCAGCCAGTCGACGATCCGGTTGCCCAGGACGAGGAACGCACCCAGGCCCACCGAGCCGATCGCGAGGACGGCCATCGGGACCCACATCACCTTCGGGGACTCGTGCGGGTGGACGTCCTCGGTCCACCGCTTCTGGCCCCAGAAGGTCATCAGCATGACCCGGGTCATGTAGAAGGCGGTGATGCCGGCGCCGAGCAGGGCCGCGCCGCCGAACACCGGGCCGTGCCAGCCCGGCGCCGCGAAGGCCGCCTCCACGATCTTGTCCTTGGAGAAGAAGCCGGAGAACGGCGGGACGCCGATGATCGCCAGCCAGCCCAGGCCGAAGGTGATGTAGGTGATCGGCATCGCCTTGGCCAGCGCGCCGAACCGGCGCATGTCGACCTGGTCGTTCATCCCGTGCATCACCGAGCCGGCACCGAGGAACAGGCCGGCCTTGAAGAAGCCGTGGGTGAGCAGGTGCGCGATGGCGAACGCGTAGCCGATCGGCCCCAGGCCCGCCGCCAGGATCATGTAGCCGATCTGGCTCATGGTGGAGGCGGCCAGCGCCTTCTTGATGTCGTCCTTGGCGCAACCGACGAACGCCCCGAACAGCAGGGTGACCGCGCCGACGATGACGACGACCAGCTGCGCGTTGGGCGCGAGGTCGAAGATCGCGTTGCTGCGCACGATGAGGTAGACGCCGGCGGTGACCATGGTGGCCGCGTGGATGAGCGCGGACACCGGCGTGGGGCCGGCCATGGCGTCGCCGAGCCAGGCCTGCAGCGGCACCTGGGCGGACTTGCCGCAGGCGGCCAGCAGCAGCATCAGGCCGATCGCGGTGAGCTGGCCCTCGGAGGCCTTGGAGGCCGAGCCGAACACCGAGGAGAAGTCCACCGCGCCGAACGTGGTGAACATCAGCATGATCGCGATGCTCAGGCCGAAGTCGCCCACGCGGTTCATGACGAAGGCCTTCTTGGCCGCCGCGGCGTAGGCCGGGTTGTGGTTCCAGAACCCGATGAGCAGGTAGGAGGCCAGACCCACGCCCTCCCAGCCGACGTAGAGCAGGAGGTAGTTGTCGGCCAGGACCAGCAGGAGCATCGAGGCGACGAACAGGTTCAGGTAGGCGAAGAACCTGCGCCGGTCCGGGTCGTGCTCCATGTAGCCGATGGAGTAGATGTGGATCAGGCTGCCCACGAAGGTGATCAGCAGGACGAACAGCATCGAGAGCTGGTCCAGCCGCAGCGCCGCGTCCACGTGGAACCCGTTGACCGGGATCCACGTGTAGAGCTTCTGCACCACCGTCCGCGAGCCCTCGTCCTGGCCGAGCAGCGCGAAGAACAGCACGGCGCCGACGACGAAGGCCAGCACGCTCATCAGCGTGCCGAGCAGATGGCCGAACCGGTCGGTGCGCCGGCCGCCGAGCAGTAGCACGGCGGCGCCGAGCAGCGGCAGCCCGACCAGCAGCCACAGCAGGCTGAACGAGCCGCTCGCGGCGACCGGCTGTGCCGCTTCGGAGAGGGTCCTGATCAAGGGTCCGTCCGTCCTAGAACTTCAGCAGGTTCGCGTCGTCGACCGACGCGGACCGGCGGGTGCGGAAGATCGTCACGATGATCGCCAGGCCGACGACGACCTCCGCGGCCGCCACGACCATGACGAAGAAGGCGATCACCTGGCCGTCGAGGGCGCCGTTGAGCCTCGAGAAGGCCACGAAGGCGAGGTTGGCCGCGTTGAGCATCAGCTCCACGCACATGAACACGACGATCGCGTTGCGCCGCAGGAGCACGCCCGCAGCGCCGATCGCGAAGAGGATCGCCGAGAGGTAGACGTAGTCGACCGGGTTCATCGCGCCCCCTCCGTCCCGCCGTCGTTCCCGTCGGCTGTCCCGTTGTCCGAAGCTCGGCCCGGGTCGACCGCCTGCTCCCGCGCCGCCATCTCCTGCAGCTCCTGCTGGCGCCGCGCGGCCGTGGCGGCGTCGTCGGTCTCGCGCCCGGCCGCCAGCTCCTCGCCGGTGAGGCCCTGCGGATGGGAGTCGTCGTCGGCGTGGGCGCCTGGGGCGTCGGTCCCGGACACGCTCGCCTCCACCACCTGACCGGCGATCGGCTCGCGACCGGTGATCGTAGCGACGTCGCCGCGCGACCCCTGAACCGCGGGGGCGAGCACGGCCCGCACGTCGCCGGCGAACGGGGTGACCTGGCGGGTGTCGCCGCGGTTGGTGAGCACCCGCGGCACCGACAGCTCGGACGGGCTGCCGTCCGGCAGCAGCGCCGGGGTGTCGACGGCGTTGTGCCGCGCGTAGACGCCGGGAGGCGGCAGCGGGCCCGGGTGGGCGCCGGAGCGGAACCGCGCCTCGGACAGCTCGCGCTGGCTCGGCCGCTTCTCGGTGCGCTCGCGGTGCGCGAGCACCATCGCGGCCACGGCGGCGGTGATGAGCAGGGCGCTGGTGACCTCGAAGGCCCAGACGTAGCGCTTGAACACCAGCTGGGCGATGCCCTCGACGTTGCCGCCGGCGACGCTGTTGGCGCCCTCGAGCCCGACCGCGTTGAACGTCAGGCCACCGAGGCCCGCGAGGAGCAGGACCGCGAAGCCGATGCCGACCAGGATCGAGGCCACCCGCTGACCGCGGATCGTCTCCACGAACGAGTCGGCGGAGTCGACACCGACCAGCATGAGGACGAACAGGAACAGCATCATGACCGCGCCGGTGTAGACGACCACCTGGACGATGCCGAGGAAGGGCGCGGACTGGCCGATGTAGAGGATGGCCAGGCTGATCATCGTGACCGCGAGCAGCAGCGCGCTGTGCACCGCCTTGCGGGCCGCGAGCATGCCGAGCGCGGCGAGCACGGCGACGGGCCCGAGGATCCAGAACGCCACCGCCTCGCCGGTGGACGTCGTGGTGGCAGCGGACTGCGCCGCCTGCGCGAGCACGCCGCTCACGAGTGGTCCCCCTCTTCCTTCCAGCTGTTCTGCGCGTAGGACCGGTCGGCCTGCTCGGCGGAGGGCACCGGCTCGCGGCCGGCTGCGACGTCGGCCTCGCTGCCGATCGGCTCGCCGGTGGACGCGGCACCGACACCCTGGAGCACACGCTCGTCGGCGTCGGCGCGGTCCTTCACCGCGGCCAGCTGCTCGGGCACCGCCTGGGTGACCTTGCCGTGGTAGTAGTCCTCGGCGTCGGTGCCCGGCACCATCGGGTGCGGCGGCTGGGCCATGCCTGGCAGCAGCGGGGCGAGCAGGTCCTGCTTCTCGTAGATGAGCTTGGAGCGGCTGGTGTCGGCCAGCTCGAACTCGTTGCTCATCGTGAGCGCCCGGGTGGGGCAGGCCTCGATGCACAGGCCGCAGAAGATGCAGCGCAGATAGTTGATCTGGTAGATGCGGCCGTAGCGCTCACCGGGCGAGAAGCGCTCGTCCTCGGTGTTGTCCGCGCCCTCGACGAAGATCGCGTCGGCGGGGCAGGCCCAGGCGCACAGCTCGCAGCCGACGCACTTCTCCAGCCCGTCGGGGTGGCGGTTGAGCACGTGCCGGCCGTGGAAGCGCGGCGCGGTCTGCTTGCGCTCCTCGGGGTACTGCTCGGTCACCACCTTCTTGAACATGGTGCGGAAGGTGACGCCGAAGCCGGCGACCCCTGCGAAGGGCTTGGCCATTACAGGTCCTCCTGGCCACGGCCGGCCGCGTGCGCGCCCGATCCGTCGCTGGTCGTGGATGCGCCCACCGACGCGGTCGGGCGCGCGGCGGGGAGCTCTTGCCCGGGCATCGGGGGCACCGGGAAGCCGCCGGCGTGCGGGTCGAACGGGGCCTGGGCGGGCTCCTCCTCGACCTCGGGCCGGTTGCGGTCGCGCAGCGAGCTGAAGAACAGCGCCAGGGCGAGCACGACCAGCGCCGCGAGCAGCACCTGGATGATCCGCGCCCGGGTGTCCGAGCCGCTGTTGCTCAGCGTGCGGATGGCGGCCACGGCCACCAGCCAGACGATCGACACCGGGATCAGGATCTTCCAGCCCAGGTTCATGAACTGGTCGTAGCGCAGCCGCGGCAGGGTGCCGCGCAGCCAGATGAACACGAAGATGAACAGGGCCACCTTGAGCAGGAACCAGAGCAGGCCCCACCAGCCGGAGTTGGCGCCGGCCCAGATCGGTCCACCGAGCGGCCACGGCGCGTGCCAGCCACCGAGGAACATGGTGGTGGCCAGCGAGGAGACGGTGACCATGTTGATGTACTCGGCCAGGAAGAACAGCGCGAACTTCAGCGACGAGTACTCGGTGTGGAAGCCGCCGACCAGCTCGCCCTCGGCCTCGGGGAGGTCGAACGGCGCGCGGTTGGTCTCGCCGACCATCGAGGTGACGTAGATGGCGAAGCTCGGGAACAGCGCGATGGCGAACCAGATCTTGTCCTGCGCGGCCACGATCTGCGAGGTCGACATCGAGCCGGCGTAGAGGAACACGCCGACGAAGGACAGGCCCATCGCCACCTCGTAGGAGATGACCTGGGCGCTGGAGCGCAGCCCGCCCAGCAGCGGGTAGGTCGAGCCGCTGGACCAGCCGGCCAGCACGATGCCGTAGACGCCGACCGAGGCCACGCCGAGCACGTAGAGGATGCCGACGTTGAAGTCGGCCAGCTGCAGCGCGGTCTGGTGGCCGGCGATCGAGACGCGCCCGCCGAACGGGATGACCGCGAAAGCCAGGAACGCAGGAATGGTCGAGATGATCGGCGCGAGGACGAAGACGACCTTGTCGGCCGCCTTCGGGATGATGTCCTCCTTCAGCGCCAGCTTCACGCCGTCGGCGAGGCTGGTGAGCAGGCCGAACGGGCCCCACCGGTTCGGGCCCACGCGGTGCTGCATCCGCGCCACCACGCGACGCTCGGCCCAGATGTTGAGCAGCGTGAGCAGCACGCAGAGCACGAAGATCGCGACAGCCTTGACGATGACCAGCCAGAGGGGATCGTCGGCGAGGAGCTGCTGGACGGGGGTCATGCGGTGGCCTCCTCGGTGGCCGCGACCGGGGCAGCGGCAGTGGCAGCGACGGGGGCAGCGGCTGGGGACAGGGTGACCAGGGCGCCGGTGTCGGCGGCCAGGGTGCGCCGCAGCTGGCTGCCGCGGCTGTTGGTCGGCAGCCACACGACCCGGTCGGGCATCTCGGTGACGACCAGCGGCACGGTGACCGCGCCGCGATCGGTGGAGACCGTGAGCAGACCGCCGTCGACCACCCCGACCTCGGCCGCGGTGGCGGCGGACAGACGCGCCACGACGGCGTGCGAGGTGCCGGCCAGGTAGGGGTCGCCCTCCTGGAGCCGGCCGAGGTCGAGCAGCTGGTGCCAGGTGGACAGCACGGCCTGACCGGCCGCGGGGACCACCGGCTCGCTCGCGGGCACGGACGGGGCCGCGGGGCGCTCGCCCTCCCAGCGACCCAGCTCGGCGATCTCGGCGCGGGTGGTGGCGGCGTCCGGGGTGCCCAGCGCCACCCCCATCTCCGCGGCGAGCACGTGCAGCACGCGCGCGTCGGACATGGCGTTGGAGCTGCGCAGCACCGCCTCGAACGGGCGGGCCCGGCCCTCCCAGTCCAGGAACGTGCCGGCCTTCTCCACCGCCGGGGCGACCGGGAGCACCACGTCGGCCAGCGGGGTGACCGCGCTGGCCCGCAGCTCGACGCTCACGACGAACCCGGCGGCACGCACGGCCTCCAGCGCGGCCTGCGGGTCCGACAGGTCGTAGGGGTCTACGCCGCCGACCACCAGGCCGCCGAGCTGTCCGGCGGCTGCCGCGGCGAGGATGCCCTCGACGTCGCGACCGGGCTGGGCGGGCAGGGACTCGACGCCCCACGCCGCGCCGGCGTCCACCCGCGCGGCGGCGTCGGCGACCGGGCGGCCACCGGGCAGCAGCGAGGGCAGCAGACCGGCCTCGACCGCGCCGCGCTCGCCGGCGCGACGCGGCACCCAGGCCAGCCGGGCACCGGTGGCGCTCGCGAGGCGCGCGGCCGCGGAGAGCGCGCCGGGCACGGCGGCCAGCCGCTCGCCGGCCAGGACCACCGCGCCGGCACCGCGCAGGGCGGCGGCGACCTCGGCGTCGGACTCGGCCAGCGCGTCGAGCACCTCGGGCTCGGTGCCGGGGGCGGCCGGGACCAGGGTGCCGAACAGCTTCTCCAGGCCGCGGCTGGCGAACGGCGCCACCGAGTAGACCTTCAGGCCCTTGCGGGCGGCCTTGCGCAGGCGGAGGAAGACGATCGGCGACTCCTCCTCGGCCTCGAAGCCGACCAGCAGCACCGCCGGGGCGGCCTCGAGGTCGGCGTAGGAGACGGTGAGCCCACGGCCGGCCACGTGCGCGGCGAGGAAGGACTCCTCCTCGGCGCTGGCCGGCCGCGCGCGGAAGTCGACGTCGTTGGTGCCCAGCGCGATGCGGGCGAACTTGCTGTAGGCGTAGGCGTCCTCGAGGGTGACCCGGCCGCCGGCGAGCACGCCGACCCCGCCCTGCTCCTTGGCCTTGGCCAGGCCCGCGGCGGCGGTGGCCAGCGCGTCGGGCCACGACGTCGGCACCAGGGTGCCGTCGGCTTCACGGACCATCGGGCTGGTGAGCCGGTCGGCGGCGGAGGCGTACTGGAACGCCCACCGCCCCTTGTCGCAGTTCCACTCCTCGTTCACCTGCGGCTCGTCGCCGGAGAGGCGCCGCAGCACCTTGCCGCGGCGGTGGTCCGCGCGGATGGCGCAGCCCGACGCGCAGTGCTCGCAGACACTGGGGGTGGAGACCAGGTCGAACGGGCGGGCCCGGAAGCGGTAGGCCGCACCGGTGAGGGCGCCCACCGGGCAGATCTGGATGGTGTTGCCGGAGAAGTAGCTCTCGAAGGGCTGCTCCTCGTAGATGCCGACCTGCTGGAGGGCACCGCGCTCGAGCAGCGTGATGAACGGGTCGCCGGCGATCTGCGCGGAGAACCGGGTGCAGCGCGCGCAGAGGATGCAGCGCTCGCGGTCCAGCAGCACCTGGCTGGAGATCTTGACCGGCTTGGGGAAGGTCCGCTTGGTGCCCTCGTAGCGGCTGTCGCCGCGGCCGTTGGACAGCGCCTGGTTCTGCAGCGGGCACTCGCCGCCCTTGTCGCAGACCGGGCAGTCCAGCGGGTGGTTGATGAGCAGCAGCTCCATGACGCCCTGCTGCGCCTTGTCCGCCACCGGGCTGGACAGCTGGGTCTTGACGACCATGCCCTCCATCACCGTGGTGGTGCAGGACGCCAAAGGCTTGCGCTGCCCCTCGACGTCGACGAGGCACTGCCGGCACGCGCCCACCGGGTCCAGCAGGGGGTGGTCGCAGAAGCGCGGGATCTGGATGCCGACCAGCTCGGCGGCGCGGATGACCAGCGTGCCCTTGGGCACGCTGACCTCGATGCCGTCGATGGTCAGCGAGACCAGGTCCTCGCGCTTCTCCAGCTCCCCGCCACCGGTGGGGGCGTTGGTGGTGACGGTCATCAGGCCTTCACTCCGGAAAGGGCGGCCGGGGCGAACAGCGTCGCGGCCGCCGGGTCGAACGGGCACCCACCCTGGGTGAAGTGGGCGATGTACTCGTCGCGGAAGTACTGGATCGACGAGGTGATCGGGCTGGTGGCGCCGTCACCCAGGGCGCAGAACGCGCGACCCAGGATGTTGTCGCAGAGGTCGAGCAGCTTCTCGAGGTCCTCCTCGGTGCCCTGCCCCTGCTCGAGCCGGCGCAGGATCTGCACCAGCCAGTAGGTGCCCTCGCGGCACGGGGTGCACTTGCCGCAGGACTCGTGCGCGTAGAACTCGGTCCAGCGCAGCACCGAGCGGACCACGCAGGTGGTCTCGTCGAAGCACTGCAGGGCCTTGGTGCCGAGCATGGAGCCCGCCGCGCCGACGCCCTCGTAGTCGAGCGGCACGTCGAGGTGCTCGGCGGTGAACAGCGGGGTGGACGAGCCGCCAGGGGTCCAGAACTTCAGCTGGGCCGGCTTGCCGTTGGCCGCCTGGCGCATGCCGCCGGTCATGTCCAGCAGCTCGCGCAGGGTGATGCCGAGCGGGGCCTCGTACTGCCCCGGCCGGGCGACGTGCCCGGACAGGGAGTAGAGGGTCATGCCCTTGGACTTCTCGGTGCCCATGCCGGCGAACCAGTCCGCGCCGTTGCGCACGATCGCGGGCACGCTGGCGATCGACTCGACGTTGTTGATGACTGTGGGGCACGAGTAGAGACCGGCCACCGCGGGGAACGGCGGGCGCAGGCGCGGCTGGCCGCGGCGGCCCTCCAGCGAGTCGAGCAGCGCCGTCTCCTCGCCGCAGATGTAGGCGCCGGCGCCGGCGTGCACGACGATCTCGAGGTCGTAGCCCGAGCCGAGGATGTCCTTGCCGACGTAGCCCTTGGCGTAGGCCTCCTGCACGGCGGCGAGCAGCCGACGGTAGACGTGGGCGATCTCGCCGCGGACGTAGATGAACGCGTGGCTGGCCCGGATGGCGAAGGAGCTGATGATCACGCCCTCGACCAGCTCGTGCGGGTTGGCCATGAGCAGCGGGGTGTCCTTGCAGGTGCCCGGCTCGGACTCGTCCGCGTTGACCACGAGGTAGTGCGGCTTGCCGTCGTTCTGCGGGATGAAGCCCCACTTCATGCCGGTGGGGAAGCCGGCACCGCCACGGCCGCGCAGGCCGGAGTCCTTGACCAGCTGGATCAGCTCGTCGGGGTGCCTGGTGAGCGCGGTGCGCAGCGCCTGGTAGCCCTCGTGCGCCTCGTAGGTGGCGAGGGTCCAGGGCTTGTCGGCGTCCCAGAGCCGGGACAGGACCGGCGTCAGCTCAGTCATGCCTGCGGGTCCTCCTGCTTCGGGGTGGTCTCGGGATCGGCGGCCACGGCACCGGGCTGGGCCGGGTTGACCGGGTCGGCCTCGGCGGTCTCCGACGGCGCGTCGGACTCGCTCGGGCCGCCGGCGATGCCGTAGCCCATCGCCGGGGCGGCACCCTCCGGGCTCGGCGCGCCGTGCAGGCCCTGGCCGTCGTGGCCCGAGCGGTAGAGCTCGAGGCCGGCCAGGGTGGGGGCGCCGGCGGCCGGACCCTCGTCGGCGCGGCCGTCGTAGAACCCGGCGAGCACCCGCTCCTGCTGCTTGAACGTGCACAGCTTGGCCCCGCGGGTGGGCACGACCTCCTGGCCGGCCCGCAGCGCGTCGACGAGCTCCTTGGCCGACTGCGGCGTCTGGTTGTCGAAGAACTCCCAGTTGACCATCACCACGGGGGCGTAGTCGCAGGCGGCGTTGCACTCGATGTGCTCGAGGGTGAGCTTGCCGTCCTCGGTCATCTCGTCGTTGCCGACGCCCAGGTGGTCCTTGAGCTCGGCGAAGATCTGGTCCCCGCCCATCACCGCGCAGAGCGTGTTCGTGCACACCCCCACGTGGTAGTCGCCGACCGGGCGGCGCTTGTACATCGTGTAGAAGGTGGCGACCGCGCTGACCTCGGCGGTGGTGAGGTCGAGCCACTGCGCGCACAGCTCGATGCCCTCGGGGCTGACGTAGCCCTCCTCGGACTGCACGAGGTGCAGCAGCGGCAGCAGCGCCGAGCGGGGCTCGGGGTAGCGCGCGATCACCGTGGCGGCGTCGGCCGCCAGGCGGGTGCGGGACTCGTCGGTAAGGCTCATGCTCAGCGGTCCACTCCACCCATGACGGGGTCGATCGAGGCGACGGCGGCGATGACGTCGGCGACCTGGCCGCCTTCGCTCATGGCCGGCATCGCCTGCAGGTTGGTGAAGGACGGGTCGCGGAAGTGGACCCGGTAGGGGCGGGTGCCGCCGTCGCTGACGACGGTGACCCCGAGCTCGCCGCGGGGGCTCTCGATGGCCGAGTAGACCTGGCCCGGCGGCACCCGGAAGCCCTCGGTCACCAGCTTGAAGTGGTGGATGAGGGCTTCCATCGACTGGCCCATGATGTGCCGGATGTGGTCCAGGCTGTTGCCCAGGCCGTCGCCGCCCAGGGCGAGCTGGCTCGGCCAGGCGATCTTCTTGTCCTCGACCATCACCGGCTGGTCCGAGAGGCCCGTGAGCTTGTCCAGGCACTGCTCGATGATCTTCAGGGACTCCTTCATCTCGTCGACCCGGATGCGGAAGCGTCCGTAGGCGTCGGCGGAGTCCCAGGTGATGACGTCGAACTCGTAGTTCTCGTAGCCGCAGTAGGGCTGGGTCTTGCGCAGGTCCCACGGCAGGCCGGTGGAGCGCAGGATCGGCCCGGTGATGCCCAGGGCCATGCAGCCGGTGAGGTCGAGGTAGCCCACGCCCTGGGTGCGGCGCTTGAAGATGGCGTTCTCGTTGCAGAGGTCCTCGTACTCGGTGAGCCGCTTGGGCATGAGCTTGAGGAACTCGCGGATCTTGTCCACCGCGCCCGGCGGGAGGTCCTGCGCCACCCCGCCGGGGCGGACGTAGGCGTGGTTCATCCGCAGACCGGTGATCATCTCGAAGATGTCGAGCACCAGCTCGCGCTCGCGGAAGCCGATGGTCATGACGGTGAGCGCGCCGAGCTCCATGCCGCCGGTGGCGATGCACACCAGGTGGGAGCTGATCCGGTTGAGCTCCATCATCATCACGCGGATGACGCTGGCCCGCTCCGGGATTTGGTCGGTGATGCCGAGCAGCTTCTCCACACCGAGGCAGTAGGCCGTCTCGTTGAACAGCGGCGCGAGGTAGTCCATCCGGGTCACGAACGTGGTGCCCTGCACCCACGTGCGGAACTCGGTGTTCTTCTCGATGCCGGTGTGGAGGTAGCCGATGCCGGCGCGGGCCTCGGTGACCGTCTCGCCCTCGATCTCGAGGATGAGCCGGAGCACGCCGTGCGTGGACGGGTGCTGCGGGCCCATGTTGACGACGAGGCGCTCCTCCTCGGAGTCGGCCAGGCCGCTGGTGATGGTGTCCCAGTCCTGGCCGGTGACGGTGTAGACCCGCCCCTCGGTGGTCTCGCGCTCCGACGCCGCGTAGGGGTCGGCGGTGCCGGTGACGTTCGCAGTGTCGGTCATCAGTTGTAGGCCCTCCGCGTGTCGGGCGGCGGGATCTCGGCGCCCTTGTACTCCACCGGGATGCCGCCCAGCGGGTAGTCCTTGCGCTGGGGGTGGCCGGGCCAGTCGTCCGGCATGAGGATCCGGGTCAGCGCGGGGTGACCGTCGAAGATCACGCCGAACATGTCCCAGGTCTCCCGCTCGTGCCAGTCGTCGGTCGGGTAGACCGGGACCACGCTGGGCACGTGCGGGTCGGCGTCGGGGCAGGTGGTCTCCACCCGGACCCGGCGGTTGTGGGTGATGGACAGCAGCGGCCACACGACGTGCAGCTCGCGTCCCTCGTCCTGCGGGTAGTGCACGCCGGTGGCTCCGAGGCACAGCTCGAAGCGGAGCGTGGGGACGTCGCGCAGGGTCTGCATGACCTCGACCAGCCGGTGCCGGCGGACCACGAAGGTGATCTCGCCGCGGTCCACCACGACCTGCTCGATCGCGTCGCCGAGATCCGGCAGCGCCCGCTCGAGCTCGTCGGCGACCTCGTCGAACCAGCCGCCGAAGGGGCGCTGGGCGGGGGCCGGGCGCTGGATCCGCTGCACCAGCCGGCCGAAGCCGGAGGTGTCGCCGGAGTCCGAGGCGCCGAACATCCCGCGCTTGACCCGGATGGTCTCGCCCTGGCCGGAGACCGGCTCGGCCTCGGGCTGCTGGGTCTGCAGCGGGGCGGACGGGTCGCCGCTGGCGACGGCGTCCTTGCCCGCGTTCGGGGTGATGGTGGGCAGCCCGGGCTGCTGGGAGACCTGCTCGGCCGGCGTCGGCTCGGTGGCCGGGGCGTCGGGGCCGGTCTTCTGCTCGGCCGGCTTCTTCTCGTCGCTCATCGCGACACGCCCTCCAGCGGCAGCGCGGTGCGCGCGCCGACCTCGACGGTCGGGATGGCCGCGAGCGCCGCGGCCTCGGCGGCCTTGGCCGCCTTCTCCCGGTTGACGCCCAGCGGCGAGGACTGGATCTCGGCGTGCAGCTTGAGGATCGCGTCGATGAGCATCTCCGGCCGCGGCGGGCAGCCGGGCAGGTAGATGTCGACCGGCACGACGTGGTCGACGCCCTGGACGATCGCGTAGTTGTTGAACATGCCGCCGGAGGAGGCGCAGACGCCCATCGACAGCACCCACTTGGGCTCGACCATCTGGTCGTAGATCTGCCGCAGCACCGGCGCCATCTTCTGGCTCACCCGGCCCGCGACGATCATCAGGTCGGCCTGGCGCGGCGAGGCCCGGAAGACCTCCATGCCGAACCGGGACAGGTCGTAGCGCGGGCCGCCGGAGGTCATCATCTCGATGGCGCAGCAGGCCAGGCCGAACGTGGCCGGCCACAGCGAGGCCTTGCGGACGGCGCCGGCGAGCGTCGCGACCGTGGTGAGCAGGAAGCCGCTCGGCAGCTTCTCTTCGATGCCCATGAAAAGTCCTTGCTCTCTCGGTTCTCTCGAGTCTTTCGGCGTCAGGCGAGGTGCTGGGTCAGCACCCGGTCCGCTGTCAGTCCCACTCGAGCCCGCCGCGGCGCCAGACGTAGGCGTAGGCGACAAGCACGGTGACGATGAACAGGACCATCTCGACCAGGCCGAAGGTGCCGAGCCGGTCGAAGGTCACCGCCCACGGGTAGAGGAACACGATCTCGATGTCGAAGACGATGAACAGCATCGCGGTGAGGTAGTACTTCACCGGGAACCGGCCGCCGCCCACGGGCTGCGGCGTCGGCTCGATGCCGCACTCGTACGCGTCGAGCTTCGCGCGGTTGTAGCGCTTCGGGCCGGACAGGGCGCCCGCCACGATGCTGAAGAGCGCGAAGAACGCGGCGATGCCGCCGAGCGCGAGGATGGGTGCGTAGCCCATGTCCGCCGCCTTCCTTCTGCCGCACCCCACCGGGCTCTCCGGCGGTGCGCGTCGTTCTCGGGACGGCCCGGCTCGCGTCGGACCGTCGACATCCTAGTGACGGGTGGCAGGTGCTCCGCCCGTCGGGCCGTGCGGCCCCCTAGCGCGCACCCGCGGGTTCGGGTGCGACCAGGGCGCTGATCCTGCTGAGCCCGGCGACGAGGCGGTCGGCCGCGTCGCCGTCGTGCGGGTCGGTGAGGTTGGCCAGCAGCTTCATCGCGAAGCGCATGGCCCGGGGGTGCGGGAGACCGTGCTTCACCAGCACGCCCATGGCGCGCGGGCGGGCGATGATCCGGGTGAAGGCCCGTCCCAGGGCGTAGTAGCCGGCGTAGCTCTGCCGCAGCGCGGCCGGGTAGCCCGCCAGCGCGGCCTCGCGGCCGGCCTCGGTGGGCCGGGCCAGGGCCTGCGCGGCCACCTCGGCGGCCAGGGCTCCGGACTCCATCGCGTAGGCGATGCCCTCGCCGTTGAACGGGTTGACCAGGCCGGCCGCGTCGCCGACCAGCAGCAGGCCGTCGGCGTACTGCGGGCCGCGGCCCAGCCCCTCGGGCAGCGCCGCGCCGCGCACCGGGGCGCAGACGTCGTCGGTGGCCACGACGTCGTCGGGCATGGCGCCCAGCCAGCCGCGGAGCATGGCCCGCAGGTCGAGCTCGCCGTAGGCCGGGTAGGTGCTGGTGAGCACCCCCAGGCCGACGTTGGCGGTGCCGTCGTGCATCGGGAAGACCCAGCCGTAGCCGGGCAGCAGGCCGCGCACGCCCAGCTCGCGGGCGGCGGGCGCGCCGGCGCCGAGGTCGAGCCAGGTCTCCAGCCAGTCGTCGTCGTGGCGCGGGGTGCGGACGTAGGTCCGGACCGCGACGCCCACCGGACGGCCCGGGTCGCGGCGGCGGCCGACGGCGAGCGACAGGCGGCTGGACCCGCCGTCGGCGGCCACCACGAGGCGGCCGCGGAAGGTCCGCGCGCTCCCCTCGGCATCGGTGGCCTCGACTCCGACCACGCGGCCGGTGCGCTCGTCGAGCAGCGGGCCGGTGACGCGGGTGCGCTGGTGGAGCAGGGCCCCGGCCTCCTGGGCGCGCAGGGCGAGCAGCTCGTCGAGGTCGGTGCGCGGGCGGACCAGGCCGTGCCCGGGGAAGCTGGTGAGCTCGGGCCAGGGCAGCAGCACCCGGCTGCCGCCGCCGAGCACCCGCAGGCCCTTGTTCGGCTTCCAGCCGGCGGCCTCGCTGGTGTCGATGCCCATGGCGACCAGCTGGCGCACGGCGCGGGGGGTGAGCCCGTCGCCGCAGACCTTCTCCCGGGGGAACGCGGTCTTCTCCAGCAGCGCGACGCTCAGCCCGCTGCGCGCGAGGTGGTAGGCGGTGGTGGAGCCGGCCGGGCCAGCCCCGACGACCACGACGTCGACGTCGGCCTCGACGTCGGGGAGCGGGCCGCTGCGCGGATGCGCCGGCGCCACCCGGGCCGCGGTGGCGGCCGGGTCGGCAGGTCCGGGCAGGCTCACGAGGTCCTCGGCTGCGACGTGGGCGTCCCGGCGAAGGGTGCGTCGCCGGGTCGGTCTGCGCGCTTGTGAAAGCGTTCACGAAGGCGCCAGCGGCACACTCTACGCCTCCGGGCGGGCCCCTGCCCGGCCTGCTCCGGCGGCCCCATGCCGCGGCCCATCGGCCCCGGCGGAGACATTCCCGGGACGCAGCGAGGCCCCCCCCCCCCCCCCCCGGCGGCACGGGGGGGGGCGGGGGAAGGCGGGTGCGGGGCGGGTGGGGGCCGGCGGATCAGCCCTTGAAGGCGTCCTTGACCTTGTCCCCGGCCTGCTTGAGCGAGCCCGAGGCCTGCTCGGTGCGACCCTCGGCCGCCATGCCCGGCTCGTCGGCGCGCTCGCCGTACTCCTGCTTGGCCTTGCCCTTGAGCTCCTCGGCCTTGTGGCCGAGCTTGTCGTCCAGACCCATGTCACTCACCTCCGTGTGCTGACGAAGGTCCCCGGTCCGCTGCCGGGCAAACCCGCCGTGCGCTCGGCGAGGACGGCGCCGTCGACCGCCGCGGGAAGCCGGACGATGACGGGCGCGGCGGCGCCGGGACGGAGCACCACGGCGCGGGCCCGGCGCGAGTCGGTGGCCTCCAGGGCCACGGCCCCGCCGGCATCGGTGATCAGCAGGCGGCGGATGGCCGGCTCGAGCCAGGGCACCAGCCGGACGCGCGGGCGGCCGGCTGCCGAGCCGCTGACGAGCGCCAGCACCGGAGCCCCGCGGACGTCCACGGCGGGCACCGCGACGACCTGTCCCTGCGGGCTCAGCGCCGGGTCGCCGGCCATCCGCACCCCCTGGGGAAGCCGGACCGGCACGTTCCGCCCGTCCGCGATGGTGAGGGTGAGGCGGCAGCGGCTGTCGGCGCAGTCGACCCACACCGCACCGCCGCCGGACGCTGCCAGCGGCAGGCCCGGCGCGGCCAGGTGCCGGCGGACGGCGAGGCTCGCGCCGTGGGAGCTCGCGCTCCGTCGCGCCAGCACCGCGATCGGCTCAGGCACGGTCGGCCACAGGGTGCCGGCCACCAGCCCGGCCGGTCCCTCGCCGAACAGCCGGCCGCCCACCGGCCAGGGTGCGGGCGCTTGCCGGGCCACCCCGTCCGAGCCGATGCGACGCAGGGCGTAGCCGCCGGGCACCGCCGCCACGGTCCACGCCTCACCGGTCCGCGCCTCGCCGGTCCGCGCCTCACCGGTCCACGCAGCTGCCAAGGCGACCGCCGTGGAGACCACGCGGGCCTTGGCGGCCGGGGCCTCGTCGTCGCCCAGCGGGACCGCCACCAGCGGGTCGCGCGCCGTGGGCTCGTGCGCCACGGCGGTGGCGCGCAGCAGGACGGTCCGCGGCCCGGGCAGGACCACCGGGTCCGAGACCGCCACCGGCACCATCCCCGCGGGGAGCGGGAGCTCCTCCACGTGACCGTCTCTGAGGTCCACCCGCCAGGCCGCGTCACCGACCAGCAGCAGGTCGGCGTCCCAGCGGGGCGCCCCGACGACGACCGGTGGCGGTGGGGGCGGCGGGGCGGCGTCGGCGACGAGGAGGCCGGTGAGCAGCGCTGCGGCGGCCAGGAGGTCGGCAGCGCGGCCGCGCTGCCTCGCGGGGGTCGGGGGCAGGTCGAGCTCTGCGCACGGCGGGCCGAGCACCTCCCTGCTCACGCAGCTCACTGTGCGCCGCGGGCGGGGGATGCGCGAGCGTGGGCGCACCTGTCGCAGCAGGTCGAAGGCGCTGGTGACGGGAGGGGTGGGCGCGGGGCGACCATAGCTGCCCGGTGCGGACCTGCTCGAAGGAAAGGGCGCTGGTGACGGGAGGGGTGGGCGCGGGGCGGCCACAGCTGCCCAGTGCGGACCTGCTCGAAGGAGAAGGCGCTGGTGACGAGAGGGGTGGGCGGCGGGGCCGGGTCCGGCGGTCGGGCGCGGGCCGCCCGGCTCGAGTGGAGGGCTGCTGCACGACTCGCCGGCGCGTCGCGCAGCAGGTCTCCACTCGAGCGTTGCCCCGCAGAATGTGACGCTCTTGCGGCATTTCTCGGCGGGTCGCGACAACGACGTCACACTCTGCGCGCCGGACCGCCGGCCGGCCCGGGGACCGCACCCGAGCGGCGGCCGCTGCCGTCACCAGCGCCGTCGACCGTGCTGACGAGGAGCCGAGCGGCCAGCGGGAGGCGACCGCGGGGGGCGCCTCACCCCGCCGGCTTGGTCCCCCGGTGCAGCGCCACGATCCCGCCGGTGAGGTCGCGCCAGGCGACGTTGCGCCAGCCGGCGTCGCGGAGCTTCTCGGCCAGGGCGCGCTGGGCGGGCCAGGCGCGGATCGACTCGGCCAGGTAGACGTAGGAGTCGGGGTTGGAGCTGACCCGGCGGGCCACGGTGGGCAGGGCCTTCATCAGGTACTCGACGTAGACGGTGCGGAACGGCGTGAACGTCGGGTGGCTGAACTCGCAGACGACGATGCGGCCGCCGGGCTTGGTGACGCGGAGCATCTCGCGCAGGGCGGCGTCGACGTCGGCCACGTTGCGCAGGCCGAAGGAGATCGTGACGGCGTCGAAGACGGCGTCGGCGTAGGGCAGGTGCAGGGCGTCGCCGGCGGCGAAGGGCAGGTGCGGCAGCCGCTTGCGGCCCTCGCGGAGCATGCCGAGGGAGAAGTCGGTCGGGAAGACCGCGGCGCCGGCCTGGCGGAACGGCTCGCTCGAGGTGCCGGTGCCGGCGGCGAGGTCGAGGACCCGCTGGCCGCGGCGAGCGTCGACCGCGTCGCGGACCGCGCGGCGCCACAGCCGCGTCTGGCCGAGGGACAGCACGTCGTTGGTGAGGTCGTAGCGGGCGGCGACGTCGTCGAACATCGCCGCGACCTCGTGCGGTTGCTTGTCCAGGTCGGCGCGGCTCACCGGGCCAGGGTAGTGAGCGGCGGGCGGGCCGCCAGACGGGCCGCCCTACGCCGGGTCGGGTCGGGACACCGAGGCGGCGCCGCCGGTGACGGCAGGCTCGACGATCTCGAGCTTGCCGGTGTCGACGTCGTAGACCGCCCCGGCCACCGGGAGGCCGGCGGGCAGGTAGGGCCAGGAGCGGATCCGCTGGACGTCGTCGGCGAGCGTGCCCCGCATGTCGGCGACCGTGGCGAGGTCCAGGCTGCGCACGTCGATCCCGCTGCGCTCGGCGATGGCCGTGGGGATGGCGCCGGGGTCCGAGCTCATCCGGCAGTGCGTGTGGGCCACCACCAGCACGCGGTCCACCTCGAGCAGGTGCGCGGCCACCACCAGGGTGCGCAGGACGTCGTCGGTCACCCGCGCGCCGGCGTTGCGCAGGATCTTGGCGTCGCCGGGGTGCAGGCCGAGCATGGACAGCGGCTCGATCCGGCTGTCCATGCAGGTGAGGACGGCGAGCCCGCGCCCGGCCTTGCCGGTGAGGCCGCCCAGCGCGAAGTGCTCGACGTAGTCGGAGTTGGCCGCGAGGACGTCCGCGAACGGGTCGCCCGGCTGCTCTGCACCCATGGGTGCGAGAGTACGAGCATGGGTCGGGCCGACGACAGGGTTTCTGGACAATTCGGCGCACGCCGATCGGGTGCTGCCGCGGAGCAGTCCGGGGCCGGCGGGCACGGGATCGGAACCGTCGGTGTCGTCGGCGCGGGGGCCATGGGACGCGGGATCGCCCAGCTGCTGGCCAGCGCCGGCTGCGAGGTGCTGCTGCACGACACCCGGGCCGGCGCCGCGCAGGAGGCGGTGGCCTCGGTGCTGGCCGTCCTGGACCGGCTGGTGTCCCGCGGACGGCTGTCCGAGGGCGACCGCGAGGCGGCCGCGGGGCGCCTGCGCGCGGTGGACGGGCTGCCCGCCCTCGCCGGCGCCGACCTCGTGGTGGAGGCGGTGGTCGAGGACCTCGCGGTGAAGCGGGCGGTGTTCGCCGAGCTGGACGACGTCGTCGCGGCCGATGCCGTGCTGGCCACCAACACCTCGTCCCTGTCGGTGACCGCGCTGGCGGCCGGCACCCGGCGCCCGGGGCGGGTGTGCGGGCTGCACTTCTTCAACCCGGTGCCGCTGATGCGGCTGGTCGAGGTGGTGCCCGGCGAGCTGACCGACGCCGACGTCGTCGACCGCCTGCTGGCCCTGGTGGCGAGCACCGGGCACACCGGGGTGCGGGTGAGCGACACCCCCGGCTTCCTGGTGAACCACGCCGGGCGGGCGTACTCCACCGAGGGCCTGCGGCTGCTGGACGAGGGGGTGGCGCCGGCGCCGGACCTGGACCGGGTGCTGCGCGAGGCGGCCGGGTTCCGGATGGGGCCGTTCGAGCTGTTCGACCTGACCGGGCTGGACGTCTCGCAGCCGGTGATGGAGACGGTGTGGTCCGGCTTCTACGGCGACCCGCGGCTGCGGCCCTCCCCCACCGGACGGCGGCGGCTCGCGGCCGGACGGCTGGGCCGCAAGAGCGGCGGCGGGTTCTACGACTACGCCGACGGGACGGCGGTGGTGCCTCCCGAGCAGGCCGTGCCGGACGTCCCGCTGGTCCCGGTGTGGGTGGACCCCGAGTCCGCCGAGGGGACCCGGCTGGCCGACGAGCTGGACGCGCACGGGGTGCCGCTGGACGAGGGTGCCCGGCCCGGCGCGGGGTCGGTGGCGCTGGTGCTGCCGTGGGGGGCCGACGTCACCACCGCGCTGCTGGCCGCCGGGCTGCCGCCGGAGCGCACCCTCGGCGTCGACCCGTTCGGCCCGCCCGGTGCCCTGCCGCCGCGACTGACCCTGGCCGCCACCCCGGCCACCCACCCGGCGGCCGCCGACGCGGCCTGGGCGGCGCTGGCCCGCACCGGCCGGCCGGTCAGCCGCACCGCCGACTCCCCCGGCTTCGTCGCCCAGCGGGTGGTGGCCTGCGTGGTGGGGCTGGCGTGCGAGATCGCCCAGCTCGGGCTGGCCGCGCCCGACGACGTCGACGCCGCGGTGAGCCTCGCACTGGGCTACCCGCGCGGGCCGCTGGCGTGGGGCGACGAGATCGGGCCGGCTCGGGTGCTGGGCGTGCTGGAGGGGCTGCAGGCCGCTACCGGCGACCCGCGCTACCGGCCCTCGCCGTGGCTGGTGCGCCGGGCCCGGCTGGGGGTGTCGCTGCTCACGCCGGACAGCCCGTGGGAGCGG
>JBQCHF010000061.1:0-9268 GCA_051954955.1 Motilibacteraceae bacterium
CCTCGCGGATCGCCCGGATCGGGTTCTCCAGCGTCATGTCGCGCAGCGTCGTGCCGGCCTCGATCATCCGCAGCACCAGGTCGGTGGCCCCGACCTTGAGCATGGTGGTGGTCTCGCTCATGTTCGAGTCGCCCACGATGACGTGCAGCCGCCGGTAGCGCTCGGCGTCGGCGTGCGGCTCGTCGCGGGTGTTGATGATGGGGCGGGACCTCGTGGTGGCCGAGGAGACGCCCTCCCAGATGTGCTCGGCCCGCTGGCTGACGCAGTAGACGGCCCCGCGCGGGGTCTGCAGCACCTTGCCGGCGCCGCAGATGATCTGGCGGGTGACCAGGAACGGGATGAGGACGTCGGCCAGCCGCCCGAACTCCCCCGCCCGGCCGACCAGGTAGTTCTCGTGGCAGCCGTAGGAGTTGCCCGCGGAATCGGTGTTGTTCTTGAACAGGTAGACGTCGCCGGCGATCCCCTCCTCGCGCAGCCTGCGCTCAGCGTCCACCAGCAGGCCCTCGAGGATCCGCTCGCCGGCCTTGTCGTGCGTGACCAGCTCGACGACGTCGTCGCACTCCGGGGTGGCGTACTCCGGGTGGCTGCCGACGTCGAGGTAGAGCCGCGCGCCGTTGCGCAGGAAGACGTTGCTGCTGCGCCCCCAGGACACGACCCGCCGGAACAGGTAGCGGGCCACCTCGTCCGGGCTCAGGCGCCGCTGGCCGCGGAACGTGCAGGTGACGCCGTACTCGTTCTCCAGCCCGAAGATGCGCCGGTCCATGGGGTCACGTTACGCGGCGGGCGCGAGCCGTGCCCGGCTTACGCCGCCCGGCGCGCCGGCTACTGCGGCGCGTCCGGCCCCGCAGGCTCCTGCGCCCCTCCGGCCAGCTTGGTCTGGCCGGGCACCTCGCGCACCGCGGGGTCGTCCGCCGCCACCGGCTGGGCGGTCACCTCGCCGTCGCCGAGCAGGCGGTCCAGCACCGGGCCGACGACCCGGCGGAACTTGCGCCGGGGCCGCTGCCGGTCCAGCACCGCCACCTCGAGCTGGGCCGGGGTGAGCGCGCGCGGCTCGCCGCCGCCGTCGCGGCCGAGCACCCGGATCGCCAGCCGCACCGCGTCGGCCAGCGGCATGGCCTCGCGCCAGCCCTCCTGCAGTGCGGCGGCGATCTGGTCGGCCTGGCCGCCCATGGCCACGAAGCCGTGCTCGTCGGCCACCGACCCGTCATAGGTGAGGCGGTAGATCTGGTCGTCCTCCGGCCCCTCCCCCACCTCGGCGACGACGATCTCGACCTCGTAGGGCTTGGACTCCTGGGTGAAGATCGTGCCCAGGGTCTGGGCGTAGGCGTTGGCCAGGCCGCGGCCGGTGACGTCGCGACGGTCGTAGGAGTAGCCGCGCAGGTCGGCCAGCCGGACGCCGGCGATGCGCAGGTTCTCGAACTCGTTGTACTTGCCGACCGCGGCGAACGCGATCCGGTCGTAGATCTCGCTGATCTTGTGCAGCGCCCGGGACGGGTTCTCGGCGACGAAGAGGATGCCGTCGGCGTAGGCCAGCACGACGACCGAGCGGCCGCGGGCGATGCCCTTGCGGGCGAAGTCCGCCCGGTCCTTCATCAGCTGCTCGGGCGAGACGTAGAACGGCATCGTCACCGGGGCGTCATCCCTTCGGGTGCTCGGCTGGGTGTGCAGGGAACAGGGCGGCGCTCAGCGCAGCGGCGCCTCGGGCCCGCCGGGGCGCTGCATGCGGCCGGCCAGGACGCCGTCGACGTAGCCGCCGACCTCGTCGTCGGACAGCCGCACGTAGCCCTCGGCGGTGACCCGGGCGACGACCGGGAAGATGCGGCGGGTGACGTCGGGGCCGCCGGTGGCCGAGTCCTCGTCGGCGGCGTCGTAGAGGGCCTGCACGCAGGCCAGGACCGCGTCGTCGGCGGTGAGGTCGTCTCTGAAGATCTTCTTCAGCGAGCCGCGCGCGAACAGCGACCCTGACCCCACCGAGTGGTACCGGTGCTCCTCGTAGCGGCCGCCGGTGATGTCGTAGCTGAAGATGCGGCCCTGCTCGCTCTCGAGGTCGTAGCCGGCGAACAGCGGCACGACGGCCAGGCCCTGCATGGCCATGGGCAGGTTCTGCCGGATCATGGTGGCCAGCCGGTTGGCCTTGCCATCCAGGGACAGCGTGGTGCCCTCGATCTTCTCGTAGTGCTCGAGCTCGACCTGGAACAGCCGCACCATCTCCACGGCGATGCCTGCGGTGCCGGCGATGCCGACGGCGGAGAACTCGTCGCCGTGGAAGACCTTCTCGATGTCGCGCTGGGCGATGAGGTTGCCCATGGTGGCCCGCCGGTCGCCGGCCATGACCACCCCGCCGGGGAAGGTGACGGCGACGATCGTGGTGCCGTGCGGGGCCTCGGTGGTGACGGCGGTGGCCGGCAGCGGGCGGCGGCCGGGCAGCAGGTCGGGGGCGACGCCGCCGACGAACTCGGCGAAGGAGGACGTGCCGGGGGTGAGGTAGGCGGTGGGCAGCCGGCCGGCCAGAGATCCTGCGTCGCTCATGCGCCCGACCCTACCCACGCCGGGCCGCCCCGGCGCGGCACGCGCCTGCTGGGGGCGCGGCGGGCTACTCCCCGCCCTTCTGGACGAAGCCGCGGACCCAGTCCTCGGAGTTGGACTCGAGGGTCTCGTCGATCTCGTCGAGCAGCGCGTCGATGTCCTCGTCGAGCTTCTCTTTGCGCTCGGCGACGTCGGGGGAGGCGGTGGCCTCTACCTCCTCGACCTCGTCGTCGCGCCGGGTGGCGCGCGACTGGCCGCCGGTGTCCTTCGTGGGCATGGGACCTCCTGCGGGTCACGGCTTACCGGTGCGACCCTAGTCATCGGCGGCCGGCGCAGCGACCGGACTCGTCCAAGCCGACGGCTACCCCGCCCGACGCGCCTGACGCGTCCGACGCCCCTTCACCGGGGGAAGGCGCAGGGTGATGCAGCAGGGTGATGCAGCAGGGTGATGGAGCAGGATGGTCCGGGCGCGGAGGAAGGGGAGGTGGGCGGTGGCGTGCGAACGGTGCGACCCCTGGCAGCGGCGTCGCGGGGCGTCCTCGTGGACCACGTTCGAGCAGCTGGCCGTGCGCGTGCTGGCCGATGTCGAGGCGGGCGTGCTCACGGTGCTGCGCTCCAACCTGCCGCTCGACCCCGTCCCGGCGCAGCGACCGGCGCCGGCGGACGGCTTCGACGACGTCCAGGTGTGGCTGGCGTGCACCTCGTGCCGTCAGCAGTTCCTGCTGTTCTTCAAGGCTGAGCCACCGGTGGGCGGCTGGCAGCCTCAGGAGCGTCCGCGGGTGTAGAACGGCGCGGTCCTGTCCACCATCCAGCCGCTCACCTCGCTGCCGTCCCCGATCCGCACGAGGTCCAGGTCCGGGCGGGCGGAACCGCGCAGCGCCTGCTCCACCGCGGAGAGCACGGCGCCCATCTCCTCCGGAGGTGCCTGGACGCCGACGACGAGCCGGGGGGCGCTCCCCGGGGTCTGGACCAGGGCGCGGTACGCCGCCCCCACCGCCGGGAGCGTGGCGAAGGCCGCGGCCAGCGCCGGCAGGACGGCGGGCTCGTGGGCGGGTTCGCCGAGCCGCACGGGCGTGCCCGGGGCGAGCGTGGCGACGTCGGCGGGAGGCAGCCCGGCCATCGCGCGCAGCTCGCCGGGTGCCAGGAGGGTCTCGGAGGCGTCGGACGGGTTGAGCACCACCCACAGGTCCGGCCCGAGGCTGCCGGCCAGCGCGGGCATGGGCAGGGCTGCCTGCCCGGTCCCGGGACGGGTCAGGCTCCGGGCCAGCTCCAGCGAGGTGAACGCCGGCACGAACCGGCGCTCCCCGCGCTGCAGGACCGGCAGCGCCAGGCCGGCCGCAGGCTCCCCCGGCCGGTCGCCCTCGCGCTGCGCGGGGACGTAGACGGTGGCTCGGCGCAGCGCCGCCAGCACCGCCTCCCGGTCCCCGGCGCTCCCGAGCAGCCGTGCGAGGTCCTCGCTGGGGTGGGTGCCCGAGTCGCTGCCCGAGTCGCTGCTCAGGTCCTCGTTCACGGTGCCCACCGCCCGGACTCGACCACCCAGCTCTCGTCCACCCGCGGGATGAGCACCTGCGTGCCGCCGCCGGTCATGTCGGCGGCCCAGGTGTTGCCGCTGACCCCGTCGATCTCGGGGGCCACGTGCTGCGGCCCGGCGACCCCGTCGAAGTAGCGCACGCCCTCCGGCACCCGGATGTGCACCAGCCCGCTGGCGTCGTTGCCCCACTGCGGCACCACCGCGTTGTCCAGCAGCGCCTGGGTGGGGCCGGTGGGCGGCTCGTGCGTCCAGTAGGGGCCGAGGGGCCCGCGCTCGGCGTTGTGGACGCGGTAGAAGTCGCGCCAGTCGGAGGTGACCCGCTCGTCGTAGGTGCCCGAGCGGAAGCTGTTGAGCCAGACGTCGTCGTGGGTGACGGGCTCGGGCGACTGCGGGTGCAGCGGGCCGGGCTCGTCGGCCGGCGTCCAGTGCCGCACCAGCGGGTCGGCGGCATCGTCGGCGACCCGCGCCGCGCGGCCGGCCGTCGCGAGGTCCTCCGCGCCGGTGGCCACCCGTTCGGTGGCCACCAGGCCGTCGGCGCCGCGCACGCCGGCCGCCGCGCCGCCGGTGACGAAGGCCGCGGCGACGCTCGGGAGCAGCTGGCCCGCCCAGCGTCCGTAGTCCCCGTGGGAGAGGTCCTGCCAGTCGATGAGCGCCTTGCCGAACTCGCCCGGGTGGGTCACCCCGTTCCACAGCCCGTGGCCGAGGTCGGACCAGTGCCGGCCGATGTCGCCGAAGGGGTTGACCAGCCCCACCGTCATCTCCACCGGGTCGGCGACGCCGTGCCACAGGCCCGAGCCGAACCCCGACACCTGGTGCCACGCGCCGCTCCAGAAGCCGCCGTGGTGCGAGGGGGCCGGGCTGCTCACCGGTCGGGGCGGCGGGGGTGGGGCGATGGGCCGGGTGGCGGACTGCACCTGGACCGCGGCACGCCGGCCGGCCAGCTCGGCGTCCCGGACGGCCTGCTCGGCCAGGCTCGTCGCCCGGGCGCGCAGCGGGCTGCGGTAGTCCTCGCCGAACGGGACCGCGGTGAGGGCGCCGACAAGATCACCCGCGGTCGCCGCCTGCGCCGCCCGCTGCTGCGCGGGGCGCTGCTGCGCCAGCTCCTCCTCCATCGCGCGGTCGGCCATCGACCGGGCGTGCCGGTAGTCCTGCTGGGCCAGCCGCAGCGCGGCGGCGTAGCCCGCCAGGGCACCGGCGGTCTGCTCGGCGGTGTCCGCCGCGGTCGCGAAGGCAGCGGCGAGCACCGCGGCGTACTGCGCGACCGCCTGTGCCGCCTGCCCGTGCCACGCGCTGGTCACCAGCCCCTGCACCGTGCCGATGAGGGTGCGGGCGGTGTGCCCGAGCTGCTCGGCGGCGCCGGCATGGTTCCGGCTGACCTGCGCGACCGCGTCGGGCGAGCCGGGCGGCGGCGCCATGCCAGCCAGCGGGTCGGTGACGCTCATCGCGCACCTCCCGGACCCGGGAGCGGCGGCACGACCGAGGCGTCGACCTGCTCGTAGGCGGCGGCCGAGCTCGCGACGGCGCGGGCCAGCCCGTCGACGGCGTCGGCGGCGGAGGTGACCAGAGACTGCAGGCAGGCGCCGTAGGCACCCAGCGCGGCGTCGAGGTCGGGGCACCCGGTGGTGATGCACCGACTGCCGGCGGCCGTGCCGAGCGCCTGGCGACCCGCGTCGGCGGCGTGCTGCACCGTGGGTACGGCGGCGCGCAACGCACCGACGTCGACCCGGATCTGTCCTCCGCCGCTCGGTGCTGGACGCACGCTTCCCCCTGACCGGGCCGACCCGGCCCCGGCACGACTCCCAACGCCTCGGCGGCACGATACGCCGTAGCGGCCAATTGGTGACGAAGGGGACGTCGTGCCGCGCCGTACGCGGGGGCGGCCCGGGCGGGCGGACCGGCCCGGTCGGATCGGGCGACCGCTGAGGGTCAGGAGCCGGTGATGGCCGCCACCAGCTCCTCGGCGGTGCGGCAGCGGTCCAGCAGGGCGCCGACGTGCGCCTTGGTGCCGCGCAGCGGTTCGAGCGTGGGCACCCGCTGCAAGGAGTCCTGGCCGGGCAGGTCGAAGATGACCGAGTCCCAGGAGGCGGCGGCCACCGCGTCGCCGTACTGGGCCAGGCACCGACCCCGGAAGTAGGCGCGGGTGTCCTCGGGCGGCTCGGAGACCGCGTGCGCCACCTCGGCGTCGGTGAGGATCCGCTCGAACCGCCCCTTGGCGGCCAGCAGGTTGTAGACGCCCTTGCCGGGCCGCACGTCGCTGTACTGCAGGTCGACGTGCTGCAGCCGGTAGGAGTCCCAGTCCAGTCCGTCGCGGCTGCGGTAGCCCTCGAGCAGCTCGAGCTTGGCCACCCAGTCCAGCTCCCGGGACAGCGACATCGGGTCGCGCTCGAGCCGGTCGAGCACCGACTCCCACCGGTTGAGCACGTCGAGGGTCATCTCGTCCGTGTCGGCGCCGTAGCGGTCCTCGACATACTTGCGGGCCTGCTCGAGGTACTCCAGCTGCAGCTGCACCGCGGTGAGCCGGCGCCCGTCGCGCAGCCGGAGCAGGTGCTGCAGCGAGGGGTCGTGGCTGACCTGGTGCAGGGCGGTGACCGGCCGCTCCACCGACAGGTCGGCGGTGAGCCAGCCGTCCTCGATCATGGCGAGCACCAGCGCGGTGGTGCCGAGCTTGAGGTAGGCGGAGACCTCGGCCAGGTTGGCGTCGCCGATGATCACGTGCAGGCGCCGGTACTTGTCGGCGTTGGCGTGCGGCTCGTCGCGGGTGTTGATGATGGGCCGCTTGAGGGTGGTCTCGAGCCCGACCTCGACCTCGAAGTAGTCCGCGCGCTGGCTGAGCTGGAACCCGTGCGCGGAGCCGTCCTGGCCGAGCCCGACCCGGCCGGACCCGCACACCACCTGCCGGCTGACGAAGAACGGCGTGAGGTGGCGGACGATGTCAGCGAAGGGGGTCTCCCGGCGCATGAGGTAGTTCTCGTGCGAGCCGTAGGAGGCGCCCTTGTTGTCGGTGTTGTTCTTGTGCAGCAGGATCTGCTGCGCTCCGGGCACCTCGGCCGCCAGGCGCGCCGCGTGCTCCATGATGCGCTCCCCCGCCTTGTCCCACAGCAGCGCGTCGCGGGGGTTGGTCACCTCAGGGGTGGAGTACTCCGGGTGGGCGTGGTCGACGTAGAGCCGGGCGCCGTTGGTGAGGATGACGTTGGCAAGGCCCAGGTCCTCGTCGGTGAGCTGGCTCGGGTCGGCCACCTCGCGAGCCAGGTCGAACCCGCGGGCGTCGCGCAGCGGGTTCTCCTCCTCGAAGTCCCAGCGGGCCCGGCGGGCTCGTGAGGAGGCATAGGCCGCATAGGCGTTGACCACCTGGCTCGAGGTGAGCATCGCGTTGGCGGTCGGATGGCCGGGGACGGATCCCCCGTACTCGGTCTCGGTCCCCATGACCCGCCACACCGTCATGGCCTGAGCCTACGTCGCGCCCTTTCCGGCGTCCCGCCGGCGCGAGCGGGGACCGCGCGGTGCGCCTGCGTCCACCCACGCGGCCATCACTGAGCGTGACATGTCGCGGTTCGCTCAGAGACGAGGCGCTCCGGAGCGTGAGTATTCCCGGTTTGGGAGGGAATCTTGCGGCCTCCACCCTCTGTCCCGCTCGGTGCTCGGGGAACCGGCCGGGACGGAACCGCACCCATGTTTCCGGGAGGCTCACTGTGCCCCACCCCCTGCTGCCGCGGGCCGCCCTCGGCGGCGCCGTGCTGCTCGGTGCCTCCGCGCTCGCGATGCCCGCACTCGCGGCCGGAGGTCAGGACCCGTCGGGCGACAACGGCACCATCAAGGTGCACGCGAACGCCGCGGACGACGACCCCAGCAACCAGCCGCAGGTCGCCTGCCACTTCACCGTCGCCCTCTTCGGCTTCGACGCCGGCGAGCACGGCACCCTCACCCTCGCGCTCCAGCCCCCCAGTGGCACGAGGACGCTGGTGTCCGAGTCGATCCTGTTGAGCGCCGACGCGGCCGGCGGAGCGGGCCAGGACCCGGACGAGGTCTACGCCTTCAGCGCCAGCGAGCTGGGAGTCACTGGCACCGAGGCCGTCCACGTCAAGCTGACCGTGACCGCGGACGATGCCCACGGCAAGGACAAGCACAAGGTCTTCTGGCTCGAGCCCTGCGCGCCCGCGAGCACCTCGACCGCCACCGTCACCGCGACCCAGTCCAGCGGCGCCACGGCGACCGCCAGCGAGTCCAGCGGTGCGACCGCGACGGCGACCGAGTCCGGCGGCGCCACGGCCACGGCCACTCAGTCCACCGGCGGCGGTGTCGGCGGCGGGACCGTCGGCGGCGGCACCGCGACAGCCACCGCCAGCGAGACCAGCGGCGCGACAGCCACCGCCAGCGAGTCCAGCGGTGCGACCGCGACGACGACCGAGTCCACCGGGGCCACGGCCACCCAGTCCACCGGCGGCGGGACGACCGGCGGCGGCACCGGCTCCACCGGCGGCGGTGGAGAGGTCGCCGGCGGCGTCGTCGGCGGGGGTGTGTCCGGCGGGGGTGTGTCCGGCGGTGTCGCGGCTGGTGGTGTCTCCGTCGGTGGCGTGTCCGGCGGCGGCGTGGGGGCAGGGACCGTCGGCGGTAGCCAGGTCCAGGGCGCGGCCGTCCTCGGCACCCAGTACGACACCGGCTCGGGCGAGCAGGGCGTGCTGGCGCACACGGGTGCGACGGCCGGCACCGCCGGCGCCCTCGGCGCAGCACTGCTCGCCACCGGCGCCTACCTCCGCCGCCGCACCACCCGCAGCCGCCTGCAGGACTGACGGAGCAGCCGCGCAACAGGACCACCAGCACAGCACCCGAAGGGCCCGCACGGTCAGCGGAACGCGACCGGCGGGTCCTTCGGGGGTGCGGGGACGGAGCCCCGCCGCGCGCAGCGCGCCGCGTTCGGCGGCGGCCGCCCCCGCGAATCGGTGAAAGGGGGCGAACACACCGAAACCCGCCCGACCCCAAGAGAGGAACCAGGCGGGCCCCGGGGGGCATGCGGGGGGCGGGGCCCACTGAAAGCTGACCATGCGGGCCCTCCGGGGGTGCGGGGGCGGAGCCCCTGCCGCGCGCAGCGCGCCACGGTCGGCGGCGAGTGTCACGGCGAGGACGTAGAAGGCGAAGACACCGAAACCCGCCCGATCCCAAGAGAGGAACCAGGCGGGCCCCGGGGGGCATGCGGGGGGCGGGGCCCACTGAAAG
>JBQCHF010000062.1:0-27952 GCA_051954955.1 Motilibacteraceae bacterium
GGCGGGCGGCGCGCCCTGGGCGCGCGGGGGACGGCGGTGGGGGCCGCTCTCACCGTGGCCGCCCTGGTGGCGGCCCTCGTCGTGGCCGCCGGCCTGGACCGCGCGGTCAGCCGGCCCGAGCGGTGGGGCTGGGCCGCCGACTTCGCGCTGGTGGACGCCAAGGAGCCCGACGTCGCCAAGATCGCCGCCGACCCCCGCGTGCGCGACGTCGACGTCGTCAGCGGCGGCAGCGTGCAGGTGGGCGGGCGCGCGGCCCGGGGCTACGCCGTGCAGCAGCGCAAGGGGGACCTGCCGTGGGCGGTGCTGGCCGGGCGGGTGCCGCGGGCCGAGGACGAGGTGGCGCTCGGGCCGCGGCTGGCCCGATCGCTCGGCCTCGGCGTCGGCGACGACGTCCTCGCCCGGGACACCAACGGCATGGACCGCCGCCTGCACGTCGTCGGCGTCGCGATCGTGCCGGGCTTCGACGGCGGCCGCCTGGGCGACACGCTCCTGCTGGGCCGCAAGGCGCTCGCCGACCTGGCCGCCGCCGAGCCGCAGCTGACCGCGCTGGTGCGCGGCACCGACCGGGCGGCCGGGACCGCCGTGGGGGAGGAGCTGGCTGGGGAGCTGGAGCTGGTGCCGGCCAGCGCACCGGTGGAGGTGGTGAACCTGGCCGACGTGCGGCACCTGCCGTGGATCCTCGTGGCCGCGCTGGCCGTCACCGGCGGCGCGGCCCTCGCGCACGGCCTGCTCACCACCGTCCGCCGGCGCCGGCGCGACCTGGCCGTGCTGTCGGTGCTCGGACTGCGCCCGGTGCAGGTGGCGGCGGCGGTGCTGGTCGCCGCGCTCACCACCGCGGGCCTCGCGGTGGCGGTCGGGGTGCCGCTGGGGGCGGCCGCCGGCCGGCTGCTGTGGGCCGAGCTGGCCGCAGCCAGCTCGCTGGCCGGCGACCCCGCCTGGCCGTGGCGCTGGCTGGCGCTGACCGTGGCCGGTGCGCTGGCCCTCGCCGTGCTGCTGGCCGCCGGGCCGGCGCTGCAGGCGGCCCGGCTCAGGCCGGCGGAGGCGCTGCGGGCGGAGTGAGCGGGGCGATGTCGCCGGGTGCGTCCTCGGCCGGCCGGGGCTCGGGCAGGATGCCCCCCGGCGGCTCGGCCCGGTGGTGCTGCCAGAGCCGGCGCAGCAGCCCGGGCCCGACCTCCTCCTTGGGGGCGTAAACGACGCCGGCCTCCAGCGCCCCGGTGGGCAGGTCGGCCAGGTCGTAGCTCGAGCACAGCAGCACCAGGACCTCGGGGTGCTCGGCGCGCAGCTGGGCCGCCGCCGCGATACCGCCGATGCCGGGCATGCGCACGTCGAGGACGACGACGTCGGGAGCCAGCTGCCGTGCGCGCTCCAGCGCCTCCTCGCCGCTGGCGGCCTCGCCGACCAGCTCCAGGTCGCCGGCCCGGCGCAGCACGCCGGCCAGGGCCAGCCGGTAGGCCGCGTGGTCGTCGACGACGAGCACGCGCACGCGGCGAGGGGTGTCCACGACCACGAGTCTGCCGGTCCGGGCGCGGGCACGGGCAGGGTGCCCGCCGGTCGGTCGGGGTGGTGCTAGCCCCCCTGGCACCTCATCCCTGTGCGTCAGGCTGCTCGTGCAGGTAGACCAGCACCGCGGCCACCCGGCGGTTGACGTCGGGCTCCTCCCGCAGGTGCAGCTTGGCGAAGATCGAGTTGGTGTGCTTCTCGATCGCCCGCTCGGACAGGAACAGGCTGGCTGCGATGGCGGCGTTGCTCTTGCCCTGGGCCATCTCCCCGAGCACCTCGAGCTCGCGCGGGGTGAGGAACGACAGCGCCGATCGCTCGCTGGCCCGGTTGGCGCTGACCAGCCGCTCGACCACCGTGGGGTCGATGACCGACCCGCCGGCAGCCACGGTGCGCACCGCTGCGGCCAGCTCGTCCGCGCCGGCCACCCGCTCCTTGAGCAGGTAGGCCCGGCCCTCGGCGCCGCCCTCGAGCAGGCGCAGGGCGTAGGTGGCCTCGGCGTGCTGGCTCAGCAGCACCACGCCGACCTGCGGGTGCTCCTCCCGCAGCCGCGCCGCCGCGACGATGCCCTCGTCCACCCCGGTGGGCGGCATCCGGATGTCGCTGACGACGACGTCGGGACGCTCGCGCGCCACCAGCGCCATGAGCTCGGGCAGCGTGGCCGCGCTGCCCACCAGCTCCATGCCCTCGGCCGCGGCCAGCAGCCGCTCCAGCCCCTGGCGCAGCAGTGCGCTGTCCTCGGCCAGCACCACCCGGATCGTCACGGCGGCACACCCTAGGGGAGGTGCCGATCGGCGGGAGGGAATGCGGCCCAGCCGCCCGGGAAGAAGCCCCGGATCGGAGTGAGCCGGACCTCGGGTGGTAGAACCGTGCCTATGCCGTCGAACGCCAACGGGACGGACAGCAGCCTCGCGGGCGTGCGCGATGCACCGCTGCTGCGCGTCCGTGGCGTCTCCAAACGGTTCGGCTCGCACGTCGCCCTCAACGAGGTCGACCTGGACGTCCAGCGCGGCGAGGTGGTGGTCGTGCTCGGGCCCTCGGGCTCGGGCAAGTCCACGCTCTGCCGGTGCATCAACCGGCTCGAGACGGTGGACGCGGGCTCGATCGAGGTCGATGGCCGGCCGGTCCCGGCGGAGGGCAAGTCGCTGGCCAGGCTGCGCGCCGACGTCGGCATGGTCTTCCAGTCCTTCAACCTGTTCGGGCACAAGACGGTGCTGCAGAACGTCACCCTCGGCCCGCTCAAGGTCCGCGGTCTGTCCAAGGACGCGGCCGAGCGGCGCGCGATGGAGCTGCTGGACCGGGTGGGCGTGGCCGACCAGGCCGCCAAGTTCCCCGCCCAGCTGTCCGGCGGGCAGCAGCAGCGGGTGGCCATCGCCCGCTCGCTGGCGATGGAGCCCAAGCTCATGCTCTTCGACGAGCCCACCTCGGCTCTGGACCCCGAGATGATCAACGAGGTCCTCGCGGTCATGGTCGAGCTGGCCGGCAGCGGCATGACGATGCTCGTGGTCACCCACGAGATGGGCTTCGCCCGCCAGGCGGCCGACCGCGTCGTCTTCATGGCCGACGGCGCCGTGGTCGAGACCGGCGCCCCGGAGGAGTTCTTCACCTCCGCGCGCACCGAACGCGCCCGCGACTTCCTCGCCAAGGTGCTCACCCACTAGCCAGCCCCCACCGACCGGCTCCTTCCACGAGCCCCTGCCCGAACACCCCGGAGGTCCCCGTGCCCAGCCCTACCAGCAGCGCCCGAGCCCACGGCCGAGCGCGCCGGATGCGCCGCCAGGCCGCGCTCGTCGCGGCGGCGGGCTCCGTGCTCGCCCTCACCGCCGCCTGCGGGGGTGGTGGCAGCAGCGCGGCGGTCCCGGGTGCCGGCAGCAGCGGGGGTGCGGGCGGGGGCGCCTCGGCCGCCCCGGGCGGAGCTGCCGGCATCGGCGACGCCGCCGCGATCCAGAAGGTGCTCGACGCCGCGCCGGTGGCGCCGGACTCGGCCATCCCGGCCGGCTCGCGGATGGCCGAGATCAAGAAGCGCGGCGTGCTCAACGTCGGTGGCACCGACAGCGCCCCGCTGTTCAGCCTGAAGAACCCGCTCACCGGTCAGGTGAGCGGCTTCGACGCCGACCTGTCGATGATGCTGGCCAAGTACATCACGGGGCAGCCCAAGACCAAGCTGACCCAGGTGAGCGTGGACACCCGCGAGGCCCTGCTGCAGAACGGCTCGGTCGACACCGTCTTCGCCACCTACACCATCACGCCCAAGCGGGCGGAGAAGGTGGACTTCGCCGGCCCCTACTACTCCTCCGGCGACGCGATCCTGGTCAAGAAGGGCTCGCCCATCAAGACCGTGGACGACCTCAACGGCAAGAAGGTCGCCACCGAGGGCAACTCCACCGCGGCCAACGCCATCAAGAAGTTCGCGCCCAAGGCCAACATCACGCTGTTCCAGCAGAACACCGAGTGCGTGCAGGCGGTGGAGCAGGGCCGGGTCGACGCCTACGTGCTGGACCAGGGGATCCTGATCGGCGACGCGGCCAAGAACCAGGACGTCACCGTGGTCGGGCAGCCGTTCACCCAGGAGCCCTACGGCATCGGCACGCCCAAGCAGAACCCGGAGATGAAGAAGTTCGTCGACGACTGGCTGACGCAGATCGAGAAGTCCGGCCTGTGGGCGCAGCTGTGGAAGGCCACCATCGGCACGGTGGTCCAGGGCGACGCCCCGCAGCCGCCCGAGGTCGGGTCGGTCCCGGGGTCCTGACGGACTGATGGGGCTGAGCTGAGCATGATCGCCAACCTGCTGCCCGGACTGCTCGAGGGTCTGGTCGTGACCCTCGAGCTGTCCGTGCTCGGCTTCGTCGGCGCCCTGCTGCTCGGCACCCTGGTGGCCGTGTTCCGGATCAGCCCGGTCCCGCCCCTACGCGCTGTCGGAGCGGTGTGGGTCGGCGTGCTGCGCAACGTGCCGCTGCTGGTCCTGCTGGTGCTGTTCGTGTTCGGCCTGCCAGAGGTCGGCCTGCGCTACTCGCTGTTCTGGACCGCAGTCACCTGCATCGCGCTCTACGCCTCGGCGTTCGTCTGCGAGACGGTGCGGGCCGGCATCCGCACCGTCCCGCTGGGCCAGGCCGAGGCGGCCCGCGCGATCGGGCTCACGTTCACCCAGTCCCTGCGCCACGTCGTGCTGCCGCAGGCGTTCCGCAGCATGGTCCAGCCGCTGGTCAACGTGTTCATCGGCGTGGTCCTCGGCACCTCGCTGGTGGCCGCGGTCGGCGTGCCGGAGATGACGAACAAGACCGAGTCCCTGGACCTGCAGTACGACGAGCCCCTGCTCACCTTCGGCCTGGCCGCGCTGCTCTACGTCGCGGTCACCCTGGGCGGCGGGCTGGCCGGCGGCCGGCTGGAGCGGGCCCTGCGGGTGCGCCGGTGAGCGCCCGTTCCGGTGGCGACGACGTCCTGTTCGACGTCCTCGGACCCAGGGGCCGGCGCCGAACCCACATCGCCACCGCCGTCGTCGCGCTGCTGGTCGCCGTGCTCGTGTGCCTCGCGGTGCGCCAGTTCGCCGCACACGGCCAGCTGGCCGCGGCCAAGTGGCAGCCGTTCACCACCTGGCCGATCCAGCGCTTCCTGCTCACCGGCCTGCTGCGCACGCTGCAGGCCACGGCGGTGAGCGCGCTGCTGGCGTTCCCGATCGGGGCGCTGGTCGCCCTGGCCCGGCTGGCCCGGCACAAGGTGGTGAGCTGGCCCGCGGCGGTCTACACCGAGCTGTTCCGCGCGCTGCCGGTGCTGCTGCTCATCTACGTCTTCCTGCTGGTGCTTCCCCGCTTCGGCCTCACCCTGCCGCTGTTCTGGCAGCTGGTGGTGCCGATCGTCATCTCCGCCTCGGCGTCCACCGCGGAGGTGTTCCGTGCCGGCGTGCTGGCGCTGGAACGCGGGCAGAGCGAGGCGGCCTTCAGCATCGGGCTGACCTACTGGCAGACGATGCGGATCGTCGTGCTGCCGCAGGTGGTCCGCCGGCTGCTGCCGGCGCTGGTCACGGCGTTGGTGAGCATCCTCAAGGACACCACCCTGGGCTACGTCGTCAGCTACCCCGAGCTGCTCAAGCAGGGGCAGACCCTGGGGGAGTACACCGCCACGCTGGTGCAGACCTTCCTGGTGGTGGCGGTCGTCTTCGTGCTCGCCAACGGCGCCCTGTCCCAGCTGGCCGGGTTCGTGGAGCGACGGCAGGGCAGGGTCCGTGCCGGGGGCGCGGAGTCGCGGGCACCCGAGCCCGAGCGCGGCGAGCTGCCGGTGCGGCTGGACGCGTAGCGATGTCGGGCCCCGACCCTCGAACGTCCGAACAACAGCTGAAGATGGAAGAAGAACGCCTTGTGTCGTCTGCTCGCCGTCGTCTCGACGCAGCCCGCCCCCCTGTCCAGCACCCTGCAGGACATCCTGCCGGCCTTCGCGGCGCTGTCCTCGTTCCACCAGGACGGATGGGGGGTGGCTGCACGAGGTCCCGGTGAGGAGGTCGAGGTGGCCAAGGCGCCGGAGCGGGCCGGACTGGACAACGGTTTCGGCCGGGCCGTCTCGGCGATGACGACCGACGCCGGCCTGCTGCACCTGCGCTGGGCCAGCGGCGACCTGGAGATCTGCCAGGGCAACACCCACCCGTTCGTGCACGACGGCGTCGCCTTCGCGCACAACGGCTCGGCCGAGCCGGTGGAGGCGATCTGGGACCTGGTGGACCCGGACCTGCGCGAGGGGCTGGAGGGCAGCACCGACAGCGAGGCCTACTTCCGTGCGGTGCTCACCGCGATGCGGTCGATGGACCCGGCCGAGGCTCTGATGAGCACCGCCGCCGAGCTGCGCGCCCGCACCACGATCAGCGGCCTGAACGCGATGCTGCTCACCCAGGACGCGCTCTACGCCTTCGCCGACCACGACCCGGCGTCGGCGCCCTCGCTCAAGCACGGCCCGGACTACTTCCCGATCCGCTACCGCCGCGAGCCCGGCTCGGTGGTCGTCTCCTCCACCGGCTACGAGCAGCCCGAACCGGCCTGGGCCGCGCTGCCCCAGCAGCACGTCCTGCGCGTCGAGCGCGGCACGCTCGCCACCACCGTCGTCGGCGCCGCCGGCGAGGTCGCCGCCTGAGCCGGCCCCTCACCCAATGCGGATGATCTTGTCAGGCAGTCGCGGGCCGCGGCGACAGCCGCAGGCCCAGCGAGGGACGACTCCGTGCCGCGGCCAGCGCGCCTCGGACCTCCTCGACGACGCGGCCGCCGTTCTCCCTGATGTCTGCCGGCGCTGCCGGCACGACGGTCACCCCCGCCTTCGCGAACCGCCGTTGCCTCGCTTGGGTCTTCCGATAGTCCGCCGGGGACAGGTGCCACTCCATGCTGTCGATCTCGAGGACGACGCCCAGCTCCAACCAGCAGGCATCGGGCTGCCCGAGCCAGCTGCCGTCGCGGGCGTAGACGTCCTCGTTCCACACCGGCTCAGGCAGGCCGTGCCGGCGGAGCAGGTCCCGTGCCTCCGCCTCGCTCACCGACCGGACGCCGGCCACGATCTCCTTGAGCACCTTGCGAGGGAGCGCGGTCCCGCGGGTGGTGCAGGCCCGCAGCTCGGCGGCGAGCTCGTGCGCGGTGACGAGTCGGCGCTGCACGCCTTCGGCGATCAGCGCCCGCACCGCCCGCAGGTCGCGCATCTTGCGCACGGCGTCGATGAGCGCGCGAGCCGGGGGCGCACAGGGCAGGCGATCCACGGACCGATGGTCCGGGAGCCGGCGAGATCGCTCCACGAGCGTCGACGCCGTGCTGGCCCGACGTCGTCGGTGCGGCACGAGCACGTGGAGCGGTCCGCCGGCCGGCGCCGTCCTCAGGCCGTAGAGGCGGCAGGCGGTCGCTCCCGTGAACATGCTTCCGCCGCCGCAGTAGAGCAGCGCAGCGCTGCGTCGGTGAGCGGCGCTCGGCGCCCCGGAGGCGAGCAGCAGCACACCCGGCTCCAGCCGCTGCCACGGACCCCCAGGCCTGGCCCGCCAGCTGGCCGTCGAGCGCGGTACGCCGAGCCGGTCCAGCTCGGCTGCGCGGACGACACCGCCGCGCTGCGCGCTGAGGACGTCGAGGGCGTAGGAGTCGAGCGGACGGCGACGCGGCATGAGCGCAGCCTGGAGCAGGTGGTGTCCTCAGTGCCGCTGGCTGTCCACAACCAAGATCGTCCGCCTTGGGTGAGGGGCACCCTGTGCCAAACCTATTGGCACAGGGGCACCCTCACCCAATACAGAGCGGCCGGTCAGTCCAGGGCGAGGGTGCGCAGGGCGAGCCGGGCGGCGTCGCCGCCGGCCTCCTCGGCCACGGCTAGGGCGCGGGGCACGTCGAGGTCGTCGACCAGGGCGTCGACGACGGCCTGCGTGGCGCCCTCGGGGGCGGCGGCGCGGCCGGCGGCGGCGTAGAGGCGCTCGAGCCGGGTCTCGGCCTCCGACAGGGCGTCGGAGGAGTAGTCCCAGGGCGCGGCCCAGTGCCGGTCCAGCAGCAGCAGGCGCAGGGCGGCGGGGGAGCTGCCGGTGAGGACGTCGGCCACCAGGACCAGGTTGCCGGTGGACTTGGCCATCTTGGCCCCGGCCACCGAGACGGTGCCCACGTGCAGGCGGGCGCGGGTGAACCCGGCGCCCAGGGCCGCCTCCACCATGGCGGCCTGGTAGGCGTGGTGCGGGAAGGCGAGGTCGGCGCCGCCGACCAGGACGTCGACCCGCTCGCCCAGCGTGGCCACCGCCATCGCGGCGCACTCGGCGTGCCAGCCCGGACGGCCCCAGCCCCACGGGCTCGGCCAGGCCGGGTCGGTGGGACCGGAGGGCTGCCAGACCGGCACGTCGAAGGGGTCCTCGCGCAGCGGGTCCTCCGGCCGGTCGCCGTAGGCCGCGGACAGCGCGCGCGCCTGGTCCGCGGCCAGTCCCGCCGCCACCGGCACGTGCGCACCGCGGAAGTAGACGTGCCCGTCGCGCTCGTACGCCGCGCCGACGGCCAGCAGCGCGGCCGCCAGCTGCACCACGTGCTGCACGTGGTGGCGGGCCCGCGGGGCGTGCGTGGGCTTGCGCACCCGCAGCGCGGCCATGTCCCGGTCGAACAGGTACTCCTGGCTGAGCGCGAACTCGTCGTAGGGCCAGCCGCGGACGTCGGCGGCGCGGGTGAGGACGTCGTCGACGTCGGTCACGTTGCGCGCGGACTCCACCTCCACCCCGGCCAGGCGAGCCACCGCGGCCGCCGCGTCGGCCCACACGAACGTGGCCGCGTGCCCGAGGTGGGTGACGTCGTAGGGCGTGATGCCGCAGACGTAGAGGCGGGCCGGGCCCACCAGCGGGAGCGGGTGGCCGCCGAGCCGGAAGCGGGCGGCGTCGGTGGGCGGCAGGTCCGCGATCGGCGGGCGGGCCGGGAGATTGGCGGCGTCCATGGCGTCATCATGCCGGGCGCCCGGCCGGCGCCGGTGGCGGCCCGCGGCACTCCCGAGGCGGCTGCCGGTTTGCCCGGGGGGACGGCGGCAACGAGTCCGGTGACGGGGGTGAGGGCCCGATCAGGGCATGCACTTCTCTGCAGGAGGCGTGATGGACAGGCGCAGGACCGGACTGCTGCTGGCGACCAGCGGCACCCTCGCTGGGGCCCTGCTGGCGCGCCGGGCACGGCTCGGCGGCCAGCCCGCGCCCGGGCCGGCGACTGAGTCGACGGCTGAGCCGGCGGCACGCGAGGCCTCGCACCGCCGCCCGCGGTCGTTCGGCTGGCGCTCGCACGCCCCGATGCAGGGCGTCGCCGCGCGCTCGCGGGTCCGGGTGCGCGCCGGTGCCCCGGCCGGCATCTTCGCCCCGGCCAACCCGCACCCGGAGAGCTGAGCCGGGCCGTTCAGGCGCCCGCGGCCTGCCCGACCAGGTCGCTGCCCGCCATCAGCGCGGTGGACAGCTCGGTCCAGGCCCGCAGGTGGCCGGGGCTGCCCGGCGAGTGGACGGCGGCGGCGTGCAGGCGCTGGTGGGCCAGCCGCAGCGGGTGCTCCCGGCCGTCGCGCACCTGGGCCAGGTGGGCGGTGAGCAGGCAGCCGTCCTCCACCGCGTGCCGGCGCAGCGGGTGCCGGGCCGGGAAGGTGGCCAGCCGCGTCTCCCAGGCCAGGTGCGCCGCCAGGGCGCCCAGCCGGGTCTGCGGCAGCGTGTGGTCGACGTCGAGCCGGAACCGCTGGGCCCAGAGCAGCACGGCGTCCTCCGGCATCGGGCGGCTGATGCCGTAGCCCTGGCCGGCGTCGGCGCCGAGGTAGGCCGCCGCCTCGATCAGCCCGGCCGACTCCAGGCCCTCCACCACCACCCGGATGCCCCGGCTGTGCGCCAGGCTGGTGATCGGCTGGACGAAGCTCAGCGCGTCGCGCGGGTCCCCCTCCGCGCCCCGCACCAGCTGCTGGTCCACCTTCACCTCGTCGAAGGGCATCGTGCGCAGCCGCAGCAGCGAGCTGTGCCCCGCGCCGAGGTCGTCCTCGGCCAGGTGCACGCCCAGGGCGGCGAGCCCGCGCAGGATCCGGGTGCGGCGCGGGCCCTCGACGTCGACGGTGCCGTTCTCGAGCAGCTCCAGGGTGAGCCGGTGCGGCTCCAGCCGGTGCCGGGCCAGGCCGTCGGACACGGCGTGCAGGTAGCGCTCGTCGCTGAGCGCCGTGGGCGGCAGGTTGAGCGAGACCCCCGTGCGCAGCCCGCTGGCGTCCCAGCGGCGCAGCGCCGGCAGGGCCTGGTCCAGGCCGAGGCGGAAGAGCAGCAGCAGGTCGTCCTCGCCGAGGGCGGGCAGGAACGCGGCCGGGGGCACCACGTGGCCCGGGGCGCCCAGCCGGGCCAGCGCCTCGAGCTTCACCAGCCGGCCGCTGGCCAGGTCCACCACCGGCTGGTAGTGCATGACGACCTCGCCGGCGTGCAGCCGGCGCTGGTGCGAGGTGCGGTCCGCGAACGAGGTGACCGCCGAGGCGACGACCGGGCTGGTCTCCAGGCGCACCAGCGCCTGCTCGACGACCTGCCGCAGCTGCACCAGGAAGCTGGCCCGGGCGGCGGAGGAGAAGTAGCCGGGGTGGGCGGCGTAGAGGGCGAGCAGTGCGCGCGGCCGACCCTCGGGGTCGCTGAGCGGCACGGCCGCGCTCGAGCGCAGTCCGTACCGGCGGCCGATGCCGTGCCAGGGCGCGGTGCTCGGGTCGGTGAGGTAGCTGTCCGAGCGCTCGATGTGGCTCGAGCGCCAGGCGCGGCCGGCCGGCCCGAGCCCGGTCACGGCCTGCTCGCCGGTCGTCATCGGCGGCGGGCTGGCGTCCTCGCCGGCGGCGGGTTGGCCGCTCCCCGCGGCGGCCGCCGCTGAGGCGGGATTGACAGGGCCCGAACTGATGAGGAACCCGGCCGCGCCCTCGCCGGCGCCGAGCTCGAAGAGGAAGCGGCCGGTCTCGTCCGGGCGGCCGAACAGGCAGCCGCGGATGCCGGGCAACGTAACCAGGGCGTCGAGCACCCCCTGGGCCAGGTCGCGCACCGTCTCGGCGCCGGAGACCACACGGGCGATCTCGACGACGAGCTCGCTCTGCTCGGCGTGCACGTCGCGGTAGCCGCGCAGGGCCCCGGTCAGGTCGTCCAGCAGGCGTCGGCCGACCACGGTGCGCACGTCGGTCAGCTCGTCGTGGCCCGCCGCCTGCAGCGCACCGACGACGGCCTCCTGGTACTCGCCCACCGCGTGGGCGTACCAGTCCAGCTCGACGCCGACGAGGGAGTGCACGCGCCCGACCTGGCGGCCGCGCTCGAGCACCTGCGCCCGCTCGGCCTGCGGGTCCAGCAGCCCGCGCAGGTGCTCGCGCTGGCGCTCCACCAGGTGCGCGAACTCGGGCCGGGTGAGCCGGGAGAGGACCTCGGCCAGCTCCCGGTCCTCGGACAGGCTGCCGTAGAAGCGGTCGATGAACTCGTCCACCTGCGCATCGACGAGGGGGGCGGCGCGGGCCAGCAGCCGGGCCGCCAGCGGGCCGTAGGCCGCGGGGACCGCCTGCCGCACCGCCGCGGTCCACTCGCTCGGCTCGGTGGTCTCGGTGGTCTCGGTGGGCTCGCTCTGCTGGGCCTGCTCGGTCTCGATCTGCTCGGGGGACGCGACGGAAGGGGGAAGGGTGCTCTCGTGCACGCCAGGCCTCCTGCCCGTGCCGTTCGGCCGCCCCCCGCCGGTTGCAGGTTCGGCAGAACGTTCCCGGACTTGACCGGTCCGGCGACCATGGCACGTCCGGGCGGAGAAGGACGGCGTATCGGGGAGATCAGCCCACCGCGGCGGACATCCGGCGCACGATCTCGTCCAGGACCGGATGCGGGACGGCGGTGGTGAGCCGCACGTGCCCGGCGCCCTCGGGCCCGAAGTCGAGGCCGGCGCCGAGCGAGACCCGGCCGAGGTCGAGGAACCGGGCCGCCGGCTCGACCTCGCCTCCGACCTCGCTCCGCGGGGCGCCACCTGGCAGACCGCGGCAGTCCAGCCAGGCCAGGTACGTCCCCTCCGGGCGCTGCCAGCGCACCTGCGGCAGCTGCTCGGTCAGCAGCCGGTCCAGCCGGTCCAGCCCGGCGTCAAGGTAGCCGCGCAGCTCCTCCAGCCAGGCCCGGCCGCCGTCCAGGGCCGCCTCGGTGGCCAGCTGGCCGAACAGCGACGCGCCCAAGGTGACCTCGTGCGGCACCGCCTCGAGCAGCTCGCGGCCGCCGTCGGGCCCGGCCAGCAGCAGCGCGCACTTGAGCCCGGCCAGGTTCCACGCCTTGGACGCTGACACCAGGGTGACGGCCCGGCGGGCCGCGGGGTGGTCCAGCGACGCGAACGGGGTGAAGGCCACGCCCGCGCGGGTCAGCGGCGCGTGGATCTCGTCGGCCACGACTAGCACGTCGTGGCGCTCGGCCAGCTCGGCCAGGCCCAGCAGCTCGGCGGGCCGCAGCACCGTGCCGGTGGGGTTCTGCGGGTTGCACAGCAGGTGGACGCGCGCCCCGGCCCGGTAGGCCGCCGCGACGGCGTCGAGGTCCGGCACGTGCCGGCCCTCCGCGTCGCGGGCCATGGGCACCCGCACCATCGGGCGGCCGGTGGCGGCCAGCACGTCCACGAACGGCGGGTAGCAGGGGGAGTCGACGACCACCGGGGCGCCGGCGGGGGAGAGCGCCGGGGTCGGCGCGGACAGCACCGCCTCCAGGCCGCGGACGACGTCGGGCACCACCACGGCCAGCGAGGGGTCCAACGACTGCCCCCAGGCATCGTGCGCCCAGCGCGCCCAGGCCTCCTGCGTGCGCAGCCCGAAGGGGTCCATGTAGCCGGTGTCCGAGCGCTCCACCGCGGCGACCAGCGCCTCGCGCACCGCGCCGGCCAGCGGCAGGTCCATCTCGGCGACCCAGGCCGGCAGCGCGTCGGCCGGGTCCCGGCGCCACTTGGCGCTGCGCCGGTCCCGGAGCTGCGCCAGGGTGATCTGGTCCCACGGGTGATCCACCCGGGCAGGCTACGCGCGCCCGCCCGCCCCCTCCTGACCGGAGGGGGCGGGCGGGAACCCGGTCAGGGTGCGGGCCGCGGCCCGGGCACGGTGGGCCCCGGGGGCACGTTGTGGTTGACGCAGAACATGTTCTGCGGGTCCCACTCGGTCTTCACCGCCACCAGCCGCTCCCACGTCTGCGGGTCGTAGCCGGAGCGGCGCAGCGCCTCGTCGCCGGTCTGCTCGAAGTTGAGGTAGACGCCGTCCGCCCACGGGGTGAGCGCGTCGGTGAACGCCCGCGCCCAGGCGATGTTGGCCGCATCCTCGCTCTCGCCCTGCCAGGCCGCGATGGGATGCGCCATGTAGGGGGCGTCCCGGTGGCCGGCTGCGGAACCGGCGCCCGTCCGCGTCACCGCGCCGCCCATCCGGAACACGATCGCCTGGTTCATCGGCGACAGCGTCTGCTCGCCGTGGGCGAGGAAGGCATCCGCGGCCTCGTCCGGCAGCCCGGTCAGGTGCACGCCCCGGTGGTAGTTGCGCCACCCCTTGGGGGCGAACCCGTCGAGCATGCCCTGGAACGCGGTGTACGGCATCGGCTGCACGAGGTCCATGAGCGGCGGCCCGATCCGTCGCAGATCGGCAAGCCCCGACTTGGCGTCGGAGACGTCCCCGATCCACAGCACGATCATCCCGAGCACCGGAACACCCACCATGGCCTCCGGGACGAACGGCTCGGGCGGCGCCATGACGATCGCCAACGCGCTGGCCAGCTCGTCCGGGGCGGCCTCCACCACCTCGCGCCAGGCGGCGATCACCTCGTGCCCGCGCTCCAGCGGGTGGATGAGCATGCCGGCCAGCACCGTGGGACCGAGCGGGTGCAGGGCGAACTCGTAGGAGGTGACCACGCCGAAGTTGCCGCCGCCGCCGCGAAGCGCCCAGAGCAGATCGGGGTTCTCGCTCTCGGAGGCGGTCACCAGCCGCCCGTCGGCGGTGACGACGTCGGCGGAGAGCAGGTTGTCGCAGGCCAGCCCGTGCTTGGGGGAGATCCAGCCGTAGCCGCCGCCGAGGGTGAAGCCGCCGACGCCGGTGGTCGTCACCCGGCCGCCGGGGGTGGCCAGCCCGAACAGCTGCGTCTCCCGGTCCAGCTCGCCCCAGAGGGCCCCGCCGTTCACCCGGGCCCGCCGGGACACCGGGTCGACATGCACGCCCTTGAGGCTGCTGAGGTCCACCAGCACGCCACCCTCGCAGGTGCCGAGCCCGGCCACCTGGTGGCCGCCGCACCGCACTCCCACCGGGAGGCCGCGCTCGGCGGCCAGCCGGACCGCGTCGACGACGTCGGCGGCCCCGGTGGGCCGGACCACCAGCGAGGGCCGGCGGTCGATCATCCCGTTGTAGACGGCCCGTGCTTCGTCGTAGCCGAGATCTCCCTGCCGGAGCACGGTTCCGTGGAACTCGGGCGCCAGCTGCAGGAGGTCGCCACCTGCGATGGTCTGGTCCATGCCGCTCCTTCCCTGCCCGGCGCCGGGCGCCGGTGCGACGAGAGTGGGTGGCGGTGGCGGCCCCCGTGGCGAGGGTGCGCCCCTCGCCCCGTCGCCGCTTCCCGGACCGTAGACCCGTTGTCCAGAGCCGCATCCGTGAGGGAGCGCGCACGCAGCGCTCCCGGCCGCTGGTTCCGGACCCGCTGGTTGCTCACGCGGGTGGGGGCGGGACGGGTGGCGGTAGCGGTGGTGGGGACAGCGGTGCCAGCGACGGCTTGTCCGGGCTGGCCTGGGTATCCAGCTGCAGCGCGACCAGCAGGGTCTGCACGCCGACCACGAAGGGCACCACCGCCAGCATGACCGTGCCGGCGGTCGGCTCGGGCGCGCCGATGCTCGCCAGGGACACGAACAGCCCGTCCACCGAGCCGCCGGCGATGAGGAGCAGCCCGGCCAGCAGCAGCAGCGCCACCGGCGAGAAGGACCAGACCAGGTACTTCCACCAGATCCGGCGCCAGAAGCCGCGGAAGAGCTGCCACAGCAGCTCGGGCACCACCCGCCAGAGCCGGACGCTGGAGTTCTCCTGCGCGTAGAGGGCCGGGATCGGGACGTCCGCCACGGGGACGTCCAGGATGTTGAGGTAGACCAGCAGGTCGTTCTCGTAGCTGTAGCCCGAGGCGAGGCGGTCCAGCGGCAGCCGGCGCAGGACGTCGGCGCGGATCGCGGTGTAGCCGTTCTGCGGGTCGAAGACGTGCCAGTAGCCCGAGGCGGACTTGGTGAGGAACGAGAGCGCGACGTTGCCTACCACCCGGTACCGCGGCATGCCGGCCCACGAGCCGAGGGAGAAGAACCGGTTGCCCTTGGCGAATCCGTAGCCGTCCACCACGGGGTCGAGCAGGCTCGGCAGGTGAGCGGGGTCCATCTGCCCGTCGCCGTCCATGACGACGTCGATGTCCGCACCCAGCTCCAGTGCCGCGTGGTGAGCGGTCTTCTTGGCGCTGCCGACGCCCTGGTTGCGGTCGTGACGGATCAGGTGCAGCCGCGGGTCGCGGGTGTCGAGGGCGGCCTGGGCGGTGCCGTCGGGACTGGCGTCGTCGACGACCACGATGTGGTCGACGAGGTCGGGCATCGTCTTGATGACGTCGGCGATGTGCGCCTCCTCGCGATAGGCCGGGACGACGGCGGCGACGCGCATTCCGCGATACATGGCCCCGTCCCTCCGGCGCTGCCGCGGCCCCCGCGGTCAGGGCACGTCCAGGTCTCCTGCCTCGAGCGCCTCGTCGTCACCCACCCGCGCGAACACCCACCTGCGATAGAGGATGAAGTTCCAGCAGGTGATCAGGAACGTTGAGACGGCCTTGCCGATCACGTAGCCCGCGCCGGCCCGCTGGAACGCCTCCACGACGAGCGCGGTGGCGACGGTGTTGACGACGAGGACGGTCAGGTACCTCCGCAGGCTCCCGACGACCGAGCCGCGGTCCCGGAACGCGAAGCTGCGCTGGAGCACGAAGTTGTAGGCGACGCTGGTCCAGAAGCCCACCGCCGTCGCGAGCCACAGCGGCCAGTGCAGCAGCTCGAAGCACAGCGTGAGCACACCCAGGTCGACGGCGAAGCTGCTGCCGCCGACGAGCAGGTAGCGCGTGACCGGCCCGTCGACGCGCCGGATCAGGTCGGCGGCCTTCACGAGCAGACGCTCCGGCCGGGGACCACCGGGGAGGGATCGGTGGTGGACCAGGTGCCGGGTACGCCAGCTCGGTGCACGCGGGTGGGGGCGGCGGCGGTCAAGGGGGCGGTGCCGCCCGGCAGCCGCGACCAGTCGAGGCGGTAGAGCCGGGCCGGGCCGTCGCGGGCCACCAGCGTGAGGAAGGGCAGCCGGTCCAGCCCGAGCAGGCCCGGCGGACGGCGGTCCCACCGGCGGACCCGGCCGTCGGAGACGTACACGAAGGTGACGCCGAGCTCGGCGGCGGCGCGACGGACCTGCGGGTCCTGCCCGATGCGGGCGAACGAGGTGAGCAGCAGCTTCTGCCGTCGCGTCGGCGGGACGCCGTAGTGACGGATCATCGGCATCCGGTCGCCCAGCGCGTACATCCACGCCGCTCCGTCGCACGCGTCGTCGAGCACGGTGGCGTCGAACGGCACCCAGCGCGCGACCTGTCCGAGCAGCCGGATCTCGGCGCTGCTCAGCGTGCGGCCCGAGACCCGGTTCTGGCGGGCCACCCAATGCTGGTCCACCGGCAGCGCCGGCAGGGACAGCACGAGCGCCAGCACCAGTGCTGTGACAGCCGCACCCAGTCCGACGCGCTGTCGGAGCGGCTCCTCCATGGTCCGGTGTGGGAGGCGCCCGAGGCCGGTGGCGACCAGCCGGCCCAGGAACCAGACGCCCGCCCCGACCAGGGGGATCACCAGCACGACGTAGGCGGCCATGATCCGCCACTGGTCGTCGTAGAACGGCGCGGTGAGCCCGAGCACCCAGGTGGCGCGGGTGCCGATGGTGGCCACCGAGAGGCCCGCGAAGAGCACGACAGGGGGGAGGTACCAGGCCCCCGGCACGCCGCCGACCCACCGGCCGAGCACCAGCGCGAGCACGCCGAGCGCGGCCGCGGCGGCCAGGGGGAGCATCGACGGCGAGCCGGCGTGACGCAGCAGCACGACGTCCTTCACGGCACCGGGAAGGGTGGTGTCCGGTGGCCAGGTGACGGCGGCGACCCGGCGGGCCTCACCGGCCAGGTCGAGGACGACCGGCAGGGACACCAGTGCGGCGCCACCCGCGAGGGCGGCGACGTAGGCCGTCGTGGGGGCGCCGCACCGGCGCCAGGGGAGCAGCCGAGCCGCCCACCAGCACCCCAGCACCGGCGCGGCCACGGCGAGCAGCGAGGGGTGCACCGCCGCCAGACCCAGCGCGGCGAGGGCGGCGCCCGGCAGCCACACCCACGCGCGCCGCTCGGTGCCCCGCACGGCCAGCAGGATGAACGGCCCGACGAGGAGCAGGCCGGCGAGGTAGCGGACGACCGGGCCACGCCACAGCAGGTCCCAGGGCGCGACGGCCACGCACGGCGAGGCGGCGCCGGCGGCGGCCACGGCGATCGGTCGGCGCACCACCACCCAGGTCAGGGCCATCGCGCTGAGCGGCAGCTGCACGGTGACCAGCAGCAGCGTGGCGACGTCGAAGAGCACCGGGATGCTCGCGCCGCTGCCCGGCCACACCAGTGCCAGCACCGCGTGGAAGCCGATCGGATAGCTCCCCATCGGCGCTGCCTCCGCCGTGGTGTCGTAGCCGGACAGATGGGCGGCCAGCCGCGGGTCCCACTCCTGCGTGGCGGCGATGAGCCGAACCAGGCTCGCGTGCCAGGGCATGTCCCAGTCCTGGTTCACCGCGCGCAGACCGGCCGTGCCGCCGACCCAGACATAGCCGGCTGCGACCGCGCCGGGCAGCAGGCCGAGCAGCCCGGCCAGCCACCAGCGGCGCTCCTCGCGCTGCGCCGAGGTGCGCTGCCCGTCCTCGCGGAGCGGCTCCCTCACCCTGCTGGCCCGGCGGTGGCCGGCCCACCCACGCACCGCCCAGGCGAGCGCGGCCAGCACCGCGCACTGCCCGAGGGCCCACGGCAACGTCCACGGCACGTGCAGCAGCCGGTCGCCCCAGCCGACCAGGCTGAGCAGCCCGATCCCGATGGCGGGCGCCGCGGCCGGCAGCAGGAGCCGCGCCACCCCGAGCGCCTCGCCGAGCAGCCAGCCCGGCCCCCACCAGACCAGTGCGAGGAGGCACCAGGTGGCGGCCATCGCGCCGGGCCCGTCGCCCATGCCGGCCCCTCGAAGGATGGGGGAGCAGTGGCCCGAGCGTACGTCGCACCGCGGGATCGCGACCGGCCCGCCGGGGAACCTCACGGGCAGCAGCCCGGGGGGACTCCTCGTGGCCGCCGCCCTCGATGAGGAACGTCCACCACCGGGTCGACCGCGGATCGCTGCGGCGCCTGCCAGGCTTGGTGCCGTCCGCGCCCCCAGACTGCTGCTGGCCGGCCCGCCCGGCAGCCCCTGCGAGGAGAGCCCATGAGCCAGCGCCCCGCGGTCCTCTACGCGTGCGTCCACAACGCCGGCCGCTCGGTGGCCGCCCAGGTGCTGACCCAGCACCTGGCAGGCGACGCGGTCGAGGTCGGCTCGGCCGGCTCCGAGCCGGGCTCGGGCGTCAACCCCGTCGTCGCCCAGGTGCTCGCCGAGCGCGGGCTGCCGGTGGACGACCACGTCCCGAGCCGGCTGGACGCCGACCTCGTCCGGTCCGCCGACGTCGTCGTCACCATGGGCTGCGGGGAGACCTGCCCCGTCTTCCCCGGCAAGCGCTACGAGGACTGGTCGGTCGACGACCCGGCCGGGCAGGACCTGGAGACGGTGCGCCGGATCGTCGACGACGTCGAAGCGCGGGTGCGCCGGTTGCTGGCCGAGCTGCTCGGCGCCGGGGAGGGGACCGGGTGAGCGTCCGCCCGGCCCCCTCCGGGGCGGCCACAGAACGAGAGAGGCCCCGGTCGGCGCACCGACCAGGACCTCTCTTGCGCTGGGGTGAGTGACGGGACTTGAACCCGCGACACCCGGGACCACAACCCGGTGCTCTACCTGCTGAGCTACACCCACCATCGCCGCTCGCGCGGCAGGAGGAAGTGTAGCGGGGCGCCGGAGCTCGGCCGTACCGTCCTCCCGCGCCCGCAGGAAGGGGGTGCCGGGCAGACGCGGTTCAGGCTCCGGCGGCGGCCTCGTCCGAGCCGTTCAGGTGGGTGCCGTCCGGCCCGAGCGCGAACCGCTCGGCCGCCGCCTTGGCCTGGTTCGAGTCCGGGCCCGGCTGCGGCACCATGATCGTCGCGCGGTAGTACTTGAGCTCCTCGATGCTCTCGCGGATGTCCGCGAGGGCCCGGTGGTTGCCCTGCTTCTTGGGGGCGTTGAAGTAGACCCGCGGGTACCAGCGACGGGCCAGCTCCTTGATCGAGGAGACGTCGATGATCCGGTAGTGCAGGTGCTGCTCGAACGCCGGCATGTCCCGGGCCAGGAACCCGCGGTCGGTGGCCACGCTGTTGCCGCACAGCGGCGCCTTGCGGACATCGGGCACCAGGCCGCGCACGTAGTCGAGCACCGCCCGCTCGGCCTCGGCCAGCGTGGTGCCGTGGGGGAGCTCCTCGAGCAGCCCGCTGGCGGTGTGCATCTGGCGCACCACGTCGGGCATCGTCTCCAGCGCCTGGTCCGGCGGCCGGATGACGATGTCGACACCGTCGCCGAGCACGGTGAGCTCGGAGTCGGTGACGAGGGCCGCCACCTCCACCAGCGCATCCTGCGCGAGGTCGAGGCCGGTCATCTCGCAGTCCACCCAGACCAGGTGCCCGTTCCCGTTCACGACGGCAGCCTACGGGGATCGGCCGAGGAGGCCGCTGTCGCCGTCCACCGGTCCCCGCTGCGGCTCGAGCACGGCGAGGGCGGAGGTACCGTCGAAGTCCCTGCCGCACCGGCAGCCGCCCGCTCCGGGCCGCTCACCGGGCCGCACGAGAAGCAAGGAGACGCCATGCGTCCGACCCCTCGCACCATCGACCCCGCCGACGCCCAGGACGAGCGCCTGGCCGGGCTCCCGCTCTCCGCCGCCCTCACCTGGGCCTACCTGCCCACCGTGCTGGACGACGACGGCCGGGCCAAGGACCAGCCCGCGGTCCTCAACGGCCTGCTCTGGCCGCTGCGGGCCGACGAGCACCCCACCTCCGCCATGGCCGGCGACCTCGACGCCCTGGCCGGCGCTGGCCTGGTGCACCGCTACACCGACGCCGCCGGCACCGCGCTGCTGCACCTGCCCGACTGGAAGCAGCGCCAGCGTCCCTCCCGGCCCAAGCCCTCCACCCTCGCCCCGTGCCCGGAGCACGACCAGGCCTTCGCCGACGTCGTCAGCGGCATCCTCGGCAAGGTCTCCGAGCAGGTGTCGACGTTCATGGGGACCGGCGCGGCCAAGGGCGCCGGCTTCGACCTCGACGAGGCGGCCGTGCGGGACAGCGCCGCGCGCATCGTGGAGGACGTCGCCTTCCTCGTGGCCCCGGACAAGGCCGCCGACCTCGGCCGCTGGGTGCGCGGGGCCAAGCCGCGCACCGAGCACGCCACGGTCTGGGTGGAGGCCGAGGCCGACGTGCCGGAGGAGGACCTCGCCGAGGCGGGCCTGACGGAGGGTCCCGAGGGCCCCGAGGGCGAGGTGCCCGGCCTCGGCGACGCCCCGCGCGGGGCGTAGTAGGTCTGCCCTAGGGGGCCACCAGGACGGGCGCCGCCCGGTGCTGCCGGTGGAGGCCGCGCAGCGCGGGCAGGCCGGGGCGGTGCCAGCGCGGAACCACGGCGCGCGTGGCCGCCGCGCTGGCCGACCCGCTCTCCACGGCGTCCAGTCGCGACCAGACCGCGCCGGCCCGGACGTCGGCCAGGCAGCTGCTGCTCACGGCCAGCCGGTCCGCCACCGCCGTGTAGCAGGTGCGCAGGGCGGCAGCCTCGGCCTGCGTGCCGGCGCCCTGGCACAGCGAGCCGTACCAGCGGGGGTGCTCGGAGCGGATCCCGGTGCTCGCCGCGGCGTAGGTGCAGTAGGTGGACAGGTCCTGCTGGGCGCGTCGGGCGTCGCTGCTGCTCGGCGCGACCGCGGCGGCGGCCGGCGCCGCCAGCGCGACGGCGGCGACGACGGCGGTGGCGACCGCGGGGAGCGAGGCGGCGATCGAGCGGGAGCGGTGCACGGGGTACCCCCAGGTGAGGTGCTTGAGGGCCGAGCAGTACCCGGCGGCATCCATCCGCACGCCTGCGTCACCCGGACGGCCTAACGCGGTCGGTCAGAGGGCGAGGCGCCAGCCAGCCAGCTCGTCCGCCGCGCCCCCGGCCTCTGTCCAACCGAGCAGGAGCCCGGTGCTGCCGGCCAGCTGCGGATAGACCCGCACCGTGAAGGTGACCAGGTCGTCCACGAACACCTCGAGCAGGCTGTGGTCCACGAGCACCCGCAGGCGCACCGGGCCGGCGCCCGGGTCCAGCCGCGCCTCGTGGACGCCGCCGGTGGCGGTGCGGTCCAGGCTCGCGCGGTCCCGGTCCACGTAGGCGGTCAGCGCCCCGTCCGCAGCGCGTCGCACGCCGACGTCGACGTGCTCGCGTCCCGCGGGATCGGCGAGCAGCCGCAGCACGCCGGCGCCGCCGGGGGCGGGGTCCAGGCGCGCCAGCACCTCGAACGTCTCACCGGGATCCTCGTGCAGGAGCCGCAGGCCGCTCTCGCTCTCGCCCTCGGCGCTGGTGAGCAGGCGGAGCGGCTCCCGGCGGAGCCGGTCCACCTCCGCCGCCGGCGCGACCTGCACCCGGCCGTCCTGGTCGATCCGCAGGGTGCGCGGGAAGGTGAGCGCCCCGGCCCAGCCCTGCGCCGCGGAGTGCTCGCCGGGCCGGGCCTCCCACGACCATCCCCACAGCAGCGACCGACCGTCCGCGTCACGGGCCAGCGCCGGGGCGTAGAAGTCGGGACCGGCGTCCAGCCGGCGCACCGCGGTGGGCTCGAAGCGTTCGCCGGCCAGTCGTCCGCTGATGGCCACGGCGTGCGACGGCTCCCGGGGCCAGGCCGAGACCACGAGCAGCGCGCGGTCACCGTCCACGAGCAGCTGCGGGCACTCCCAGGCGACGCCGGTCCCCGCCCCGGCCAGCAGAGGGTGGCGACTGTCGCAGAAGACGCCGCGGTAGTCCCATCGGCTCAGGTCCTCGGACCGGTACAGCAGCGCCGCCGCCGTGCCGTCGGCGAGGGCGCAGCCCACCAGCGCGGCCCAGCCGCCTCCTGACGTCGGCTCGGTGCGCCAGACGAAGGGGTCGCGGAACTCGACGACGTCGAGGCCCGGCGGCGGAGAGGGCACGACGGGGTTGCGCGCGTCCTTGACCCAGGTGACCGCGTCGGTGCTGCGCGCCAGGCAGATCGATTGCAGCTGCTCGTCGGCCAGAAATCCGGTGTACACGAGCACCAGCTCGTCGCCGTCCCGAACCGCGCAGCCGGACCAGCAGCCGTCGGCGTCGGGGCCTCCCGGCGTCGGCGAGAGGGCCGGGGCGTGCACGTCCCAGTGCAGCAGGTCGGTCGAGCTCAGGTGTGCCCAGTGGATGTTCTCGTGCCGGGTGGAGGCCGGGTTCCACTGGCAGAACAGGTGGAACGTCTCGCCGAGCCGAAGCCCCGCGTGCGGGTCGTTCACCCAGCCGCTGGCCGGTCGGGGGTGCAGCCGGGGCTTCGCGTCGCGGGTGACGAGATCGGTCACAACACCTCGCTAAATCGGTTTTGCGGCACCGTAGGCAGCAATCCGTAACGCGTCAATCGGGGTGCCCCTAGAGGCGGGGCCGGCGGGGGCGGCGCGCCGGCGCCGCGACGGACTCCCGCAGGACCGGCGGGCAGGTGAGGAGGGTGCGAGGCGGAAGGGCCTCGACGTCGGCGGCCAGCAGGTGCTCCACCGCCCAGCGGCCCATCTCGTAGAACGGCAGCCCGATCGTGGTCAGGCTGGGGTGGACCTCGCCGGCCAGCTCCTCCTGGTCGTCGTAGCCGACGACGGAGACGTCCCCTGGAATCCGCAGGCCGGCCTCGGTGATGGCCAGGTAGGCGCCCAGTGCCATCCGGTCGTTGCCGCAGAACACCGCGGTGGGCACGTGCTCGCGCTCGAGCAGCTCGCGCATCAGGGAGTAGCCGGAGTCGGTGCGGAACGTGCCGAAGCGCAGCAGCTCGGGGTCCAGCGTCGCTCCGGCCCGGGACAGCTCCGCGCGGAACCCCTTGAGCCGCTGCTTGGTGGCCCACGCGCCCTTCAGCCCGGCCAGGTGCGCGATCCGGCGGTGCCCAGCCTCCAACAGGATCCGCGCCGCGGCCGCTCCGCCCGCCTCCTCGTCCGGCAGCACGCACGGGATGGAGTCGCCTGGTGCGAAGCAGTTCACCAGCACGGTGGGCACGCCCCGGGTAGCTGCCGGCAGCGTGACCTGCCGAGTGGACACGGCAGCGAACACGATGCCGTCCACCTGCCGGTCGAGCATCTCGTCGACCGCCGTGCTGATCACCCGGCGGTCCCGGGTGGTGTTGGCCATCAGCAGCAGCGTCTGCTGCTTCCAGGCGACGTCGTGGGCGCCGGTGACCGTGCGCCCGGCGAACGGGGTGACCGCGATCTCGTCGGTCAGGAAGCCGATGGTGTGGGTGCGCCGCGTGCGCAGGCCGCGAGCCGCCCGGTTGGGCCGGTAACCGAGGGTCTCGATGGCCTCGCGGACCCGCTGGCGCGTCGCCTCCGGAAGTCCGGGGCGGTCGTTGATCACGAACGACACGGTCGTCGGGGAGACCCCGGCCAGCCGGGCCACCTCGGCCATGGTGGGCCGCGGCGCGGGGTCTCCCGGGTACGGCGCTGCTGGTCGAGGCACGGGCGCGAGGCTACCGAGGCGGACCGCGTCGTGGGCCCGTCCTCGCGCACCTCCTGCGGGCAACACGTCCACAAAAACGTTGTAACAGGGTCTTGACGGCAGGGGAAGGGGCGGCGCACAGTTCGGCACTAAATCGAAACAGTAGACGTCCCGCCCCGGGACGTTCTCGCCAGGTGCGGCGGAGGGAAGGTCCATGCAGGGCAGGACGACGACCCGGCTCGGCGTCGCGGTGGGCGCGGTGGCGCTCCTCGCGACCGGTTGCCTGAGCCAGGGCAGCACGGCCACCGGCGGAGGCAGTGGCGGTGGCGGCGGCTCGGCGAAGAAGACCGTCGAGATCATGTTCGCCTTCGGCGGCGACCAGACCCAGGGCTTCAAGGACTCCCTCGAGCCCTGGGCGAAGCAGCACGGCATCACGATCAAGTACACCCAGGCCAGCGGCTTCGAGACCCTCATCCGCAGCCGGGTGGCGGGCAACAACCTGCCCGACATCGCGGTCTTCCCTCAGCCCGGCCTGCTCAAGGACATCGCCAAGACCGGCAAGCTGCAGGACCTGGACAACGTGCTGGACGTCGGCAAGCTGAAGTCGAGCATCGTTCCCGGCTTCCTCGACGCGGCCAGTGCGGATGGCAAGCTCTACGGCGTCCCGATCTCCATGAACGTCAAGAGCCTGGTCTGGTACGACAAGAAGGCCTTCAGCGCCGGCGGCTACCAGGTGCCCAAGACCATCGACGAGCTCTACGCCCTGACCGACAAGATCCGCTCGCAGGGCAAGACCCCGTGGTGCCTCGGGCTGGAGTCCGGGGAGGCGACCGGCTGGCCCGGCACCGACTGGGTCGAGGAGTTCGTGCTCAAGCAGAGCGGCCCCGAGGTCTACAACCAGTGGATCGCCCACCAGGTGAAGTTCGAGGACGCGCCGGTCAAGCAGGCGTTCCAGGACTACGCGAAGATCGCCTTCACCGACGGGAACGTGCTGGGTGGCCGCAAGTCCATCGTCAGCACGGCATTCGGCACCGCGGCCAACCCCATGTTCAAGAGCCCGCCGGGCTGCTTCATGTACAAGCAGGGCAACTTCATCACGCAGAAGGGGTTCTTCCCGGACGACGTGCGGGCCAACCTGGACTCGGAGGTGGGCGTCTTCCCGTTCCCGAAGGGAGAGTTCGACCAGGTCGAGGGTGGCGGTGACCTCGCCGCGGAGTTCACCAAGGGCGACTCCAACGTGGACAAGGTGCTGAAGTACATCACCGAGGACCCGACCTTCGGCAAGCAGTGGGCGGGTCCCGAGGACCACGGGTTCCTCTCGCCGCACAAGGACTTCGACCTGAACAACTACGGCAACCAGACGACGCGCGACATAGCCAAGATCGCCTATCAGTCGTCCGGCCTCGCTTTCGACGCCTCGGACAGCATGCCGGGCAAGGTCGGCACCGGCAGCTTCTGGAAGGGGATCGTCGCCTACACCTCCGGGCAGCAGGACCTGGAGACCACGCTGAAGAACATCGACGAGAGCTGGCCGTCGAGCTGACGGACGGCCCCTGAGACGTGGGGGTGCGCGGGCTCCGCTCCGCCCGCGCGCCCCCACCACCTCGCTTCTGTGGAAGGAGGCACCCGGCGTGGTGCTCAAGGTGGTGAACGCGCTCCTCGCCGTGGTCAGCGGCGTCTTCGGCGCACTCGTGCTGTTCTACGTGCTCAACAAGATCGCCGAGCTGCTCCCCGCCCGCTGGGAGCGTCGGGTGAAGCCCTACGCCTTCGTCGGGCCAGCGGTGCTGGCGATCGGGCTGTTCCTGGTCTACCCCGCGGTCCGCACCCTGGTGCTCAGCTTCGCCGACGCGCAGTCCACGGCCTGGGTGGGGCTGCGGAACTACACCGACCTGCTCACGGACAAGGACTTCCTGAGCGTCACCCTGCTCAACACCCTGCTCTGGATGCTCGTGGTGCCGGCCCTCACCGTGGTGTTCGGCCTCGCCATCGCGGTGCTCGCGGACCGGCTGCGACCGCGGGCGGAGAAGCTCACCAAGTCAGTGATCTTCCTGCCGATGGCGATCAGCATGGCCGGTGCGGCGACCATCTGGCGCTTCGTCTACGAGGCGCGCCCGGCGGGGCAGCCGCAGATCGGTCTGCTCAACGCTGTCGTGACCAAGCTGGGCTTCGACCCGGTCGCGTGGCTCCAGCTGAGCCAGGCCCACGTCAACAGCCTCCTGCTGATGGTGATCATGATCTGGGCGCAGGTCGGGTTCGCGATGGTGCTGCTGTCCGCCGCGGTCAAGGGGGTACCCGACGACACGCTCGAGGCCGGGCGGATCGACGGGGCCAGCGAGCGCATGATCTTCTTCCGCATCGTCGTCCCGCAGATCTGGCCCACGGTGATCGCCGTCTTCATCACCGTGCTGATCACGGTCATGAAGATCTTCGACATCATCTACGTCACCACGGGCGGCAACTTCAACACCGACGTCATCGGCATGCGCTTCTACAGCGAGCTGTTCACCAACGGCAACAACGGCTACGCGGCGGCCATCGTGGTGATGCTGCTGCTGGCGGTCATGCCCGTGCTGGTCTACCAGGTGCGGCAGTTCCGCGCGCAGGAGGAGATGGGATGAGCAACCTCGCCCTGGAGACGCCAGTCCCCACCCCGACGCGGACCAGCAGGCCACGCCGCGCCGGCCATCCCGGCCAGGGGCCGACGGCGGCGAAGGGAGCCGGCTGGGTCGTCCGGGGGGTCATGACCTTGCTCTGCGTGCTGTGGCTGCTGCCCACCGTGGGACTGCTCGTCACGTCCTTCCGGACCACCGACGCGGCCAACTCCAGCGGCTGGTGGACGGCCTTCGCCAACCCGCTGAAGGCGACGCAGTGGACGTTGAGCAACTACCACGACGTCCTGTTCGGCGGGCAGACCCCGATGGCCAGCAGCTTCGTCAACAGCCTGGCGGTGGCGGTGCCCGCGACGATCATCCCCATCATGATCGCTGCGTTCGCGGCCTACGCCTTCACCTTCCTGGAGTTCCGAGGCCGCGAGGTGCTCTTCATCGTCGTGGTCGGGCTGCTCGTCGTCCCGAACCAGGTGGCCCTGGTGCCGCTGCTGCAGTTCTACGGCCGGCTCGGCCTGAACGGCACGTTCCCCGCGGTGTGGCTCGCCCACGCCGGGTTCGGCATGCCGCTCGCGGTGTACATCCTGCGCAACTACATGGCGGGCCTGCCCAAGGCGGTCATCGAGTCGGCCAAGATCGACGGGGCGAGCCACTTCCAGACCTTCTGGCGGCTGGTCGTCCCCCTGTCCATCCCCGCGCTCGCCTCGTTCGCCATCTTCCAGTTCCTCTGGGTGTGGAACGACCTGCTGATCGCGCTGGTGTTCCTCGGCTCCGGGGACAACATGGTGGTCACGGTCAACCTCGCCGGCCTGCTCGGTTCCCAAGGGCAGGGTTGGGAGCTGCTCACGGCGGGGGCGTTCGTCAGCATGGTCGTGCCGGTGGTGGTCTTCCTGTCGTTGCAGCGCTACTTCGTCCGCGGGCTGACGTCGGGCGCGGTGAAGGGTTAGGAGCAGGACGCCCTGCCCGGGCAGGGGCGGGCAGGGAGCGCGAGCCAGGGGACCGGCTCGGGTGAGGGGGCGGGCGCGGGGCCCGGCTGCGGCCGGACCCCGAACCCGTCTCAGGACCACCCGCCGAACCGTCAGCGGGGCAGCGGGCGCACGTCCATCAGCAGGCTGCTCGGCTGCCCCGGGCCGGTGTGCACCGTGAGGCTGCCGCGTGGGCTCCTCCGATAGCCGGCCGGGAACTGGCCCCGCAGCGGGTCCCGGGGCACCGGCCAGCGGCCTGTGAGCTCGAGGCGCAGGACCTCGCCGGCCCGGAACCGGGTGGCGTGGGGGAGCAGGGCGATCCGCACCGGCACGACCTCGCCGGGGGCCAGCGGCTGCGCGCGGTCGTGCCGGTGCACCGGCTGCGTGGGGGTGGACAGTGCCTCGTCCAGCTCGCGGTGCGCCGCGCGCTGCCAACCTACGCTCACCCCGTCCAGGGCGAAGCCGTAGCTCCCCTCGAAGGTGACCTCGCGGCCGGCCCGGAGCTTGCGGACCCGGGCGAACAGGAGGGGGTCCGCCGTGCCGGCCACCGAGACGTGCACCGTGAACGCCATGGGACCGATCACGTCGACGTCCTCTGCCGGCTGCCAGTCCCAGTGCA
>JBQCHF010000063.1:0-15556 GCA_051954955.1 Motilibacteraceae bacterium
GGGGGGCCCCCCCTGCGAAGGGTTCGGCTTGGGTGGACCACTCATGCGGTATCGCGACCGCCGGCCGGCCGCGCACGCCCGCCCCCCGCCGGGCTCCGCCCGTCACCAGCGCCTTTCGACCGTGCGACACGCCGGCTGCTGGCGCGGGACCGACCCACCACATACGCTAAGGGCGCCCACACCCGCAATGTGCGGGGTGTGGGCGCCCCTCACGCACGAAGCTGCCGAGATCAGTAGTCGTTGTGCACGTGCCGGTCTTCGACCGTCGTGTGGCTGGTGTGCGTGCGCTGGTTGTTCATCACCAGGGCGATGATGATGCCGAGCACGCCGGCGGCCATGAGGATGTAGCCGACGACGACGAGGTTCACGCCGCTGATGGCGTCCTGCACGGCGAAGCTGAGGATCGCGCCGACCGCGATGAGGAAGACGCTGACGCCGATACCCATCGTGGAGCCTCCCGGTTCCGGGCCCGCCCGTGCGGACCGTCCTGGCCACTGAGGTACCCGCTCACGAGCTCCGCTACGCCTGGACCCTGATCACGACGAAGGGCGCCCCACCCGCGACGTTGCGGATGAGGGCGCCCCCGGCTGAGGACGAGGACGTCCTAGAACGCGGCCTCCGGCAGGTCCATGACGTCGTTGTCGACGGCCTCGGCCACCGCGCGCTGCGCGGACAGCAGCGGCAGCACCTGGCGGGCGAACCACTTGGCCGCGGCCACCTTGCCCTCGTAGAACGAGCGGTCCTTCTCCGACGGCCCGTCGGAGAGCCGGGCGAGGGCGACCTCGGCCTGGCGCAGCAGCAGCCACGCGACGACCAGGTCGCCGGAGGCCATCAGCAGGCGCGAGGTGTTCAGGCCCACCTTGTAGATGTTGCGCGGGTCCTCGGCGGCGGTGGTGAGCTGGCCGACCATCGCCCCGACGATGCCCTGGACGTCCTCGATCGCCTTGCCGAGCAGGTCGCGCTCGACGGCGAGCTTGCCGTTGCCGGCGTCGCCCTTGGCGAACTCCTGGACCTCGGTCATCAGCTTGGTGAGCGCCTGGCCCTTGTCCCGCACGATCTTGCGGAAGAAGAAGTCCTGGCCCTGGATGGCCGTGGTGCCCTCGTAGAGGGTGTCGATCTTGGAGTCGCGGATGTACTGCTCGAGCGGGTAGTCCTGCAGGAAGCCCGACCCGCCGTAGGTCTGCAGCGACTCTGCGCCCAGCAGTGCGTAGGACTTCTCCGAGCCGTAGCCCTTGACGATCGGCAGCAGCAGGTCGTTGAGCCGCTCCAGGAGGTTCACGTCCTCGCCGGCGGCCTCGCCCACCGCGATCGCGTCCTGGATGGTCGCGGTGTAGAGCATCAGCGCGCGCATGCCCTCGGCGTAGGCCTTCTGGGTCAGGAGCGAGCGGCGCACGTCCGGGTGGTGGGTGATGGTGACCCGGGGCGCGGTCTTGTCGGTCATCTGGGTCAGATCCGCACCCTGCACCCGGTTCTTGGCGTAGTCCAGCGCGTTGAGGTAGCCGGTGGACAGCGTGGCGATCGCCTTGGTGCCGACCATCATCCGAGCCGACTCGATGATCTTGAACATCTGCGCGATGCCGTCGTGCACCTCGCCGACCAGCCAGCCCTGGGCCGGGATGCCGTCGATCTCGCCGAACCGCAGCTCGCAGGTGGTGGAGACCTTCAGGCCCATCTTGTGCTCGACGTTGGTGACGAAGGCGCCGTTGCGCTCGCCCAGCTCGCCGGTCTCGGCGTCGAAGTGGAACTTGGGCACGAAGAACAGCGACAGGCCCTTGGTGCCCGGGCCGCCGGCGCCCTCGACGCCCTCGGGGCGGGCCAGCACCAGGTGGATGATGTTCTCGGTCATGTCGTGCTCGGCGGAGGTGATGAAGCGCTTGACGCCCTCGATGTGCCACGAGCCGTCCGGCTGCGGGATCGCCTTGGTGCGGCCCGCGCCGACGTCGGAGCCGGCGTCGGGCTCGGTGAGGACCATGGTGGAGCCCCACTGCTTCTCGGCCATCAGCTGCGCCCAGCGCTTCTGCTCCGGGGTGCCGAGGTCCCAGACGATCTTCGCGAAGCCGGCGCCGGCGGCGAACATGTGGATGGCGGGGTTGGCGCCGAGCACCATCTCGTGCGCGGCCCAGCGCACCGACGGCGGGCACGGGGTGCCGCCGAGCTCCTCGGGCAGGTCGAGGTAGGCCCAGCCGGCGTCCATGTAGGTCTTGTAGTCCTTGGCGAATGAGGCCGGGACGGTGACCGAGTAGGTGGCCGGGTCGTAGACCGGCGGGTTGCGGTCGGCGTCGGTGAAGCTCTCGGCGAGCACCCCGGTGCACAGCTGCTCGACCTCGCCGAGGATCGCGCGGGCGGTGTCCTCGTCCAGGTCGGCGTAGCGGCCGGACCCGAGGATCCCCTGCCGGTCGAACACCTCGAACAGGTTGAACTCGATGTCGCGCAGGTTGCTCTTGTAGTGGCCCATGGGACCAGACCTCCGAGGGATGCTCCGGGCGGACCTCGCCGGCGCAGCGGGCGTGCGTCTACTGGCGAGTAACAAGCATCATGCTACCCGCCGGTAACCAGCGCAAGCGGAGGTCGGGCCAGCCTGCCTACCGGCGGCCCTGCTGGTGCCCCTGGTGCCCCTGGTGCTGCTGGTGTCCCTGGTGCTGCCGCTCCCCCCGCAGGTCGACGTCGCCGCTGCCGTGGGTGCTCGGCGCATAGCGCTCGGGGTCGGCCAGGAACTGGTCCCGGCAGCCGGACGAGCAGAAGGCGACGGTGCGGCCGTCGTGCTCGGCGCTGGCACCGGGGTGCTCCGGGTCGACCTGCATCCCGCAGACCGGGTCCGTGCTCGCCGTGGAGGAGCCGTCCTCGGCCGTCGAGGTGTCCGACGAGGACAGGTAGCGGGCCGGGTCGGCGAGGAACCGGTCGCGGCAGCGGTCGGAGCAGAAGAACACGGTCTGCCCCTCGTGCTCGGTGGTGGCGCCAGGGTTCGACCGCTCGACCTGCATCCCGCACACCGGGTCCTTCGCGTAGTCCTGGCCGCCGCCGAGCCGCTCGCGGTTGCGATAGGTCACGTAGACCACCGCGGCCACCACCAGGAAGACGAGGTTGAGCACGGTCGTGTAGTTCCACGTGAATCCGGTGGGCGCGATCTCGGTGCGGCGGTCGGGGGCGGGGATGCCGACGGCCCGGAAGAGCAGGTCGACGGCGAGCCCGGCGACGCCCATCACCAGCCAGAAGGTGAGGAACAGCCGGACCGCCACCCGCCGGCCGTAGAACTTGGCGTAGATCAGCACCAGCGGCAGCGCGATGAGGTCGGCGAAGACGAACGCCACCGTGCCGCCGAAGGAGATGCCGCCCTCGTAGAGCGCCGCCGCCAGCGGCACGTTGCCCACCGAGCAGACGAAGCTGATGAAGGCGATGAAGGGACCGACCACCACGTTCTCGATGTCGGTGAGCAGGCCGTGGCCGCTGATGAAGACGGTGCTGTACACCGAGGCCGGGACCGCCACGGCCAGGATGCCGGCGAGCAGGTAGCCCAGCAGCAGCTCCCGGCGCAGCATCGTGACGTCCGACACCGCGTAGCCGGCGGCGTCGGCCCAGCCTGCCCGGCTGCGCAGCCGCTCCCGCAGCGGCCGGTCGTCCTCGGGGGCGTCGCCGTGGCCGTCGTGACCGCTCTGCCCTCCGGCGCCGTGCCCGCCGTCCGCGCCGGTGTGCTGCCGCGCCTCCTCGACCAGGCGGGCGGGGAAGACCTTCGGGGCGAGCAGCACGAGCAGCGCCACCATGATCACGCCGCCGACCAGCTCGGCCGCGGCGAACTGCCAGCCCATGAGCAGCCAGAGGACGATGCCCAGCTCGAGCACCAGGTTGGTGCTGGCGAACATGAACACCATCGCGGTGGTGAAGTCCGCCCCGCGGCGGAACAGCGAGCGGGCCAGGGCGCTCGCGGCGTAGGAGCAGCTGGAGCTGGCCGCACCGATCAGCGAGGTGCGCACGATGGTGCGCGGGTGGTGGTCGCCCATCACCCGCTCCATCTCCGCGCGGCTGACGAACGACTGCACCATCCCGGACAGCGTGAAGCCGAGGATGAGCGCCCAGAGGGTCTCCCAGAACATGAAGAAGCCCTCGACGACGCAGTCCCACGCGGTGCTGAGCACGGTCATGCGCACCCGTGTACCCCTGCAAAGGTGTGCGCACCCGTTGCGACGCTTCGTGATCTAGCGCTGGCCGGCATGCCGGTGCAGGGCCAGCTGGCTCGCCTGGTCCGCCGCCCGCGGCGCGTTGAGCCACTCCCGGGTCGAGCGCAGCGCCCGCTCGACCAGCTCGCCGCTGCGGGAGAAGTCGGCCGGCGACACCGCCAGCGGGCACAGCGGCGGCACCACCTGCAGGTCCACCTCGTGCTGCAGCGCCTCGACGTCGAGGAGCAGGCGGCGCTGGACCGCCAGCGTCACGGCGTGCAGGGCGGTCCCCAGCGCCGAGCGGGGTGGCGCGGTCAGGGCGCAGGCGTAGCCGGTGGGCAGCACGATCACCCGCTCGGCGCCGAGCGCCACCGCGACCGAGATCGGCGAGTTGTCCACCACCCCGCCGTCCACCAGCAGGTGGTCCTCGACGGCGACCGGTGGGAGCACCCCGGGCAGCGCCGCGCTGGCCAGCACGGCGTCGACCGCCGGCCCTTCGGACAGCACGACCTCGTGGCCGGTGAGGACGTCGGTCGCGACCACGTGCACCGGGACGAGGGCGTCCTCGAGCCGGTCGAAGGCCAGGTGACGGCGGACCAGCCGGCGCAGCGGCCCGCCGTCGACCAGGGAGCTGCGCCGGCCCGCGACGGCGGCCAGAGCGGCCACCCCCGGCACCGGCCGCAGCGGCAGGGGGAAGACGTCCCGGCGCCGCAGGCCCCGCCACACCCGCTCCAGACCCCGCACCCCGTCGATGGAGGGGGCGGCGGCGAGGAAGGCGGCGTTGAGGGCGCCGACCGAGGAGCCGACGACCAGGTCGGGGACCGTGCCGCGCTCGGCCAGCGCGAGCAGCATCCCGACCTGGACGGCTCCGAGGGTGCCGCCGCCGGACAGGACGAACGCTGTGGTCATCCGGTCACCGGTCGCAGGTCACACGATGGGCTCGGTCGCCTTCTGCCCCGGGCGCAGGTCGACCTCGTCGCGGTGCCAGACCGGGGAGTCCGTGGCGGTCTCGACGTTGAAGCCGTAGTCGAAGACGAGCGTGCCGCCGATCGTCGCGCCGAGCGTCACCAGCGCGGCGGCCAGCACCGAGAGCACGAGAACGAGGGCCGGCGTGGAGGCCCGGTCACCCCACACGAGGCCGCGCAGGGCGAGGTCGACGAGGACGAGGACCGTGACGGTGATCATCGTCAGGGCGTGCGCGTTCACCGTGCGGCGGGCCTGGGTCCCGGGCTCGCTGGAGCGGTGCCAGTCGGCCCAGCCGGTGAGCGCGGCCAGCACCGAGACCGCGGCGCCGCCGAGCAGCACCCAGGTGCCGGCGAGGAACAGCTGCCGGCTCGCCCCGGGGTGGCCGCCGTGCAGGGCCGCGGAGAGGACGTCGAAGACCACGGTGAACAGGTAGGCCGCGATCGGCACGTCGGTGAGCGGTGGGTGGAACGGCTTGCCGGCCAGGCCGCGCAGGCCGCGGTTCTCCCGGTGGGCGAGGGTGAGCGAGGGGCGGAACGAGACGTGGCGCATCGGATCTCCCGTGAGTGTCCGGACATGTCTGGTCGTGCGTGCTGGCGGTGCTGGCACGGCTGCTGGTGCTGGCGGTCCGCGTACGTTGACGCCTGGTCGTCAGAGGCGACACTAAAACCAATTGCGATTAGCAATAGACCTCGGGAGCGGAGGTGTCAACCATGGGCGTGGGTGCTGCAGGCGGCGCGGGCGCGTCGGGCCGCCCAGCGGGCTCGGACGGCTCGGACGGCTCGGCGGGTTCGGGTGGTCTGGGGGATCCGGCAGGCACCGACTGGCAGACCGTGCAGCTGCTCACCGAGCCGACCCGGCGACAGGTGCTCGAGGTGGTCCGTGCGGCGCGGGCCGCGTGCACCCGGGACGAGGTGGCGAGCGCCTGCGGCATCAGTCGTCGCCTGGCTGCGTTCCACCTCGACCAGCTCGCCGAGGCCGGGCTGCTCGAGGTCGACTACGCCCGCCCGCCGGGGCGGAGCGGGCCGGGGGCGGGGCGACCGGCCAAGCGCTACCGGTGGACGCAGGTCGACGTCGCGGTCACGCTGCCGGCGCGCCGCTACGACCTCGTCGCCCGGGTGCTGGCCACCGGGGTGCGAGAGAGCCCCGCCGCCGCCCAGGCCGTCCGGGACGCCGCCGAGGCGGAGGGTCGCCGGCTCGGCGCCGCGGCCCGGTGCGAAGGGGGCGGCGGGCCGGTAGTCGGGGTCTCCGACGGCGCGGGACCGGTCGACGGTCTGGACGTGGTGGCGGCCAGGCTCGCCGGGCTCGGCTACGAGCCCTGCCGCAGCGAGGGCGAGGTGCGCCTGCGCAACTGCCCCTTCGAGGCTGCCGTCGACGTCGCGCCCGAGCTGGTCTGCGGGCTCAACGAGCGCTTCGTGAGCGGGCTCGTCGCCGGCCTGGGCGTGCAGGGCGTCGAGGCCACCCTCGCGCCCGCGCCGCCGGACTGCTGCGTGTGCCTCCGGCAGGCCGCCGGCTGAGCGATCACGGATCGAGAAGTGCTGCGCCCCGCGCCCGCCTACGGTGACGTGCGGCGGCCGCGACGGCGGCGGCAGGGCGACTTCGGGGCGGGGAGACACGATGGCGACGACGCGCGGCAGGCAGGGAACACGCAGCGCCCAGGCTCCCGACGTCGAGAGCCGTCCCGCGGACGCCCACGACCGCATCCGCGTGCACGGCGCGCGGGAGAACAACCTCAAGGACGTCACGGTCGAGATCCCCAAGCGTCGTCTCACGGTGTTCACCGGGGTGTCCGGCTCGGGCAAGAGCTCGCTGGTGTTCGGCACCATCGCCGCCGAGTCCCAACGCCTGATCAACGAGACCTACAGCGCCTTCGTGCAGGGCTTCATGCCCACCCTGGGTCGCCCTGAGGTCGACGTGCTGGACGGCCTCACGACCGCGATCGTCGTCGACCAGGACCGGATGGGCAGCAACCCGCGCTCCACCGTCGGCACCGTCACCGACGCCAACGCCATGCTGCGGATCCTGTTCAGCCGCCTGGGCACGCCCCACATCGGCCCGCCCAGCGCGTTCGCCTTCAACGTCCCGTCGGTGGAGGCGAGCGGCGCGATCACCGTGCAGCGCGGTGTGCGCCGGGCGGTGAAGGCCACCTTCGAGCGGCTGGGCGGCATGTGCCCGCGGTGCGAAGGGATGGGCAACGTCAGCGACATCGACCTCGCCCAGCTCTACGACGCGAGCAAGTCGCTCGACGAGGGCGCGCTCACCATCCCCGGCTACAGCATGGACGGCTGGTACGGCCGCATCTTCCGCGGCTGCGGCTTCTTCGATCCCGGCAAGCCGATCGCGCAGTTCACCAAGAAGGAGCTGCACGCCCTGCTCCACCAGGAGCCCACCAAGATCAAGGTCGACGGCATCAACCTCACCTACGAGGGACTGATCCCTCGGATCCAGAAGTCGATGCTGTCCAAGGATGTCGACTCGCTGCAGCCGCACGTGCGCGCCTTCGTGGAGCGCGCGGTCACCTTCGCCGTGTGCCCCGAGTGCGCAGGCACGCGGCTGGCCGAGAGCGCTCGCTCCGCGCGGATCCGCGGCATCAGCATCGCCGAGGCGTGCGCGATGCAGACCAGCGACCTGGCGCGGTGGGTGCGCGGCATCGACGACGCCTCCGTGGCTCCGCTGGTGGCCGCACTGGCCGACACACTCGACGCCTTCACCCGGATCGGCCTGGGCTACCTCTCCCTGGACCGCCCGTCGGGCACGCTGTCCGGCGGCGAGGCCCAGCGGGTCACCATGCTGCGCCACCTCGGCTCGGCCCTCACCGACGTCACCTACGTCTTCGACGAGCCCACCGCCGGCCTGCACCCGCACGACGTCCGCCGCATGAACGAGGTGCTGCTCCGGTTGCGGGACAAGGGGAACACGGTGCTCGTGGTCGAGCACGAGCCCGAGACCATCGCCGTCGCCGACCACGTCGTCGACCTCGGCCCGGGCGCCGGCACCGAGGGCGGCACGGTCTGCTTCGAGGGGACGGTGGCGGAGCTGCGGGCCAGCGGCACCCTCACCGGGCGGCACCTGGGTGACCGCACCCCGGTGAAGGAGGCGGTGCGGACGCCGACCGGGGCGCTCCAGGTCCGCGGCGCGAGCACGCACAACCTGCGCGACGTGGACGTCGACATCCCGCTGGGCGTGCTGGTGGTGGTCACCGGGGTCGCCGGCTCGGGCAAGAGCTCCCTGGTGCACGGCTCCACCCCGGCCGACGCGGGGGTGGTCACGGTGGACCAGCGCCCGATCCGGGGCTCGCGGCGGAGCAACCCGGCCACCTACACCGGCCTGCTCGAGCCGATCCGCAAGGCGTTCGCCAAGGCCAACGGGGTGAAGCCGGCGCTGTTCAGCCCGAACTCCGAGGGCGCGTGCCCGACCTGCAACGGCGCGGGCGTCACCTACACCGACCTCGGGATGATGGCCGGGGTCGCCAGCACCTGCGAGGAGTGCGAGGGCCGGCGCTTCCAGATTGCGGTGCTCGAGCACCGGCTCGGCGGGCGGGACATCAGCGAGGTGCTCGCGATGCCCGTGGCCGAGGCGCTGACGTTCTTCGCCGACGGCGAGGCGAGGACACCCGCGGCGCACGCGGTCCTGCAGCGCCTGGCCGACGTCGGGCTGGGCTACCTCGGCCTGGGCCAGCCGCTCACGTCCCTGTCCGGCGGCGAGCGGCAGCGGCTCAAGCTGGCGGCGCGGATGGCGGAGAAGGGCGGCGTCTACGTGCTGGACGAACCCACCACCGGGCTGCACCTGGCCGACGTCGCCGCATTGCTGGGCCTGCTGGACCGGCTGGTCGACGCCGGCACCTCCGTGATCGTGGTGGAGCACCACCTGGCCGTGATGGCGCACGCCGACTGGATCATCGACCTCGGGCCGGGTGCCGGGCACGAGGGCGGACGGCTGGTCTTCGAGGGCACGCCGGCGGACCTGGTGGCCGCCCGGTCCACCCTCACCGGCGAGCACCTCGCGGCGTACGTCGGCTCGGCGTAGGCCGCGTCATCGCGGCTGCGGGTCGGGCCGCCACGGAGCGGGACCGACTCCGACGAGGCGTCGGACAGACACCGCCAGCCGGCACTCGTCCCGGGCGAGGAACGCGCCGCCCACCGTGGCGAACACGACGACGAAGCCGCCGCCGACCAGCCAGGTGGCGAGGGCGAACACGACGCCGATCGGCCCGAACTGGCCGGCCGAGCTCTCCACGGCACGGGGCATGTAGACCGCGGAGGCGAGGGTGTAGACCCCCATGCCGGTGGCGGTGAGCGCGGCCTGCGGCAGCAGCCAGCGCCACGTCACCCGCGCGGCGAGCAGGAGCCAGGCAGACCACCACCACACGAGAAAGCCACCCAGCGCCGAGGCGACACCGACCCCGACCGGCCCCAGCAGCGCGTCTCCGACGCTGCGTAGGAGCGTGCTGGTCATCCAGATGTAGGCGACGAGCCCGCCCAGCCAGGCCAGTCCCCGCCACGCGCCCCGCAGCCCGCTGCTGGGCAGCCCCCAGCACGCCTGGTTGGTGCGCTGCAGCGCCCGGCTGAAGCTGGTGGCGGACAAAACGACCAGCAGGAAGCCGAGCGCGCCGGTGGCGTTGCGCACCTGCTGCGGGTCGGACATGACGTCGGTGACCGCGGTGAGCGAGGACCCGGACAGGCGCACCCGGTCGGACAGGAAGCGGGTGAACGTGGTCGAGCCGACCGGGCCGACCGATGCGACCACCATGAGCATGGGGAAGAACGCCAGCAGTGCCTGGGCGGCCAGCGCCATGGCCCGGTCGGCGGCGTTCACCTCGGCAGCCATGCGCAGCAGGCGCCCGACCGGCGCGGCGGAGCTGAGCACCAGGTGCTCGAGGGGGCGCGGCAGACGGCGTAGGGCCGGCAGCGGCCGGGGCGGCGTCTCCTGCACCTCCTCATCGTGCGCGGCCGGCCCGTCACCGGGGCGCTCGATCGGCGGTTGCCCGCTGCCCGGTGCGGGCGCACGGTCGGCCAGGGGACAGACGTCGACGAGGGGGTCCACATGGACGCTGCGATGATCGTCACCTGGCGCGGCACGATCGCCGGGCGCGAGGAGAAGGCGCTGAAGTACGCCGCCGACGTCATGGAGTTCTGGGGACGCCGGGCGAGCGAGGGCCGCAGCTCGCAGCCGGAGATCTTCATGTTCGAGGACGGCTCGGGAATCTGGATGGTGAAGGGCGACCGCGACGACCTCATCGCGATCCACGACAGCGACGAGGCGCAGCTGCTCACGGTCAAGGGCGAGCTCCTGCTCGACCACTTCCACCTGGAGTTCGCCTACGCCGGGCAGTCCGCGGCGGCGCAGCTCGCGCTCTTCGACCAGGCGGTCAAGTCGCTGCTGTGACCTCCCGCGGCCTGCACCCCGGTCGCGAGCACGGCGGCGCCCACCAGGACCACGGAGAGCGCCGGTACCCACTCGCCGAGCCGGACGTAGGGGGTGGCTCCGGCGAGGCCGCGGGGCATGTTGACGACGAGCGTGCCCCGCCGCCCGTCGCCGAGGCCGGCCAGCAGGCGCCCGCGGCTGTCGTAGGCCACCGAGTCCCTGGTCAGGGTGGCCTGGACCACCGGGCGCCCGGTCTCCACCGCCCGGACGGCGGCCAGCGCCGCGTGATGAGGCAGCTCGGCGCTGCCCTGGAAGGTGGAGTCCGCGGACTGCACCACCAGCAGCTCGGCGTCCCGCGCAGCGCCAATCCGGGCCAGGTCCGGGAAGGTCGACTCGAAGCAGATCAGCGGAGTGAAGGACACGCCGCCGGCCCGCAGCACGGTGACGCCGGTGCCGGCGACCCGGTCCTGGGAGGGGGCCTTCGTCACCTGGGTGAGCCAGCCCAGGACCGGGTGCAGCGGGACGTACTCGCCGAAGGGCACCAGCCGGGTCTTGTCGTAGGAGCCGAGCACCCCGCCTGGCCCGACCAGCACGGCCGCCTTGCGGATCCGGCCGTCGGCGCGGCGGGCGTCCACGTTCACCAGCAGCGGCGCCCCGGTCCTCCGTGCCAGCGACCGCAGACGTGCGGTCAGGTCCGGTCGGCGGGAGAGGTCGTCGCCGACGCTGCTCTCGCCCCAGACCACCAGGTCGTAGCGCCCCCTCGGCAGCGCGGCGGTGAGCCGGCTCTCGACGTCGAACCGGGCCGGCGCCTCGTCCAGCGCGCCGGGCTGCACGGTGGCGATCCGCCAGGGCGCCCCGCCTCCCGGCCCGGGCGCCAGCTGCCAGCACACCGGCCCGGCCAGCACCGTCGCCGCGGCCAGCAGCAGCGACGCCGCCCGCGCGCGGCCCGGTGACCGGAGGGCCACCGCGAGCGCGGTGTCGGCCGCGACCACCAGGAAGGTGACCAGCCAGACACCGCCCAGGGCGGCGGGGGCGAGCAGCGTGGGCGCCGGCGCCTGGCTGGCGCCGAGGAAGGCCCAGGCGTCCCGGGTGAGCGGCGAGGAGCGCAGCAGGTCGAGGCAGACCCAGCCGGCCGGCAGCACCACGACGGCGGTGACGGCGCGCCGTGCGCTGCGCGCCTGCAGCAGGGTGCGTGCGGCCATCGACCACGGGACCCACAGCAGCGCCAGCGTGGCCGCCCCGACCGCCCCGAAGACGCCGGTCGAGGGCAGCACCCAGCTGTGCGCGGCGAGCAGGAACGCCACGGAAGCGCACCACCCCCGACGTCCGGCCTCGGCGCGGTCCGGCGCCCCGGCGAGCAGCAGCAGCCAGGGGACCAGGGCGACCCAGGCGAGCTACCACCACCGGGTGGGCGGGAAGGCGAGCACCGGCAGCAGGCCGGCCAGCACCGAGAGGGCGCGGCCGCCCCACCGCGAGGTCCGGGTCGAGCCTCCGGCGCCGGACCTCGGCCGGACGAACGGCCACCCCTTGCCGGTGGCGGCCAGGAGCAGCCAGCCGGTGGCGAAGGCCGCGGCCAGCCACCACAGCAGCTCGCGGGCGGCGCCTTGGTGCCAGAGCGGCACCAGCGCCAGCCCGGCCAGCACGAAACCGATGTTGTAGACGGCGTCGTAGACGGAGAAGACCCGGCCGCGCACGGCATCCGCCGCCTCGCGCCCGAGCAGGGCGTCGGAGAGAACCTTGAGCACCTGGAAGGAGACCGAGGCCACGGCGAGGGTGGCCAGCAGGGTGCCGAGGGTGGGCACGAAGCCGGTCGCCAGTGCGGCGACCGCGGGCGGGAGGAAGGCCAGCGGGAGCAGCGCCTCCGGCTGATAGCGCCGGCCGAGCTCGGGGGCGGCCACGGTGCCGGCGAACGCGGCGAGACCGGTCACCCCCAGTGCGAGCCCGTAGCCGGAGGCCTGCAGCTGGTACTGCGAGTCGGCCACCAGGACCAGCAGCACGAAACCGGCGCCGAGCAGGAACCGGTGCAGCCCGACAGCTCCTACCGGTCGTCGGACCGTCGCTTGGCGCACCACGACTCCCAACCCGGTGCGGAAGTCGGCAGCCACGGCGCGCAGCTGCCCGAGGAGTCGGACGTGCCCGGCTCCTGTCTCTCCTACAGACGGTAGGCGGAGGAACAGCCCGCCGGAGGCGACGTAGCAGACCATCGCGAGGACGAACCCGGCCGGCATGGAGAGCTGGACGAACATCGCCCCGACCACCGCTGCCGCGAACTCGAGGACCATGCCGGACACCCCGGAGAGGGCGTTCGCCTCCACCAGGTCCTCCTGCGGCACCAGCCGCGGGAGCACGGCCGCCTTGCCGGACAGGATGAACCGCGAGCAGGACAGCAGCAGGACCAGGCAGACGTACGCGCCGACCTCGGTGGCTCGGGCCACGCCGGCCACGGCCAGCGCGGTGGCCGGCACCGCAACGAGGGCGCGCACGGCGCTGACCGCCACCAGCGTCCGCCGCCGGTCCCACCGGTCGATGAAGACCCCGGCGACCGGCCCCACCAGGGTGAACGGCAGCAGGGTGGCCGCGAGGACGCCCGCCACCCGGCCGGGGCTCGCGCCCTTGCCGACGTCGAAGAAGACCAGCTGGGCGAAGGTGATCTGCGCGAGCCCGTCGCCGGCCTGGCCGAGCACCTGCCCGCCCACGAGGGTGCGGAACGGTCCGTGCAGCAGGCGGCGGGCGGCCCGCCAGCCGCCGGGTCGGCTCGGTCCAGGAGAGCGTGCGCCGGGTCCGGCCCGTGGCGATGGAGGAGCCCCGGCGGGCGGATGCTCCCGCGCGCCCACCCTTCGAACCCTCGCCCGGGCAGGTTGCCAGGACCAGGGACCTGTGCTTCGGGCGATCGCCCTGAGGTGGCTCCACGGACCGTGCGTGGACGCGGCGGTCGTCACTGGTCAGGTCGAAGGCAAGGGCGCTCGTGACGGCGGCCGGCGGCGGGTGTGCGCGTCGGGCGGCCGGCCGGCGGTCTCGCAGGACGTCACAAGATCGAACCCGTTGGGTGAGGGGCACCCTGAACCAATAGGTTTGGCACAGGGTGCCCCTCACCCAAGGGGGGTCCCGTGAAGGGCGCTTGTGGCCAATAGGTTCGCATGAAGGGCACCTTCACCCAATCGGGTGGGCCTTCGTCCGCACGCGAGCCGGCCGCCCGGGACCCGCCCCGTGCGGCACTCCTCCCGTCGCCAGCGCCTTCCACCCCGAGCGGGACCCGAGCGATGGGGTGAGGGTGACCCTCACATCTTCTCTGTGACTGAACATCACCCTCACCCCAAGAAGTGGCCCCCTACGACGGCACCGCCGCGGACGCGATCGTGCCCTGGTCGGTGGTGATCCGCAGCGCGGCGAGGGAGGTCAGCGACACCGAGGTGGCGCCGGTGACGTCGGCGCGGCCGGCGTAGCTGGCCACCCAGGAGGCGGCCACCTCGGTGCGGCCGTCGCGGCTCACGGCGACCAGTTGGCACCACTGGCCGCGGGGCACGCCGGACAGGTGCAGCACCACCTCGGTGCCCCAGCCGCGGGGGGTGAGGTCGGCGGTGAAGTGGACCCCCCCGGGGCCGTCGGCGACGACGGTGCGCGCGGCGGCCACCTGCGCGGGCGGGGTGGACGGGCCGCGGCCCGGCACGACCAGCGCGAGCACCGCGGCCACCGCCGCCGCGGCGACCAGGCCGACGGTGGTCAGCACCGCCCGACGACGCCGCGCGGCCCGGCGCTCGCGGGCGACCTGGAACAGGACGGCGTCCAGCACATGCTCCGCGCTCGCCTCCGACGGCTCGTCGGACCCGTCGTCGGAGAAGTCCAGATCGGTCGGGTCCACCCGCGACATCAGCCCGGGCAGGACCGCCAGCTCGGCCAGCTCCTCGCGGCAGCCCGGGCAGGCCGCCAGGTGCGCCTCGACGTCGGCGCGCTCGGCTGGGTCCAGGGCGCCGAGCACGTGCGCTCCCAGGGCGAGCCGCACCTCCGCGCACGTCACGACGTCACCCCACGTTCCTGCAGCGCCAGGCGCAGCGCGCGCAGCGCGTAGTAGGTCCTCGACTTCACCGTGCCCGCGGGCACTCCCAGCACCTCGGCCGCCTCGGCGACCGAGCGTCCCATGAAGTAGGTCTGCAGCAGCACGGCCCGGTGCTCGTGGCTCAGCGACCGCATCGCCTCGGTGACCGCCCAGCCCTCCAGCGCCCGGTCCAGCTCCTCGGCCGCCGGCACCACGGCTAGGGCGTCGTCGCCGACCTCGTGCGGGCGGGCCCGGGCGGCCCGCACCCCGTCGACGACGAGGTGGCGGGCCACCGTGAAAAGCCACGGCCTGGCCTCGTGCGCGCTGCGCACGTTGTCCGGGTGCCGCCAGGCCCGCAGCCGGGTCTCCTGCACGACGTCCTCGGCGCGCTGCCGGTCGCCGTCCACCAGGCGGGTGACGTAGCCGAGCAGGGCGGAGCCGTGCAGCGACCACAGCGAGCGCACGAGGTCCTCGTCCGCCGCCGCCGTCCGGTCCACCGCCCTCACCTCCTCGGTCCTGCCACGCCAGACGCCCTACGAGCGCTCGGCCGACCAGCCGGTCGACCACCGGTTCGTCCGGTCGCCCGGTCAGGCGAGGACAACCTTCCCGTCGGTCACCTTGACCGGCACCTCGGTGAGCGGGCGCGGGGCGGGGCCGGAGACGTTCTTGCCGGTGGCGGCGTCGAAGACGGAGCCGTGGCATGGGCACTGGAAGGTCTTGCCGGCCGGCGCCACCGTGCAGCCCTGGTGGGTGCACTTGGCCGAGAAGCAGACAACCGTCCCGGCGGTCGGCTGACTGACCACGAGTGGCTTGCCGTCGGCGCCCTTGGCGCTCACCGCGCCACCCACCGGCACCGCGGACAGGTCCACCAGCGCGGCGCCGGCGGCCCCCGAGCCGTCGCCGGAACCGCCGCCCTTGTCGTCCGGGGTCGCCGCTGCCGAGCCGGCCGACGACGCGGAGGCCGCACCGGTCGCTGCCGCCCCGGACGTGGTGCCGCCGCTGCTGGAGGAGCCGCAGCCCGCCAGCGCGCCCGCCGCCGCGACCC
>JBQCHF010000064.1:0-2746 GCA_051954955.1 Motilibacteraceae bacterium
GATGGCCTCCATCTCCGCCGCCGCGTTCAGCTTCATCGTGCACGAGCCCAGCGGGATCATCGACCGGTCCAGCGCGATGTCGAAGTCGGCCAGCCGCCGCAGGTAGCGGAGCATGGCCGTCTCGCTGCGGTGCTCGTGGAACACCGGGTGGGTGAGGTAGGGCGAGGTGCGCCGCAGGACTGCCGGGAGCGCCTCGCCGCCGTCGGCCAGGCCCAGCTCCCCGGCCGGGCGGCCGGCCAGTGCGGCCGCGACCTCCCGCACGTGGTCGCCGGTTGTCGTCTCGTCGCAGGCAACCTGCACCGTGTCCGGGTCCGCCAGGAACACGTTGTAGCCGGCCTGCCGGGCCCGCTCCACCGCCGCCGCCGCGCCGCCCGGCATCCCGTGGACCCGGACCGTGTCGAAGAAGGCGGAAGACTCCACCGCGGCGCCCAGGATGCGCAGCGTCGCCGCCAGGGCCACGGCCTTGCCGTGCACCCTGCGGGCGATCGCCGCCAGGCCGTCCGGGCCGTGGTAGGCGGCGTACATCCCGGCGATGACCGCCAGCAGCACCTGTGCGGTGCAGATGTTGCTTGTCGCCTTCTCCCGGCGGATGTGCTGCTCCCTGGCCTGCAGAGCGAGCCGGTATGCCGCGTGGCCGTCGGCGTCCACCGACACGCCCACCAGCCGGCCCGGAAGCTGCCTGCGCAGGCTGTCATGTACCGCGATGTAAGCGGCGTGCGGCCCGCCGAAGCCCATCGGCACGCCGAACCGCTGGGTGGTGCCGATCGCGACGTCGGCGCCCAGCTCTCCCGGCGGCGTGAGCAGGGTCAGCGCGAGCAGGTCGGCGGCGACGGCCACCGTTGCGCCGCGGCCGCTGGCGGCCGCGATGACCGGCCGTGGGTCGGCGATCTCGCCGCTCGCCCCGGGATAGGCCAGCAGCACGCCGAACAGCTCCCCCTCCGGCTGGGCCGCCACCACCTCCGGGGTGAGGCGGGCGACGACCAGGTCGATGCCCAGCGGCTCGGCCCGCGTGGCCAGCACCGCCAGCGTCTGCGGCAGGCAGTCGGCGTCGGCCAGGAAGATGCTGCCCTTGCCGGCCGCCCGCCGGGCCAGCGTCATCGCCTCGGCGGCGGCGGTCGCCTCGTCCAGCAGGGACGCGCCCGCGACCGGAAGCCCGGTCAGATCGGCGACCATCGTCTGGAAGTTCAGGAGGGCTTCCAGACGTCCCTGTGAGATCTCCGGCTGGTAGGGCGTGTAGGCCGTGTACCAGCCGGGGTTCTCCAGCACGTTGCGGCGGATCACGGCCGGGGTGATGGTCGGGTAGTAGCCGAGCCCGATCATGGACGTGAGGACCCTGTTCCGGGCCGCGAGCCGGCGCAGCTCGGCCAGTGCTCCCGGCTCCGACAGCGGCTCGGGCAGGCCGGGCAGGTCCAGTGGCACGCCGGTGGCGGCCAGGGCCGGCGGCAGCGCGGCGGCGGTCAGCCCGTCGAGCGACGGAAAGCCGACGGCCGCGAGCATCCGCTCCTGCTCGGCCCGGGACGGCCCGATATGGCGTGACGCGAAGTCCATGGAGCCTCCAGAGGGAGCCACCGGGTGCTGGTCACCCGGCTGTGGTCCTCCCCCTCTGTCATCGCTCCCAATGCCGGGCAGCACGACTCCAGAGACGCCTGTCCCGTCCGGTCCCTGGTGCCTGAGAGGTTCCGGGGAGGTTGCCCCTTCGGCGCCCCGTGCTGGCCGCACGGGATCTCTCCCGGACGGTGTGGTCGGCTGGCCCCGAGCTTACCCGAGAGACAGGTTCATATCTCGTCCCACCGGAACACCCGCACCGCGATCAGCGTGAGCACGGCGGCGAACGCCAGCAGCAGGCCCATGGCCGGCAGCGCGGAGGCCGGGCCGTCACCCCGGGCCATCACGTTCTGCATGCCGACGACCAGATAGCGCAGCGGCATCACGTAGGAGACGTTCACGATCCATTGCGGCGCGAAGGCGAGCGGGATGAACGCCCCGCCCAGGAACGCCATCGGCAGGATGATCAGGTTCACCAGCGCGGTGGCGGCCTCCTGGGACTTGGCGAGCGCCCCGACCAGCAGCCCGATCGAGAGGAAGGCGAGCGTGCCGCAGATCACGACCGGGATCGCCATCCACCAGTAGGCGGTGAGCTTGAGCCCGAAATAGGGGGTCGTGGCGATGGCGATGAACACGAACGTCTCGACGACCGCGACCGCGACGCTGACCGCGATCCGCGCGGTGACGATCGACGTCGTGCTGACCGGGGCGAGACGAAGCCTGCGCAGGAGCTTGTTCTTCCGCCATCCGACGAGGGTGATCGCCGCCGCGAACGCCCCGCTGGAGGCGATCGCCCAGCCGAGCAGGCCCGGCGTCAGGTACTGGATCGGCTTGGCCGACTTGTCCTCCACCTGCTGGGCGCTCAGCTGAAAGGCCGGCGGCCGGGGGGATGCCGCCTGGTTCGCCTCCTGCACGATGCCGGAGAACACGCTGTTGACCACCCCGGCGGTGGTCGGGTTGGCGACCGAGTAGTGGACGATGAGACGGCCCCCTTGCTGCTGAACGGCTGCGTCGACGTTGCCCTGCCGCACGTCATTCAGCGCCGTGGCCAGGCTGGCGCGCCTGGTGACGTCGAGCACCTTGTTCAGCTGGCCGTGGCTGGCTGCCCGCGCCTGGTCGAGCACGCTGACCTTGCCGATCTCCACGACGGTGACCTTGGGCGTGCTGCTGCTCTTGTAGATGGAGCCGAACAGCAGCAGGA
>JBQCHF010000065.1:0-13062 GCA_051954955.1 Motilibacteraceae bacterium
GAGGTACTCAACGCAGGCGGCGTTGTCAGGGAACCACTCCTGGAACTCCTGGTACGTACGCGGGTAATCAACTCCGCCCACAGGACGATCCGACTCAATCACGAATCCACAGTACTGCACTCAAGCAGAGATGCAGGACAAACGTGCGAGCGATGTGCCATCACCGACTCCACGGCGTCATGAGCCCGAGCTCGGCACGGTTGAGGAGGACAGCCGCGCGGGATGTGTTCGCCGGGGTGCGAGCGGCGTAGCGCCCACGCGGTGCTCAGCTCCCGCCGGTGGCGCGCAGGACGAGGACGGCGAGGTCGTCGGCCGGCTGCCCGGCCTGGAAGTCCAGCACGCCGGCCTCGATCCGCTCGGCGATGTCGGCGGCGGGGGCGCCCCCGGCGGCCGCCAGCAGCGCGCGCAGCCGGTCCTCCCCGAACAGCTCGATCGTCTCGCTCCCGGTGCGGTGACGGGCCTCGGTCGCCCCGTCGGTGTAGAGCAGCAGCACGTCGCCGGCCGACAACGTCGAGGTGTGCACCGGGAGGTTCAGAGCGTCCAGGGCGCCCAGCAGCGGTCCCGGCGTGCCCAGCTCGTCCACCGCGCCGGTGCCGGCGCGGCGGATCAGCGGCAGCGGATGACCGGCGGAGGCGCAGCGCAGCAGCAACTGGTCCCCGGCCCGCTCGATCAGCACGCAGACGGCGGTGCAGGTCCCGGCGGGCGCGCCCTGCCGCATCAGCACCGCGTTCGCGGTGGCCAGCACCTCCGCTGGATCGGAGGTACGGATGGCGGCTGCCCGGATCGCATAGCGGACGGCGGCGGTGAGCGAGGCGGCGACCGGTCCGCTGCCCTCGACGTCGCCGACGACCAGCAGCCACGAGGAGCCGTCGAGTTCCACGAGATCGTAGAAGTCCCCGCCAACGGCGGTCATCGCCTGGGCCGCCCGGTACACCGCGGCCAGGTCGACACCGGTCGGTGCGGGCAGGCGCGGGGGCAGCAGGCTGCTCTGCAGATCTTCTGCCAGGCGGCGGCGCCGTTCCTCCGACTCGGCCAGCGCCTCGGCGAGCCGGTGTTCGGCGGTCACGTCGGCCACGATGACGCACAGCCCGATGACGGTCCCGGCGTGCCGGACGGGGAAGAAGCTCGCGTTCCAGTGCCGTAGGTCGTCGGGACGGCGGCCCACCGCGCCGGTCATGAGCACGTCCCGGCGCGGCTGCCCCGAACTCATCACCTGCCGGTACATCTCCCCGGCCGCCTCCCCGACGCCGGGATGCAGCTGCGCGGGCGTCCGCCCCAGCAGCTGCGCGGCAGGGAGCCCGTTCATCTCCTCGAGCACCGGGTTCACCCGCACGTGCCGGACCTCCCGGTCGAACAGCCCGATGCCGAACGGCGCGCTGCTGATGACGGCCTCCATCTGCGCCGCGATCACCTCGAGCCGATGGTGGTCGTCGGCGGCCAGCGGAGCGGTCATGTTCGAAATGCTGCCTCAGCGTCCGACGCACGGCAGTTCGCCGCCCGGTGGCGTCCCCCGACCCAGCCGACGCGTTCACCGCGTGCCCGGACGGGAAGACCATGTCGACTGGGCGCGGCCGGACCCGCGCCCGGCGACGATCTTGTCGTGGCACCGACCATCGCGGTGGCACGTCCCTGGGCTGGGGTTGCCGCAGGTGGTGAGCTTCGCCACGGGCGGGCCAGCACCGGGCACCCCGCCTCGCTGTGGGTGGGCCGGGACCCGGTGATCGTCGAACTGGCTGGCGCGGTATTCCGGCCGGTCAATCGAGCAGACAAGCGCTGAGGGCCTGTCACCCGCGGAGACCGTCCGCCGGTTGTCCCCCGCCTTGACGGCCGCCCGAGTGGATGCACCGGCGACGACGCCTCACTGCTGCTCAGCGAGCGGGAGGCCCCGCCGCACGACGAAGAACTCGCCCCCGACAGCCGGTCGGGCGAACCGACCGCCGCCCGGGCCGCCTGAATCCGCAGTGCTATGACGGGCGGCCGACGCCAGCCGAGGCGGCCGGTTCGGCGGGGATGCTCAGGCGGCACCCGAGGTGACCGGCAGGCCGGCGAGGCGCCACTCGAGCAGGCCGTCGGTGAGCTTGCGGGCCGGCCGCCCGGCGCCGCGCAGCAGCCGCACCGCCTGGTGGGCGAACACGCAGTAGGCGCCGCGGCAGTAGGCGACGATGTCGGCGTCGGCGGGCAGCTCGGCCAGCCGCACTGCCAGCTCGTCGACCGGGATGGAGACCGCGCCCGGGATGTGCGCGGCGGCGTACTCCTCGGCCGGCCGGACGTCGAGCACGACGACGTCGCCGGCCTCGGCGCGACGCAGCAGCTCCTCGCGTGGCACCTGTTCGACGTCGTCGCCGCCGAGGTAGGCGGCCCGGGCGCGCTCGGTCTCGGCGAGGTGGGTCTGCGCGACCGAGCGCAGATCGGCCAGCAATGCGGCGACGTCGGTGCCGGCGAGGGCGTAGATGACCTTCGTCTTCTCCCGGCGGGTGCTGACTAGGCCGGCCTGCCGCAGCGTCTGCAGGTTGGCCGAGCAGGTGGTCAGCCCCAGCCCGGCGGCCGCCGCGAGGGCCTCGACGCTGCGCTCGCTCTGGGCGAGCAGGTCCAGCAGCTCGAGCCGCTTGGGGTTGGCCAGCGCCTTGCCCACCGCGGCGAACTGCTCGAACAGCCGTTCCTTCGTCTGCCGATCACCCATACCTACACTCCTCCAAAGACCTGTGGAAAAGTGTACCCGAAGGGGCGTCGCCGCGTACACACCCCGAAGGGAGCCGATCATGGCTGACGGACTGATCATCCCGGTCGTCGACGAGGGCCTGGGCAACTCCAGCTACCTGGTCGACCTCGGCGAGGGGCGCGCACTGGCGGTCGACCCGCCGCAGGACCTGCGCGCGGTGGACGCCGCCGCGGCCCGGCGCGGGCTGCGGGTGGTCGCCGCGGCCGACACCCATCTGCACGTCGACTTCCTCAGTGGTGCGACCCGGCTGGCCGCCCGCGACGGCGCGACCGTGTACGCCTCGGCCGCCGGCGGCCGCGAGTTCCCGCACACCAGGCTCGGTGACGGCGACCTGGCCGACCTGGGCGGGCTGACGCTGCGCGCCCTGGCCACCCCCGGGCACACCGGCGAGCACCTCGCCTACCTGCTGCTCGACGGGACGACCACGCTGGGCGTGTTCACCGGCGGGTCGTTGCTGGTGGGCGCCGCCGCCCGCACCGACCTGGCCTCCCCAGAGCAGACCGAGCCGCTGGCCCGCGCCCAGTACGCCTCGCTGCGCCGGCTGGCCACGCTGCCGGAGCAAACCGCGGTGTGGCCCACGCACGGCGCCGGCTCCTTCTGCTCCGCACCGCCGGGGGTCGAGCGCACCACCACGATCGGCCGGGAGATGGCGACCAACCCGCTTCTGTCCGCCCCCGACGAGGACGCCTTCGTGGCTCGGCTGCTGGGCAGCCTCGGCTCGTTCCCGCCGTACTTCCTGCGCCTGCCCGAGCTCAACCGGCGCGGACCCGCTCTGCCCCCCGCTGACGCGGCCCTGACGCCGCTGACCGCGGACCAGGTGATCGGAGCCGCCGGCGCGGAGGTGATCGACGTCCGCCCTCCGGCCGACTACGCCGCCGGCCACCTGCCCGGGTCGCTGGCCATCGCGCTGCGGCCGGTGTTCGCCACGTGGCTGGGCTGGTTGGTGCCCGACCCGGCCACGCCGCTGGTGTTCGTCCGCAACCCCGACCAGGACCCGGAGGAGATCGTCTGGCGGGCCCGCAAGATCGGCTACGACCGTCTCGTCGGCGAGCTGACCGGAGGGGTCGCCGCGTGGGCCGCCGCCGGGCAGCCGCTGGCCACCGTGCCGCTGCTCGACTCGGACCAGGTCGACCCTGCCCGGGTCATCGAAGTCCAGCAGGCGGGCGAGTACGCCGGCGGACACCTACCGTCCGGCCGCAACATCGAACTCGGCGCGCTGGCCGGCGCCGCCGTGCCGGCCGGGCCGGTGGTGACGATGTGCGGGCACGGGGAACGGGCCACCACCGCCGCCAGCGCGCTCGAGCGTGCCGGTCACAGCGGTGTAGCGGTGCTCACTGCCGGCGCGGAGGACTGGGCGAAGGCCACCGGCAAGACGCTGGAGATGTCCGTGTGAGCGCCCCCACGCCCCGCACCGCCCCCGCTCCCCTCACGCCACCAGCGTCCGCCAGACCGGTGCTTGGCCTGCGGGCCAACCTGGCCCAGTTCCTGCTGCTGGTCGCGGTGAACGCGCTGGTCGGCGGCACGTTAGGCCAGGAGCGCACCGTGGTGCCGCTGTTGGCCGACCGGACCTTCCACCTCTCCGGCTACACCGCGGCGCTGACCTTCATCGTCGCCTTCGGCGTCGTCAAGGCGGTCACCAACTTCTTCGCCGGAACCCTGTCCGATCGGTTCGGCCGCAAGCCCGTCCTGGTCGCCGGCTGGCTGGTCGCCCTGCCGGTGCCGGCCATGCTGATCTTCGCGTCGTCCTGGTGGGAGGTCGTCGCCGCCAACGTGCTCCTCGGCGTCAACCAGGGCCTGACCTGGTCGACCACGGTCAACATGAAGATCGACCTCGTCGGCCCGGCCCGCCGCGGCCTCGCGATGGGGCTCAACGAGGCCGCCGGCTACGGCGCGGTCGCGGTCACCGCGCTGGCCACCGGCTGGCTGGCGAACGCCTACGGCCTGCGCCCCGCACCCTTCCTGCTGGGAGCGGCCTACATCGCCCTCGGCCTCGGGTTGTCCGTGCTGGCGGTCAAGGAGACCCGCGGCCACGCCCAGCACGAGGCCGCCTCCCACGTCGCCGCCGACGACACGCTGCACGGGGACCTCTCCACCGGCCAGGTCGCCGTCCTCACCTCGTTCCGGGAGAAGTCGCTCTCCGCCGCCAGCCAGGCCGGCATGGTCAACAACCTCAACGACGGCCTGGCCTGGGGCATCTTCCCGCTGCTGTTCGCCGCCCACGGGCTGACCGTCGGCCAGATCGGCGTCCTCGCCGCGCTCTACCCCGCCGTGTGGGGCGCCGGGCAACTGGCCACCGGCGCGCTGTCCGACCGCTGGGGCCGCAAGTGGCTCATCGCCGCCGGCATGGGAGTCCAGGCCGGCGCCCTCGGACTCATGGCGCTGGGCACCACCTTCGGCACCTGGGCCATCGCCGCCGTGCTGCTCGGCGCCGGCACCGCAATGGTCTACCCGACCCTGCTCGCCGCGATCGGCGACGTCGCCCACCCCGCCTGGCGCGCCCGCTCCGTCGGGGTCTACCGGCTCTGGCGCGACGGCGGGTTCGCCGTCGGCGCGCTGCTCGCCGGCGCGATCGCCGACGCCTTCGGCATCACCGCCGCCATCTGGGTCGTCGCCGCCCTCACCGCTGCCTTCGGCGTCGTGGTCGCGGTGCGCATGTACGAGACCCATCGCCGCCCGGCGCAGCCCTGATCGTTCGAGATCAGCAGACCGCAGAGCGCGGCAGCCGTGCCCGCTCCGGCGTGAGAGCGCCGAAACTGGGGTTGACGCCGTGAGATCGCAGGCGCTGGCCCGGGTCATCCATCCGTCGACGTGGGGGGCCTGCTTCTGGCGCGCTTCGGCGGCAGCGCGGCGACGTGAGTCAGTGCCCGCTCCACCCATGCCCGCGCGTCGTCCGGCGACCAGGTGGCCGGGATGGTCACGTATCCGCCCATCGGCCGCTCGGCGGGACCGAATGGCCCCGCACCTGGTACGGCCAGCAGCTCCTGCTGCTGCGCCTCGGCGAGCTTGAGCCCGACGTCGCCGCCGAACAAGCCCATGAACATGTTCCCGTTCACGAAGGCACCGAGGTTGCCGAACATCGGCTTGATCTCGACGCCGGCATCGTCAGGCACCAGCGTCCGGAACCGGGCGCGGTCGTCGTCGGTGGGTTTGGGCATCTTCACCGGCGTTCTCCAGACCCCTGCATGAGGCAGGCTCGTAGCCGATCGAGGTCGGCGCCGATGCTGCGCCGGACCTGGCGGCAGATCAACAGGGTGGCCGAGCCGAGGAAACGTCCGGGAGAACCGCACGTCCGAGTCGTGACGACGGTGGCCATGCCGTCGTCGTCGAGCTCATCCCGGTGAACCGGGGGCAGCGCCCGCATCCTCCGAGCCCAACCGGAAGGCATCCGCCCTCCTGGCTCCACGTCTCCCCGGCAAGGTGATCGCGTCGCGGCAGGCATGGGCAGAGAATCACCGGACGACGGCGCGAGCGCGCTGGATGAGTCGAGGTGGTGGGCGATGACGGCGCAGACGGCGGTGGGCGCAGCGGGCGGCGGTCAGGCTGGGGACGTCGCGTGCTGGTGCTGCGCGTGGACCGGCCCGGAGTCAGGTGTCGTCCGGCTCGGTGGCCATCCGGAGGTCGCGGTGTGCCTGCGCTGCGCGCACTTCCTCCACCAGCAGGCCCGTGGCCGCGAGGATGCCGCGCGGCCGTCGCCGGCGACTCGGCTCCGCGACGGGCTCCGCGCCGGGCGCCGCCAGGTGATGCGCCACGGCTGGCACCAGAAACCGGTGATCGGCCCGGTGCTGCGCTGGCTCGGCCCCCGGCTGCCCTGAGCCGAGCCGTCACACCGTCGCAGCGTCGGCGCGGTACTGCTGCATCACGGTGACCAGGCCGTCGACAACGGTGATCCGGGTGCCGTGCGGGAACGGCTCCGGCCCGTCTGGGACGACCGGAGCGTCGGTGGTCACCGTCCAGGTGTGCTCGTCCACCTGGCGCACGTGCACCGGGTAGGCCGGCCCCTCGGTCCGGCGGCGGCGCAGCAGCGCCATCACCTGCTCCCGGCCGACGCAGTTCCAGGGACCGGGCTGCACCGCGCGCAGCGACACCTTCGGCGCCAGCAGGCTCTCGAGTGCATCCAGGTCCCCGGCGCCCCAGGCCCGCAGGCCGGCCTCGATGGGATCGGGCGACGGGTTCATGACCGGCTCCCTCCTGTCGGTTCTCGGCCTCGGCCAGCCCGCACGGGATGCTTTCGGTGAGTGAGCTCGGCAATCCGGCCTGGGCATCCTCGGTCTGGCTGCCTCCCCCCGGACATGTGGCTGCGCGCCCGGCTGCCCCGGCTCGGGGCACATCCCGTGGCCCCCACTCTGTACCCGCCGCGCGTGAACGGTCGAGGACCGCCCGCAGGTCGACGTCCACGTGCATCCCGCTCCCCGCCACCCGGGCGCGACCCCATCGGTGACCGGACGCAGCGGGGGTTCAGCGCTCCAATCGCGATGCCGGCACCGCTCCCCCCGTGGGCTACAGGTAGCGGCAGATCGTCTCCGGTGTGCAGGAATCCGGCTCGGGGTCAATGGCGGCGCCGTGCAGGGTTGCGACGGTCGCGCGCAGTTCGCGAAGCTCCGCGATCTGCCGGTCGATCTCGTGGAGTCGATCGGCGAGCAACTTCTCGACGTGCGCACAGGGCGCGCGACCGGCGTCGCGGATCTCCAGGATGGTCCGGATCTGAGCCAGGGTCAGGCCGGCAGCCTGGCTACGCCGGATGAAGTGCAGCCGTTCGACGACGTCCGGGGCGTACCTGCGGTACCCGACCGAAGTGCGCTCGGCTGCCTGCAGCAACCCCGCCTGTTCGTAGAACCGCAACGTCTTGGTCGTGGTGCCGGTGGCCGCCGCGACCTCCCCGATCAGCACTGTTTGATCGTCTCCCTCCGTACCGACTTGACCTTCCCCCGCGCTGGAAGGTTCAGGCTGGCCGACGAACGTGAAACCCGCCGCGGAGTCGCCTGGCATCCGCGCAGCAGTGCTGAGCCGCCCGGCAGGCCCGCTCCGACGATCTCCGGAAGGAACTTCCACGGTGACCGTAACCCTGTTGTACTTCCCCGGCTGCCCGAACTGGCAGACCGCCGACGCGAACCTGCGCGCCGCCCTCGATGAGACCGGCGCCGACGTCACGGTGCAGCGGCGGGTCGTGGACTCGGTCGAGGACGCCGAACGGCACGGGTTCCTCGGCTCGCCGACCATCCTCATCGACGGGCGGGACCCGTTCGCCGAGCCAGGCGCCGTCCCCGGCCTGTCCTGCCGGGTCTACCGCACCCAGGCCGGCGTCGCCGGCGCCCCCACCGTCGCCCAGCTGCGCGCCGCCCTCACCGACACCCGCTGAGACCCCCACCCCTCGGCTATAAGGCCGTCCCGCCCCGCACCCCCGAGGAGAAAGCGCATGCCCCGCACCGTCACCCGGGAAGAGGTCCGCGAGCTGGTCGCCGCCGGCGCCCAGCTCGTCGAGGTGCTGCCCGCCGATGAGTACCGCTGGGCGCACCTGCCCGGCGCGGTCAACCTGCCGCTGAAGGAACTCGACGCGCGCACCGACCAGCTGGACCGGTCCCGCCCGGTGATCGTCTACTGCCACGACACCGTCTAGGACATGAGCCCACGAGCCGCGTGGCGGCTCGAAGCCGCCGGGTTCACCCCGGTGTACGACTACACGGACGGCAAGGCCGACTGGCTGGCCGCCGACCTGCCGTTCGACGGCGAGGCGCAGCTCATCGGCCCGCTGACGCGCCGCACGGTGCCCACCGTCGCCGACGACGCCACCACCGCGGCGGCCCGCGCCCGCGCGGAGGCGGTCGGTTTCGGCCCGGTGATCGTGCTCAACCCTGCCGGGATCGTGCTGGGCACCTTGCGCGCGGAGCAGCTCGAGCAGGCCGACGCCGACACCCCGGTCGCGGGCCTGCTGCGCTTCGGGATCTCCACCGTGCGGCCGAGCGAGCAGGTCACCGAGCTCGTTCACCGGATGGCACATCGGAGCCTGACCCGGGTCGTGGTCACCCGCTCCGACGGTGGCCTGGTCGGCCTGTTCTTCACCGAGGACGCCCCGCCCAACGAGGAGTCCGAATCGGATCGACCCTGACGAGGCCTCCTCCCGCGACCCCGACCGGGGCATGTCCAGCACGGATGAACGAGCGCCGCGCAGGGACGCGGACACCTCCCCCGACCCCCTCCCAGCCCGCATGGCACCGGAACACGCACTCGGGCACGAAGTTGCGGACGATACCGGGAGGGGGTATCACCGTGGACGTGGTGGAGCGCGGGTACAGCGGCAACAAGGACGCCGTCCGAAAGCGGCTGCGGCGCATCGAAGGGCAGGTGCGCGGGCTGCAGCGGATGGTGGACGAGGACGCCTACTGCATCGACGTGCGCACCCAGATCTCCGCGTCGACGAAGGCGCTGCAGGCAGTCGCCCTGGAACTGCTGGAGGACCACCTCGGCCACTGCGTCACGCATGCCATCGAGGCGGGCGGCCCCGACGCCACCGAGAAGGTGCGCGAGGCCGCGGCCGCGATCGAGCGGCTGGTGAAGTCATGAACCGCGACCGGGACACGGCGGGGGCCGCGTGTGCGGCCCGCCCCGACGGGGTGCCCGGTTGCGACACCGGACCGGCCGGCCGGGTCGCGTTCGTCGCCCGTGAGCTCGCCGACCTCTGGCGCGAGCTGCGCGGCCACGCGCGACCCACACCCGACCCGGACCCCGACAAGGACATCGACAAGTGACAGTTCTGGACACGATCGGGCGCAGCCTCGCCGCCGGCGCGGGCATGTTCTGGGAGACGCTGTGGGCCCTGGTGCTCGGCTTCGCCCTCTCCGGCGCGGTGCAGGCGTTCGTCTCCCGCGCCGAGATGCAGCGCGCGCTCGGCGACCACCGGCCCCGCACGATCGCGAAGGCCGGCTTCTTCGGCGCGATCTCCTCCTCCTGCTCCTACGCGGCCGCGGCGCTGGCCAAGACGCTGTTCGGCCGCGGCGCGGACTTCACCGCGGCGCAGGCCTTCATGTTCGCCTCCACCAACCTCGTCGTGGAGCTGGGCATCGTGCTCTGGCTGCTGATCGGCTGGCAGTTCGCCGTCGCCGAGTTCGTCGGCGGCGCGATCATGATCGTGCTGCTGACGCTGGTGCTCCCCCGCGTCGTGCGGCCCGCCGAGCAGGAGGCGGCCCGTGCCCGCCTCGGCGGCGGCCAGGACACCGACAGCGCCTCCGCCGCGCACGCCGGGCACGGCGACCCGGACGCGTCCGCCGCCGGGTCGTGGCGCACCCGGATCCGGTCCCTAGCCGGCTGGTCGGACGCCGCCGCGCCGTGGCTCGTCAGGCAGGGCATCCGTGCGGGCGATCGGCGGGCCGTCGGCCGCCTGGCCTGGGCCGCTGCGGCTGGCTTTCTCGTCGCTGCCGCAGTGACCGCGGCACTGGGCGGCGCCGGTCTGTTGCGGGGGCCGGCCCTGCTCGGCCTGCCCGGAGCGGGGGCCGAGGCGCTGGTCCTGGCCGGGGTGGGAGCCGGGCTTCCCACCGCTCGCGGACTGCTTCGAGCGCTGCGGGGGCCTGCCCCGGTGCGCTCGGCGTGGTTGGACGGGCAGCTGCTGGCCCGCTCGGCGGACGTGGTGATGGTCGAGGGCAACGCCTACTTCCCGGCCGAGGCGGTCCGCCCCGGCGTGCTCACCCCCAGCGACACACGGACGGTGTGCCCGTGGAAGGGCGTAGCCGGCTACTACACGATCAGCGTCGACGGCGTGCAGCATCCCGACACCGCGTGGACCTACCGGCATCCGTCCCCGCTGGCCCGGCGGATCAAGGACCGGGTCGCGTTCTGGGGCGACGTCGAGGTCCGCGTCGAGCCCCGGTCGGCCGACGACGGACCGGCCCGTGCCGACACCGGCGACCGTGCGCAGGAAAGGATGCGCCCGTGAGCCACCTGCCCTCGCTTGGCCGGGACGCGGTCCTCGTCGACGTCTTCCGCCGGTTCCCGGACACCGCCAGGCCGCTCCTGGACTACCACCAGGTGCTGCTGCGCGGGCCGTCGCCGCTGACGGTCGCCCAGCGCGAGCTGATCGCTCCCTACGTCTCCGCGCTCAACGCCTGCCAGTACTGCGCCGGGGTGCACACGGCGACCGCCGCCGCCTTCGGCGTGGACGAGGACCTGGTCACCGCCCTGGTCGCCGACGTCGACGCCGCCCCGGTGGAGGACTCGATGCGGCCGGTGCTGCGGCTGGTGCGCACCCTGACCCTGACCCCCGCGCGGGTGCGCGACGCCGAGATCGCCGCGGTGTACGGCGCCGGTTGGGACGAGCAGGCCGTCTACGACGCGGTGAGCGTCTGCGCCCTGTTCAACTTCATGAACCGGCTGGTCGAGGGGCTGGGCATCGTCGCCACTCCGGAGTACTTCCGGACGTCCTCCGACCGGCTGGCCGCGCAGGCCGGCTACGCCGGGCTGCGGGACATGCTCACCGCCTCCACGGAGCGGCCCGCGCCGCCCGCCGGCTGACAGGCGGTCACAGGTCGCGGCGCGCCTGCGGACCGTCGGCCTCGGCGAGAAGCCGCAGCGCCGCCTCGACCACCTCTCGCTGCCGGGCCCGGTTGCCGACCGGGCCGATAGTGTGGCCCATCAGGTGTGGGGTGACCAGCACCCGCGGGAGCCGCAGCCGCCCGGCGACGTGGGCGAAGGCCCGGACGAACACGGCCACTGTGGGGATGCCTGCCGCCTCCAGGGCGCGCGCGACGAGTCCGACCGACTCGTGGCAGACCGGCTAGGTAGCGACCAGCAGGCAGGCGTCGACCCCCTCGGCGGGTAGGCGCCGGGCCCACTCCGGCGCCACCTGGTTGCGCAGACGCACCTGCGAGGTGGCCCCGGTGAAGGAGTAGTGCTGCGCCGCCAGGCGGACGCGGCCCTCGCCTTCGAGTTCCCGCAGCACCGCGAGCGGGAAGACGGTGCCCGGGTCGCGTTGCGCGGTGCGCGCGTCGTATCCGGGATGGCGGGCGGTCAGGGCGCTGTCCGGGGTGTCGGTCGGGATGACCGACAGGGTGGGCGCGCCGCGCAGGAAGTCCTTGATCAGCGCCAGCGACTCGGCCTGGGTGGGGCCGTCGGGGCCCATCGGGTCGTCGTCGGCGCGGAACACTCCCCCGGCGGAGATCAGCGCCAGCCGCAGCTCCGGCAGCGCGGCCGGCAGCGGGGTGAACGGGGCGTCGTCGACGACAGGCGTGTCGTCGTCCCGGTAAGAAGCGACCTGCGCGGCGTAGACCGCGTCGTGCACGCCGGTCAGGTCGCCGGTGTCCAGAGCCGCGCCGACCCGGGCGAGCACCTCGGCGACCGCGTCGGCCGCGGGCTGGTCGTCCATCCGGGCGAGGAACTTGAACTGCATGTCGGCGTGCGCGCCGTAGTAGAAGCTCCGGCGGAAGTCCTCGAAGCGCATCGGCTCCTCGTCGGTCACGACGGCTTCTCTCCGGCCAGCCGTTCGGCCAGCTCGGTGAGGCTGGTGGCGGTGAGCGACGGCGCGGTGAAGACGTCGGGGTAGGGGGCGCCGGTCCGGTCGATCCAGGCGGTGGCCATGCCGGCGCGGGCGGCGCCGTCGATGTCCCACGGATGGACGGCGATCAGCAGCATGTCCGCCAGCTCGGTGCCGCAGGTTCGGGCGGCGTACTCGTAGGCGGCCCGGGCGGGCTTCCAGGCGCCGGCGTCCTCCACCGACAGCAGCGCCTCGAACTCCTCCCGGATGCCGGCGCCGGTGAACAGCCGTTCGGCCACCTGTGTGGAGCCGTTGGTGAGCGTGACCAGCCGGTGTCCTGCCCGGCGCAGGGCACGGACGCCGTCGGGCACGTCGGGGTGCACCGCGAGCTGTGTGAAGCCCTCCATGACGTGCCCGATCGCCGCCTCGGCATCCCGGTTCAGCTCGGCTCCGTGCAGCACGGTGCGCAGCGCGGCGGCGCCGAGCTCGGCGATTGGGCGCTGCGCGCCGGCGGCGGTGAGCGCGAACCCGTCGCGTAGCAGGGTGGCGAACCACAGCTTGGCCAGGTGCTGGGGTGCGCCGACGTCGGCGAACCGGCCGGCCATCGGGCCCATGTCGGACAGGGTCTCGTTGACGTCGAAGACGATCACGGACGGGTGTGGGCTCATCGGGTCTCCCGGGGGTCGAGCTGGGGGTGGATGGCGGCGTCGCTTCGGTGGATGGTCGTTGCGGATGACGTGCGTGCCGCCGGGGCGGATCTGCCGACGCGGGCGGCCGGTCAGCCTTCCCGTGCCTGCTGCCCACGACGGGTCGGTCCGACAGCCCCGTGGCCAGACGCTCGGCGACGCATGCGGGCCGCGGCGGTCCCGACCGCTACTTGTCGGGA
>JBQCHF010000066.1:0-7302 GCA_051954955.1 Motilibacteraceae bacterium
ATGGCCAAGACCCTGCAGTTCGACGAGACCGCGCGCCGCGCGCTCGAGCGGGGCGTCGACGCCCTGGCCGACGCCGTCAAGGTGACCCTCGGCCCGCGCGGCCGCAACGTCGTCATCGACAAGAAGTTCGGCGCCCCCACCATCACCAACGACGGCGTCACCATCGCCCGCGAGGTCGAGCTCGAGGACCCGTACGAGAACCTCGGCGCCCAGCTGGCCAAGGAGGTGGCCACCAAGACCAACGACGTCGCCGGCGACGGCACCACCACGGCCACCGTGCTGGGCCAGGCGTTCGTCCACGAGGGCCTGCGCAACGTAGCCGCCGGCGCCGACCCGCTCTCGCTCAAGCGCGGCATCGACAAGGCCGTCGACGCGGTGAGCGCGCGGCTGCTGGAGAACGCCCGCGAGGTGAACGGCAAGGAGGAGGTCGCCAGCGTCGCGGCCATCTCCGCCCAGTCCGCCGAGATCGGCGAGCTCATCGCCGAGGCGTTCGACAAGGTGGGCAAGGACGGTGTCATCACCGTCGAGGAGAGCCAGGCCATGGGCCTCGAGCTCGAGTTCACCGAGGGCATGCAGTTCGACAAGGGCTACATCTCGCCCTACATGGTCACCGACCCGGAGCGGATGGAGGCCGTCCTGGAGGACGCCTACGTCCTGATCACCCAGGGCAAGATCAGCTCGGTCGCCGAGCTGCTGCCGCTGCTGGAGAAGGTCGTCCAGGCCGGCAAGCCGCTGGTCATCGTGGCCGAGGACGTCGACGGCGAGGCGCTGTCCACCCTGGTGGTCAACAAGATCCGCGGCCTGTTCACCGGTGTGGCCGTGAAGGCCCCCGGCTTCGGCGACCGCCGCAAGGCGATGCTGCAGGACATCGCCGTGCTCACCGGCGCCCAGGTGGTCAGCCCCGAGGTCGGCCTCAAGCTCGACCAGGTCGGGCTCGAGGTGCTCGGCCGGGCCCGCCGGGTCACCGTCACCAAGGACGACACCACGATCGTCGACGGCGCCGGCGAGCGCGCCGAGGTCCAGGGGCGCGTGGCCCAGATCCGGGCCGAGATCGAGCGCACCGACAGTGACTGGGACCGCGAGAAGCTGCAGGAGCGCCTGGCCAAGCTGGCCGGCGGCGTCTGCGTGATCCGCGTGGGCGCGGCCACCGAGGTCGAGCTCAAGGAGAAGAAGCACCGGCTCGAGGACGCCATCTCGGCCACCCGCGCCGCCATCGAGGAGGGCATCGTCGCCGGCGGCGGCAGCGCCCTGGTGCACGCCGTCGCGGCGCTCGACGACCTCGCGCTCACCGGCGACGAGGCCACCGGCGCGGCGATCGTCCGCAAGGGCGCCGTCGAGCCGCTGCGCTGGATCGCCGAGAACGCCGGCCTCGAGGGCTACGTCGTGGTGGAGAAGGTCCGCCAGCTCGGCGTCGGCAGCGGCCTCAACGCCGCCACCGGCGAGTACGGCGACCTGGTCGCCCAGGGCGTGCTCGACCCGGTGAAGGTGACCCGCTCCGCGCTGGTCAACGCCGCCTCGATCGCGAGCATGGTCCTCACCACCGAGACCCTCGTGGTGGAGAAGAAGGAGGAGGAGCCCGCGGCCGGCGGTCACGGGCACTCCCACGGCGGCCACGGGCACTCGCACTAGGCCTCGCGAGCCGATCCGTAGGACAGCGAACGGGCCCGCACCCCGGAGGGGGTGCGGGCCCGTTCGCGTGCCGGGACGGGCACGAGTGGGGGCGGATCGCCTGGAGGGTCTGGAGGTTCTGGCGGGGTCCTGGTCGGACGTCGGCTGCGGAGCCGGCGTCCGACGGAGGGCGAGCTCGCGCTCGCCGCGGTTCAGAGGGCCTTGCTCAGCCCATGGCCGCGAGGCCGATGCGGCGGCGGCTGCCGGCGTAGATGGCCTCGCGCTCGTCCTCGCTCATGCCGCCCCAGACCCCGTAGGGCTCGCGAACCTTGAGCGCGTGGGCGGCGCACTGGGCCACCACCGGGCACGAGGCGCAGACGGCCTTGGCGGCCAGCTCCCGGTTGCGGCGGGACGGGCCGCGCTCGCCCTCGGGGTGGAAGAACAGGTCGGGGTCGGCGCCGCGGCACGCGCCCTGCAGCTGCCAGTCCCACAGGTCCGCGTTCGGGCCGGGGAGCCGGGAGATCTCGGCCACGACCATCTCCTCACGAGCGGGGCCGCCTGCTTCGGTCTGAAGCAGGTCAGCCGGAGTGCTGAACAGAGGGTTGAACAACTTCTTCGTGTCGACCGAGACGCTAATACCGCGCCGTAAGTTGTTCAACCCCCAGGGTTGCCCAACTTCTGCAACGCTTAGTGGTGTGGGTCACAGCGGTCCTGCTGTGGATCACGGATGCGAGCGCCGATCCGTTCGACCCGTGACGCGATTCGGCACCGAGCCCGGCGATGGATGGGTGCCCGAACTGCGCAATCGGGGTCTCATCGGGATGCGATCGGGGCGCGATCGGGGCAAGTCTCAGGTGGGCTGGCACCGGTCGCGGACCGGTCGGCAGACAATGGCGGGCCGCCGCTTGCTTGCTGCTGCAACAGAAGCGACGCCTGGGACCTGCGGAATCCGCAGTCCCGCTGGCGATCGAGGGGTCGGGATCGGAGAATTGACGGCATGGCGTCCTCCTCCGTGGAGCCCTCGGGCAGCAGTTCGGGCCCGGCGCTCACCGTGGCGGCGGTCGCCCGGCGGCTCGGCGTGGCTCCGGCCACGCTGCGCACCTGGGACCGGCGCTACGGGCTGGGCCCGAGCGCGCACACCGCCGGGGCGCACCGTCGCTACACCGCGGACGACCTCGCGCGGCTCGCGCTCATGCGCCGGCTCGTGCTCGAGGGTGTGGCGCCGGCCGAGGCGGCCCGGACCGCCCTGGCCACCCCGGCCGCCCGGACCGAGGACAGCCGGGTCGCCTCCGTCACCGCGCTGCCGGGCAGCGCCGAGGCGCCGTCCGGGCCCCGGCCGACGCTGCCGGACCCGTTCGCCGGGCTGGACTTCGCCCTCGATGGCGACGACGACTCAGGCGTCGGCGCCGGGCAGGGCGGCGCGGACCGGGGCGACGCCGGCTGGGCGCCTCGCCGGCTCGACGCCACCGCGGCCGACCTGGGCGCCGAGGACTCCACGCCTGCCGGTCGCGGCGGCGGCGGCCGGGTGCTCCCCATGCCCGACGGCACGCCGGCCGCCCGCGGCCTGGCCCGGGCCGCGATGGCGCTGGACTCCACCGCCTGCGCGCAGCTGCTGCGCTCCAGCCTGGACCGCCGCGGCGTCGTCACCACCTGGGAGTCGCTGGTGGTGCCGGTGCTGGTCGGCATCGGCGAGCGCTGGCAGTCCACCGGGCAGGGGGTCGAGGTCGAGCACCTGCTCAGCGAGGTCCTCGTCGGGGCCCTGCGCTCGGTCACCCTGCGCCTGCGCCAGCCGGTCAATCCCCGGCCGGTCCTGCTGGCCTGCGCGGAGGACGAGCAGCACTCGCTGCCCATCCACGTGCTCGCCGCGGCGCTGGCCGAGCGCCAGATCGGCAGCAGCGTGCTCGGCCCGCGGGTGCCGTGGGAGGCCCTGGGGGCCGCCATCCGGCGCAGCGGGCCGCTGGCCGTCTTCGTCTGGTCCCAGCTCCCGGTCACCGGCACCTCGCACCAGCTCTCCGGTCTGCCCTCGCTGCGGCCGGCGCCGCTGGTGTTCGTCGGCGGCCCCGGGTGGGACGAGGCTGCGCTGCCGACCGGCATCCGCGCCACCGGGTCGCTCGCCGAAGCGGTGGAGCAGCTCGTCGGCGCGGCCGGCCTCTAGACCGGTGGTCCGGTGCCGCCGCGCGCGGCCGGCCCGGTGACGGCCCCGATCGCCCTGTCGATGGCCCTGGCGGCCCTGGTGGCGCTGGTGTCCCTGTCGGCCCTGGTGACCCCGGCCCGGCCCCGGTGACCGATGTCCCGGCCGGTGCGGCCGAGCTGGTGGCCACCGGTGAGCGGGCCGCATTCCACGGGCGGCCGCTGGACGGCGTGGCCCCGCTCACCGAGGTGCTCGCGCGTCTAACCTCCGCCGGCTTCGCCGACTCCACCGCGCGCGGCGATCAGGTCACGGTCACGGTGGACCGCGCCCGCTGGCTGCTCGGGGTGTGCCTGGGGGCGGCCGGCCGCTACGGGGCTGCGCTGCGCACCCTGGCTCCGCTCCTGGCCGCCGACCCCGCGCCCGACCGCTCCGGTGCGCGGCCGGCGCTCCCCGCGCTGGCGGCCGCCACCGTGGCCAGCCTGCACCGCCAGCTGGGCCGCCACGCGGCAGCCCGCATGTTGGACCGGCACGCGCGGGACCTGACCGACCTGGAGCCTCCGGCGGGCGCGCGTCCGGACCTCGCGGTGGCACGCTTCGACGCCGAGCTCGGCCTGGCCGCCGACGCCGTGGGCCTGGGGGAGCCCGACACCGCCCGGGCGCACCTCGAGCGGGCCGAGGCCGTGCTGATCGTCCCCGTCGGCGGCCGCGGCGTCGGGCGGCACGCAGCGCCCGAGGCCTGCTGGCGGCAGGCGGTGCGCCTGGCGTGGGTGCGCGCGGAGGTGGGGCTGCTCACCGGCCAGCCCGACCTGGCCGTGCAGGAGTCGCGGGCAGCCCTGGCCCTGGCCGAGGCGGCCGGGGCTCCCCGGCACGTGGCCAAGAGCGCGCTCTTCCTCGGCGTGGCGCTGCGGGAGGCCGGGCAGCCGGCAGCGGCGCGGACTGCGCTGCGCCGGGCGGCGGCGCTCGCGGCCGCCCTGGACGCCCGCCCGCTGTGCTGGCCCGCGCACGCCGTCCTGGCCGAGCTAGAGCTCGCCGAGGGCGGTGGGGACGGACCGAGGCGCGCCGACGCGCACCGCCGGGCCGCCGCCGACGTCGTCCAGGCGATCGCCGCGGACCTGCCCGCCGACCTCGCCGCGGACTGGCTGGGCCGCCCGGACCTGCGCGCGCTCCTGGCCACCGGCTGACCGCTGGTCCGAGCGCGCCCCCGGCGGGATGCGCGCCCCGGGCGGTGCGCCCCGTTCGACCCCCTACGACCCGAGGGGGCAGCGGGCTCACCTCCCCCCACCTGCCTGCCGAGAGGAAGTGAGGCGGGACAGGCGGGAGCGATCGGGCGTCGGCACGACGCCGGGCGCTGCCGTGGCGGTCCCCAGCAGCAGTGACAGCAGCAGTGACCCTGGCGCCGGGCGCCGGGCGGGAGCGAGGGTCGGAGCATGAGCGCAGCGAGCACGGGTGCGGCGACGGGCCGGGCGGGCGCGACGACGCGCCCGGGCACCGGCTCCGCCACGGGTGCGGTCCGCTGGGGCGTCGGGGCCACGCCGAGCACGGTGCGGCCGGTCCCCCGCCCGGCGGGGAGCGCGCTGCCCGGGATCCCGCTGCCGACCGGCCCGCTGCCCGGGGCGTCGCACCCGCCGCACAGTGCCCAACCGAGCAACGCCCAACCGAGCAACGCCCAGCCGCGCACTGCGCAGCCGCACAGTGGGCAGCCGGACGCCGCGGTCGTCGGGTCGTCCGCGCGGGCGCAGCGCCTGCCGGTCACCGTGCTCGTCGTGGACGACTCCCCGCTGGCGCGGGAGGGGCTGCGCCGCGGCGTGGCCGCCGTGCCGGGCGTCGACCGGGTCATCACCGCGGCCAGCGGTGAGGAGGCGCTGGTGCGCTGGGCCGCCGAGCAGCCGGCCCTCACCCTGCTGGACGTGCGCATGCCGGGGCTGGGCGGGATCGAGGCGGCCCGCCGGCTGCTGTCCGCGCACCCCGAGGCCGAGGTGCTCGTCCTCACCATGGCCGAGGACGTCGAGGGCGTGAGCCGTGCGGTGGCCGCCGGGGCGTCGGGCTACCTGGTCAAGGACGCCTCGCGCGAGGAGCTGGCCGCCGCGGTGACCGCCGTGCTCGGCCGCGCCCGCGCCGTCGAGTCGACCGGTTCGCGCCCGGCGGGCCCCGCGCCGGTCCTGACCGAGCGTGAGCTGCAGGTGCTCCGCGGGATGGCTCGTGGCCGGAGCAACGGAGAGATCGGCCGGGAGCTGTACCTTTCCGAGGACACCGTGAAGACGCACGCACGCCGCCTGTTCCGCAAGCTCGCCGCGGCCGACCGCGCCCAGGCCGTCGCCGTCGGGTTCCGCTGGGGACTCGTGCGGTGACGGCCGGCTCCGAGCAGCCCCCCCACGGCCTCCGGGCCGCGGGGGTCCTCGGCGTGCCCTCGGCCCACGGGCCGGTCCCGCCGGCAGGGCTCGACACAGGACTCGACACAGGGCTCGACACAGGGCTCGAGACAGGGCTCGAGACAGGGCTCGACAGGGCGCCGGCCTCCCTCCTGCCCGCCCCCAACGGCCTGGCGGGGAGCGCCCGCACGGTGGCCCCCGGCTCCGCCGATCGGGGGGTGGCGGGCGCGGCGGCGGTAACACCGGCCCGTGTGCCGGCGATGAGCGGACGTACGGAGGGCGGCCTGCGGGAGCTGGCGGCCCGGGCGGTCCAGGGGGACGCGCGGGCGCGCGAGGAGCTCCTCGCCGACGTCCGCCGCCTGGTGCACCGCTACTGCCGGACCCGCCTGGGGCGGATGCCCGGCGCCGAGCAGGCCGCGGAGGACGCGGCGCAGGAGGTCTGCATCGCCGTGCTGTCCGCGCTGCCGAGGTTCCGCGACGAGGGCCGCCCGTTCGAGGCCTTCGTCTTCGGCATCGCCGCGCACAAGGTGGCCGACGTGCAGCGCGCGGCCGCCCGTCAGGCCATCCCGACCGACGACCTGCCCGACGGCCCGGACCTCGACGACGGTCCGGAGGAGGCCCTGCTGCGGGCCAGCGAGGCCGAGCGCGCCCGGGCGCTGCTCGAGCGGCTGCCCGCCCACCAGCGCGAGCTGCTGGTGCTGCGCATCGGGGTCGGCCTGTCCGCGGAGGAGACCGGCGTGGCGCTGGGGATGAGCGCGGGCGCGGTGCGGGTGGCGCAGCACCGGGCCCTGGCGCGGCTGCGGGTGCTGGCGGGGGAGGAGTCGGCATGAGCGAGCGCACCCCCTACGACGCCGGCGACCGGACCGGCGCCGACGTGCCCACCGAGGCCACCGAGCTCGTCGACCTCGCCGCGGTGGCCCGCGACGACGCCCTCGTGGAGGCGCTGCGACGCCGGGCCCCGCGTCGCGAGCTGGACCGGCTCGACGGCTTCGCCGCGGACCCGGTGGCCGGCCTGCTGGCCGCGCTCGCCGCGGACGTGGACCTGCTCGCCGGGCTGGACCGCGACGCGGACCGCGAGCTGGACCGGCTGGACCGGGCCGCGGCTGGGGCGACGCCGGGCGAGGCCCTGACCTCAGATTTGTCCCGCTCCGCCGACCGGTCGCTGGGTGCACGGCTGCCCTCCGCGCGCAGCGC
>JBQCHF010000067.1:0-11115 GCA_051954955.1 Motilibacteraceae bacterium
CCCCCGCCGCGGCGCGCGCGGCGGGGCGGCGGGCGCTGTTGTGGGGGGCGCGGGCCCTGGGCCGCCCCCCCACCCCCCCCCCCCCCCCCCCCGACCCCATCGGGCCGAGTTGTTACCGGCTGGTAGCCAGCGCGCGCCCGACGACCTACCCTCGCGGGTATGACCGCCGACGCCGCTGCCGGCGGGGCCGCGCGCCCGGCCGGTGAGGCCGGGCCGCCGGACCCCGACGACCCCACCGCCACCTACGCGCTGGACCCGCGGCTGGTCCGCCGCCTGGTCCGGCACGTGGTGGCCGGCCCGCGCGCGCAGCTGCGGACCACGACCACCCCGTTCACCGGCGGCCCGCTGGCGCAGGTGCCGGTGTCCACCGCCCACGACGTCGAGGCCGCCTTCGCCTCCGCGCGTGCGGCTCAGCGCGAGTGGGCGCGGCGCCCGCTCGCCGAGCGCGCCCGGGTGCTGCTGCGCTTCCACGACCTCGTGCTGGACCGGCAGGACGAGGTGCTGGACCTGATCCAGCTCGAGAGCGGCAAGGCGCGCAAGCACGCCTTCGAGGAGGTGCTGGACTCGGCTCTGGTGGCCCGCCACTACGCGCGCCGGGCCCGCGGCTACCTCGCCCCGCGCCGGGTGCCCGGCCCGTTCCCGCTCGTCTCCAGCGCCGTCGTGCACCACCGCCCCAAGGGTGTCGTCGGCGTCATCGCGCCCTGGAACTACCCGCTCGACCTCGCCGTCTGCGACGCGCTGCCCGCGCTGGTGTCCGGCAACGCCGTCGTGCTCAAGCCGGACCACCAGACCCCGCTCACCGCCCTGTGGGCGCTGGACGCGCTGCGCGAGGCCGGGCTGCCCGAGGGGCTGCTCAAGGTGGTGCTCGGCGACGGCGCGGACATCGGCGGCGCGGTCATCGAGCGGGCCGACTACGTCTGCTTCACCGGCTCCACCGCCACCGGCCGCGTCGTCGCGGCCCAGGCCGCGCGCCGGCTGGTCGGGGCCAGCCTGGAGCTGGGCGGCAAGAACCCCTTGCTGGTGCTCGACGACGCCGACCTGGACCGGGCAGCCGAGGGCGCCGTTCGGGCGTGCTTCGCCAGTGCCGGTCAGCTGTGCGTCTCGGCAGAACGGCTGCTGGTGCACGAGGATGTCGCCGACGCCTTCCTGGACCGGTTCCTCGGCCGGGTCCGCGCGATGGTGCTGGCCGCCGGCACCGGATGGCTGGCCGACATGGGCTCGCTGGTCTCCGAGCAGCAGCTCGCCACCGTGCAGCGGCACGTCGAGGACGCCCGGGCCAAGGGCGCGGTGGTGCTGCACGGCGGTTGGCCCCGCCCCGACGTCGGGCCCTTGTTCTATGAGCCCACCGTGCTGGCCGGGGTGACCCCCGACATGGCCGTGTGCGACGAGGAGACCTTCGGCCCGGTGGTGAGCCTGAGCACCTTCCGCACCGAGGACGAGGCCGTCGCGCTGGCCAACCGGGGCAGCTACGGGCTCAACGCCTCGGTGTGGTCCCGCGATGTCGGTCGCGGCCGGCGGCTGGGCGCGCGGATCGCCGCCGGCACGGTGAACGTCAACGAGGCCTACGGCACCGCGTGGGCGGCAACCGGCGCCCCCATGGGCGGCATGCGCGACTCCGGGCTGGGCCGCCGGCACGGGGCCGAGGGCATCCTCAAGTACACCGAGAGCCAGACCGTCGCGGTGCAGCGGATCACCGGATTCGGGCCGCCACTGGGACTGGAAGACAAGGCGTGGGCACGACTTCTGACGATGTCGGTGAAGGCGATGAAGAAGGCAGGGATGCGGTGAGCGGCTGGAGGTCCTACGACCCGTCGGATCCCGTGGGCGGGCGCGGCTTCGACCACGACGTCGTGGTGGTGGGCTCCGGCTTCGGCGGCAGCGTGACCGCGCTGCGGCTCACCGAGAAGGGCTACCGGGTCGCCGTCCTGGAGCAGGGACGCCGCTTCCGCGACGAGGACTTCGCCAAGACCTCGTGGGACCTGCGCCGGTTCCTGTGGATGCCGCGGCTCGGGCTGCACGGGGTGCAGCGCATCCACTGGCTCAAGGACGTCCTGGTGCTGGCCGGTGCCGGCGTCGGCGGGGGCTCGCTGAACTACGCCAACACCCTCTACGTGCCGCCCAAGGCGTTCTTCCAGGACCGGCAGTGGGGGCACATCACCGACTGGGCCGACGAATTGGCGCCGTTCTACGACCAGGCCGCGCGGATGCTCGGTGTGGTGCAGAACCCGTCGGTCACGCCGGCGGACGAGGTGATGAAGGCGGTCGCCGACGAGCTGGGGGTCGGGCACACCTTCCGCCTCACCCCGGTCGGGGTGTTCTTCGGGGACGGCCCGGGCGCGGAGTCGCCGGACCCGTTCTTCGGCGGCGCCGGGCCCTCGCGGCACGGGTGCATCGAGTGCGGCAACTGCATGGTCGGCTGCCGGCACGACGCCAAGAACACGCTGGTGAAGAACTACCTGCACCTGGCCGAGAACGCCGGCGCGCAGGTGGTGCCCGACACCGAGGTGGTGGCAGTGCGCCCGCTGCCGGGCGGCGGCTACGCGGTCGACGTGCAGCGGCCCGGTGCCCTGCTGCGCCGGCAGCGCCGCACGATCACCGCCGAGCAGGTGGTGCTGTCGGCCAGCGCCTATGGCACCCAGCGGCTGCTGTTCCGGATGCGCGAGGCCGGCCACCTGCCGGCGGTGTCGGCGCGGCTCGGCGAGCTCTCCCGCAGCAACAGCGAGGCCATCACCGGGGCGATCACCCGCCGCCGCGGCACCCACGACTTCACCCACGGCGTGGCATCACCTCGTCGTTCTATCCCACCGAGGACACGCACATCGAGCCGTGCCGCTACGGCAGGGGCTCGAACTTCATGGGGATGCTCGCCACCGTGATGACCGACGGCGACACCGGCCGGCCGCGCTGGCGCGAGGCGCTGCGTACCGCGGTCACGCACCCCGGCTACACGAGGCGCACCCTGTCGGTGTGGCACTGGTCCGAGCGCACGATCGCCCTGCTGGTCATGCAGACCCGGGACAACTCGCTCACCGTGCACACCCGCCGCGGCCTGCTCGGGCGGCGCAAGCTGACCACCAGGCAGGGCTACGGCGAGCCCAACCCCACCTGGATCCCGGTCGCCAACCAGGCCGCCCGGGTGGCCGCCCGGCTCATCCATGGCGAGCCCGGCGGCAGCCTCGGCGACCTGGTCTCGGCGCCCATGACCGCGCACTTCATCGGCGGCTGCGTGATCGGCGACTCGCCGGCCACCGGCGTCGTCGACCCCTACCAGCGCGTCTACGGCCACCCCGGGCTGCACGTCGTCGACGGCTCGGCGGTGTCGGCCAACCTCGGCGTGAACCCCTCGCTCACCATCACCGCCCAGGCCGAGCGGGCGATGGCGCTGTGGCCCAACCGCGGCGAGGAGGACGCCCGCCCGCCGCTCGGCGCCCCCTACCAGCGGGTGGCCCCGGTGCCGCCGAGGACGCCCGCGGTGCCGCAGTCCGCCCCGGCCGCGCTGCGGCTCCCGCTCGTGGAGGTGCGTCACGGCGCGGCTGCCGACAGGGTGGGGGCATGAGCTGGAGCGCCACCGACATCCCTGACCAGAGCGGCCGTACCGTCGTCGTCACCGGAGCCAACTCCGGGCTGGGCTACCACGCCAGCGCCGAGCTGGCCCGGCGCGGGGCGCGGGTGGTGATGGCCTGCCGCGACGCCGGCCGCGGGGCCGAGGCGCTGGCGCGGCTGCGGACCGTGGCGCCCACCGCGCCCGTCGTCGTCGAGCCGCTCGACCTGGCCAGCCTGGCCTCGGTGCGCGACTTCTCCGACCGCCTGTCGGAGCAGTTCCCGGACGGCATCGACGTGCTGCTGAACAACGCGGGTGTCATGGCGACGCCGCCGCGCAAGACCGCCGACGGCTTCGAGCTGCAGCTGGGCACCAACCACCTCGGCCACTTCGCGCTCACCGGTCTGGTGCTCCCGCTGCTGCTGCGCCGGCCCGCCGCCCGGGTGGTCACGGTGAGCAGCCAGGCGCACCGGATGGGGCGGATCGATTTCTCCGACCTCATGTCGGAGCGGAGCTACCAGAAGTGGCGGGTCTACGGGCAGTCAAAGCTGGCCAACCTGCTGTTCGCCTTCGAGCTCGGCCGGCGCGCGCGGGCGGCCGGGCTCGACCTCGTCTCCGCCGCCGCGCACCCCGGCTACGCCAACACCAACCTGCAGTCCGTCGGGCCGCGGATGGCCGGCAACGGGCTGATGGAGAGGCTCACCGGGGTGGCCAACGCCCTGTTCGGCCAGCCGGCCGCGGCCGGCGCCCTGCCCGAGCTCTACGCCGCCGCCATGCCCGACGTCCGCTCCGGTGAGTACTTCGGGCCCGGCGGGTTCGCCGAGTGGCGGGGCGCGCCGAAGCGGGTGGCGCCCAGCCCGGCGGCCGGCGACCTCGCGGTCGCCCAGCGGCTGTGGGAGGAGTCCGAGCGGCTGACCGGCGTCACCTACGAGGCGCTGCGCCCGGTGGCCTGACGGGCCAGCTCACCCCACCGGCACCCGCCGCTCCAGCTCCGCCGCCCAGGTGGCCGCCCTGGCCAGCTCGCCGTCCACCAGCGACTCGTGCCCGCCCTTGCTGTGCACCAGGAAGCTTTCCGGCTCGGTCACCAGGTCGTAGCCGCGCGAGCGCAGCCGCTTGCCGATGCCGTGCGAGGCCGCGCCGGTGAGCAGCTCGGGCTTGTCGATGCGGGTGTCGAAGGCGGCCGCGCGCAGCCCGTGCACCACGGGCAGGTCCTCCAGGAGCTCGCGCACGCCGACGCCGGTGCCGGTCAGCGGCACAGCGTCGGCCTGGTCCTGCGCGCTCTTGCGGCTGTGCTGCCTGGACATCCCGTGCGCGTGCGTCGGCCCGCCGACCACCAGCAGGTCCGCCGCGGGCAGCCGGTGCGCGTCCACCTCGTCGACGCCCACCAGCGTCACCTCGTGCCGACCCCGCAGCTCGTCGGCGACCGCCCGGGCCACCTGCTCGGTGCTCCCGTGCATGGACTCGTAGACCACCACCACGCGCACGACGACCTCCCCGGCCTGTTGCCCCTCTGCGACGCTAGGCGGGATCGGCCGTGCCGCGGCTGGGCTTCCCCAGCGCCGATCAGCAGCGCGCCTGTGGACAGCGCTCGACGTCGACGGCCCGGTTCGCCCTAGCGTTCGGGCGTGCTTTCGGGGGAGGGTGGCGGCGCCGCGGGGGAGGTGCTCGACGGGCCGCGGGCGGACGCCGCCTCGCTGTGGCAGGTGGTGCTGCAGCTGCGGCAGGTGGCCGCCCTGTCGGCGTCGGCCGGCGACGCCCTCCCCGAGGCGGTGGCGTGGTCGGGGCTTGCCGCCGAGGCCTGCCGGTCCGCCCGCGCGGAGTGCGTGTCTCGGCTGGACACCGCCGCCGGGGTGGCCGGCACCGTCGCGGCGGTGCTGAGCCGGCTGGCCCAGGCAGTGGAGCGGGCCCGCGCCGAGGTGGCGAGCGCCCGGCGCGAGCTGGCCGACGTCGAGGCGGAGCGGGCTCGGCGGGCCGCCCTGGTGGCCGCCGGCCTCCCCGACCCCGGCTGGACCGACCTCGACGAGCGGGTGCGGTCGGCCCGGGCCCGGCATGCGGCCGCGATGGAGGACTACGCGCGGGCCACGACGACGGCGGCGCAGGCGCTGGCGGCGCTGTACGAGCAGGTGCCCGCCGCCCAGCGGGGCATGACGACGGCCGACCGCGCCTGGCAGGCCTGGCGCGGCTTCGGTCGTGCCTTCGCGGTCGAGCCGGTGCAGGGCGTCTTCGCCCTCACTCTGGAAGCCGTTGTGGACCGGCGCCGGTGGGCGAAGACCGTCGCGGGCATACCGAGTGCACTGCTGGACCAAGCACGGCATCCGTGGCGCACCACCACACAGGTGCTCGGCCTGGACGGGTTCGGTCACGACAACGGCGACTGGACCGAGTCGGCCGGGCGTGCTGCCGGCGCCATGGCGAGCATCGTGGGCGGCGGGATCGGGCGCGAGGCCCGCTTGCTGGGCGGTGCCTCGAGAGCCATCGAGCGCGAGCCGCTGCAGTCGCTGGCGCAGACGCTGGACAGGGTGGACCTTCGCAACCACGAGTACCGCGGCACGGGGATCGATGGGTCGCAGGTTCGCGTTCAGGGCTTCGGTGATCCAGTGCTCCGCAGTCGTGAGCTCGAAGAACTCGGACACGTCCACCGTCTCACCCTCGGCCAGACCGCCGGGCGGGACCCGCTCGTGCCTCAGCCTCCACGCTTGCTTGTCACGGCCGACCGCGACGTGCTTGGTCAGACCGTGGCTGCGCAGCGCTGGTGGCTGCAGAACGGCGAGAAGCCCAAGACGATCTCGATAGCCGTCCCGCCTGACGTCGGCGAAGTGATGAGGTTGCACTCGGACGACCGCATCTCGATCGAGCAGCCGAACCGTCTGATCGTGGTGCTAGCCCGAGACGAGGATGGAGTGCACGTCTTGACCTTCTACCTGACCGCTCCACGACGCGAAGGAGGGGCTGCGTGAGCAGCTTTCCGTGCCTGGTCGAGGTGTTCGGACAGTTCTGGGAAGGGGCTCTCGAGCGATACGCCGACCCGGTGGCGGCGCTGGACGGAGGGACCGGAGAGGCGCGGGCCCTCGGCTTCGTCCCCGGCGACTGTCGCGAGGAGGTGGCCGAGCTGCTGGCGCACGCGGAGGCGCTCTCCCTGATCGAGGAACTGGGGGGCGGCCGCTTGCGGAACCTTGCCGTCCGTCGCGGCGTCGAGGTCCTCTGCGAGACCACTGCCACGCGGTTCGAGCTGTCGGAAACCGGACAGGCCGGCGGTTATCTCGAACCTGTGCCTCTGCCGCGCGTCTCCTCCTGGGCCGACCGCGAGACCGCCGAGGCGGCGGTCACCGAGGTGCTGAGGGCGCACCGGTCCTTCGTCGAAGCGTGGGCTGCGGATGCCCAGGGGCAGCCGCGTATCTGGATGTCGGCCGACCTGGGGCGCGAGCTGGGCGAGGTGATGCTGCGCGCCGAGCAGCCGGGCGATGCCCCGGCTCGGATCAGCAGCGGCGTCACCCAGGCCGTCGTGGTCATGGCGCGGGTGCCCGAGGGGGTGTTCGTGCAGACGTCCTACCCCGACCTCCCGCTGGACCCGCAGTGGCCGCAGCGGTTCCCGGACCTCGCGCACCTCTACGGCGGGTGGTTCGGCCAGGACTGGGACGAGGAGTTCGGAACGCTCTACTACGCCTTCGACGTGGTCACCCGCAGGCTGCACGCGCCTGCACGCGACCGGGTCGTCGCTCAGCTCGGCGAGCTCCTGGCACTGCCCGAGCCGGACGTGCAAGCAGCCCTGCACGCGCTCGGTTCCTACGCGGTGCCGGAGCAGGCTGCCGCCTGGGTCGAGCGTCTGCGCTGGGCGCTCTCCTCCTGGCCGGCCGCCGAAGCGGTGGACGAGCCGCTGCACAGCGGCGGTGCCTGATGACGACTCCAGAGATCTGCGGACGGGGAGATCGATGACAGACCTGAGGTCCTACCCATGCCTGCGAACGGTCTACGAGCCGCTCGACGACCGTGCGAGGGAGAAGTACCTCGACCCGGTCTCGGTGCTCGACCACGGCATCGCGCGGGCGATGGCGGCCGGCTTCACCGCCGAGGACTGCGACCGCGAGGTGCAGGCGCTGCTCGCGCTCGGGCCGAGCGCGCAGCTGTGGGAGCACGTGGACCGGCTCGGCTTGCACGAGGTGTGGGGGATGGGGCCGCTGGAGAGCACGACCATCTGCCGCATCACCGGCGAGCGGTTCCGGCTGCGCGCGGAGGCCGGTGCGCAGTACGACCCCGCCGGCGACGTCGACACCGCACAGCTGCGGGTGTCGACGTTCGCGGACGAGGCGACGGCCCAGAGGGCGATCAGCGAGGGGCTGCGCGCTCGCCGGTCTTTCGTCGAGCAGTGGGCGGCTCAGCCGGAGGGGCTGGACAGGATCTGGGTGTCGACCGACCTCGGCCGGGAGCTGGGCACGGTCATGGTCGCCGAGCCGGGCGGTGGCACGCGCGCGATCAGGTCCGGCGTGACGCAGGTGGTGGTCGTCATGGCCCGGCGGGAGGGACGGGTGCTCGTCGAGAACGGCTACCCGGACCTGCCGCTGGCGCACCAGTGGCAGCAGCACTTCCCCTTGCTGGGGAACGTGTTCGGGGTGTTCCTCGGGCAGGACCACCGCGACGAGCACGGCGGGCCGTGGGAGGCGTTCGAGCGGCTCGCTCTCACCCTGCACGAGCCGGCGCGCAGCCGGGTCGCCACCCAGCTCGGCCAGCTCCTCACCCTGCCCGAGGCCGAGGTGCGGGCGGCCGTGCACGCTCTCGGCTCCTACCTGGTGCCTGCGGACAGCCGGGCCTGGGTGGAGCGGATCCGGTGGGCGCTCACGGCGTGGGAGGCAGGCGTCCCGGACAGCCTGCGCCTGGACCTGCCGCCGCAGGAGGGCGAGACGGCCCTCACCGTCGGTGGACGTAGATGGCGTATCCCGCGGTTGCGGTGAACCCGAGCCGGGCGTAGAGCCGGGCCGCGGCGTCGGTGTCGGGGCAGAGGTGCACCAGCTCGGCCCCGGCGTCGACGCCGACGGCGGCGGCCGCCGAGGACAGGGCCGCGCCGATCCCGCGGCCCCGGTGCGCCTCCAGCACACCCACGCCGCCCACGTACCCGCACCGACCGGCCCGCCCCCCGGTGACGACCGCGATCGCCGAGCCCACCGGGATGCCGCCGGCCTCGGCCAGCAGCACCGTCCACCCCTCGGCCGCGAGCTGCGGCGTCATCCACCCGCGGTTCTGGGCCGGGTCGTCGCCGAAGGCCTCGGCGTCCACCCGGCAGGCGACGTCGAGGTCGGCGGGGCCGGCCGCGCGGATCGTGACCCCGGGCGGCAGCGGCGTCGGGGCGAGGTCGGCCGGCTCGAGCACCATCAGCTGCCGGGTCATGATCAGCTCGCCGGCCTGCCAGTCCAGCCCGAGCGGCACCCGCAGGCCCCACGGCACCCCGCGACCGCCGGCCCGGGCCGCGTACCAGGCGGCCACGACGTCCAGGTCGAGGAGCGCGGGGTCGGTCACGTCGCCGCTGTTCCACTGCGGGTGGTCCAGCCCGCTGGCCATCAGCCGCGCGCCGGGCAGCTCCACCACCCCGCCGCCGACGTCGGCGCGCAGCCGCCCCTCGGCCTGCCAGTAGTCCGCCACGGCCACCTGCACCCGGCTCAACACGTCATCGTCTCCTCGCCACCCCTGACCCGACGACCCTTCCCGTGATCATGCAGAAATGGTGGCCCGCCCGCTCACCATTCCTGCTTGATCACGTGAGGGGGGTGCGGGTGGGGGTCGGTAGACTCGCCGCGTCTCCCGCTGCCGGCCGCCAAGGTGTCCCGTGACCGTCCTCGTCGTCGACTTCGGCGCCCAGTACGCCCAGCTCATCGCCCGCCGGGTCCGCGAGGCGCGGGTCTACAGCGAGATCGTGCCGTGCACCATGCCGGTCGAGGAGATGCTCGCCAAGAACCCCAGCGCGATCATCCTGTCCGGCGGCCCGGCGTCGGTCTACGCCCCCGAGGCGCCGTCGGTCGACCCCGGGCTGCTCACCGCCGGCGTGCCTGCCTTCGGCATCTGCTACGGCTTCCAGGCGATGGCCCAGGCGCTCGGCGGCACGGTGGAGCCCACCGGCGTCGCCGAGTTCGGCGGAACCCCGCTCGAGGTCACCGCCGGCGAGTCCACCCTCTTCCAGGGCCTGCCCCGCCAGCAGTCGGTGTGGATGAGCCACAACGACTCGGTCACCGCCGCCCCCGAGGGCTTCGCCGTGGTGGCCACCAGCAGGGGCGCCAAGGTGGCCGCGTTCGAGGACACCGGCCGGCGGCTCGCCGGCGTCCAGTTCCACCCCGAGGTGCTGCACAGCGAGCACGGCCAGGCGGTGCTCGAGCACTTCCTCTACGAGGTCGCCGGCTGCGAGCCGACCTGGACCATGAGCAACGTCATCGACGAGCAGGTCGAGGTGATCCGCGCCCAGGTGGGCGGCAAGCGGGTGGTGTGCGGGCTGTCCGGTGGGGTCGACTCCGCGGTGGCCGCGGCGTTGGTGCAGAAGGCCGTCGGCGAGCAGCTCACCTGCGTCTTCGTCGACCACGGCCTGCTGCGCAAGGGCGAGGCCGAGCAGGTCGAGCGCGACTTCGTGGCCGCCACCGGCGTGAAGCTCAAGGTCGTCGACGCCCAGCAGCGCTTCCTCGACGCCCTGGCCGGGGTCAGCGACCCGGAGCAGAAGCGCAAGATCATCGGCCGGGAGTTCATCCGGGTCTTCGAGGCCGCCGCCCGCGAGGTCGTCGAGGAAGCCGGCGCGCACGGCGAGAGCGTCGACTTCCTGGTGCAGGGCACGCTCTACCCCGACGTCGTCGAGTCCGGCGGCGGCACCGGCACCGCCAACATCAAGAGCCACCACAACGTCGGCGGACTGCCCGAGGACCTGCAGTTCGCGCTCGTCGAGCCGCTGCGCACCCTGTTCAAGGACGAGGTGCGCCGGGTCGGCCTGCAGCTCGGCTTGCCCGAGGCGATCGTCTGGCGCCAGCCGTTCCCCGGTCCGGGTCTGGGCATCCGGATCATCGGCGAGGTCACTCGCGAGCGGCTGGACCTGCTGCGCGAGGCCGACGCCATCGCCCGCGAGGAGCTCACCGCGGCGGGCCTGGACCGCGACATCTGGCAGTGTCCGGTGGTGCTGCTGGCCGACGTCCGCTCGGTGGGCGTGCAGGGCGACGGCCGCACCTACGGACACCCGGTGGTGCTGCGCCCGGTGTCCTCCGAGGACGCCATGACCGCCGACTGGTCCCGCCTGCCCTACGACGTCCTGGCCCGCATCTCCACCCGGATCACCAACGAGGTCCGCGAGGTCAATCGGGTCGTCCTCGACGTCACCAGCAAGCCCCCCGGCACCATCGAGTGGGAGTGACCCCCACCCCTAAATGGTGATCATGCAATTCGCGTGATCATGCAATTCCTGTGATCTACGACCGCAAGATCGAACGGTTTGAATGATCACGCATATTGCATGATCACGGGAGCAGGCGGGTCCAGGTGCGGCGGATGGCCTCGGCCACGGCTCCGCGCAGCTCGGCGTCGACGCCGAGCGCGCCGGGCAGCACCGGCACCTC
>JBQCHF010000068.1:0-12801 GCA_051954955.1 Motilibacteraceae bacterium
CTGTCCAGCCACTGGATCAACGTGGTCACCCCGGTGCCGGCCAGCCTGGCCAAGCCGCTGGTGCAGTCGCTGCGCAACACCGTGGTGTGCCGCGAGCACGACATCGCCCGCTACGTGCCGGACCCGCCCGGAGGGCTGATCGGCCTGGACCGCGCGGTGGAGCTGGCGCTGACCCGGGTGCGCGAGATGGAGGTGCCCACCCGCTGGTCCTCGGCGTCGGTGGCGGGCGCACCCAGCGACCCGCTGCCCACCGACCCGAACTGGTCCGGCGGCTCGCTCTACCTCGACGAGCGCGAGCGGGTGGTGGATGCCACCCCGGAGGCGCTGTGGCGGGTGATCGAGGGCATCGGCGGCGAGCGCGGCTGGTACTCGTTCCCGCTGGCCTGGCGGGTGCGCGGGCTGCTGGACCGGCTGCAGGGCGGCCCCGGCCTGGGTCGCGGACGGCGCGACCCGGACGACCTGCTGGTCGGCGACGCCCTGGACTGGTGGCGGGTGGAGGAGGTCGTCGACGGCGAGCTGCTGCGGCTGCGCGCGGAGATGAAGGTGCCGGGCCTGGCCTGGCTCGAGCTCTCGGTCCGCCGCGACGACGCCGGCCGCACCCTGTTCCACCAGCGCGCGCTGTTCCACCCGCACGGCCTGGCCGGCCAGCTCTACTGGTGGAGCGTGTGGCCGTTCCACGGCGTCGTGTTCGGGGAGATGCAGCGCAACGTGGCGGTGGCCGCCGAGCGGCTCGAGCACGAGCACCCGCGCCCGGCCGAGGCCACCCCGGAGGAGCTGCGGCGCGCGGCCAGCTGAGAGGCCACGCGCCGCACCGGCGAGAGCTCAGCTCTGCTGCTGGGTGCTCCACAGCTGCCAGACGGTGGTGCGCACCGAGCGCGGCTGCTCCAGGACCACCTGGACCGCGTGGGCGACGTCGTCGGCGCGCAGATACTCGTCCAGCTGCGGCGAGCCCTCCTCGCGGCCGGCGCCGATGGCGAACTCGGTGGCGGTGCCGGCCGGGCAGATGAGGGTGACGCGCACGCCCTCGGCGCGCAGCTCGCGGTCCAGCGAGCCGCCCAGGCCCACCTGCGCGTGCTTGGTGCCGGCGTAGACGGCCTCGTCGGCGCCCCCGCGGAAGCCGGCCACCGAGCTGACGATGACCAGGTCGCCGCCGTCGCCCTGGGCGCGGAACTGACGCACGGCCGAGCGGGCCGACCACACCGTCCCGAGGTAGTTGGTGTCGACCATCTCGTGCAGCGTGTCGTCGTCGAGGTCGAGGATGCCGCCGTAGGCGCCGATGCCGGCGTTGGCGACCATGGTGTCCAGCCGGCCGAACCGCTCCACCGCGGTGCGCACCAGCGCCTCGGAGTGCGCCGCCTCCCGCACGTCGCCGACGACGGCGGCCGCGTTGTCCGCGCCGAGCTCGGCCACCAGCGCGTCGAGCCGCTCGGCCCGGCGCGCGCCGAGCACGACCTTCGCGCCGGCCTGCACCAGCGCCCGGGCGCTCGCCGCGCCGATGCCCGCGCTGGCGCCCGTGATGGCCACCACGGTGCCCTCGATGGGCCGCGTCACCGCCATGTCGTCTCCTCGTCGAGTGCGTCTGCTGCTGCGGTTTGTTTGCGCGCACAACCTACCGGGTGAGACGGGAGGCGCCACCGTCGCCACCGACGGAGAGCGGGCGGGTGGGACCATGAGGGCATGAGCGATCAGAGCGGCGCCCCGGAGGTCACCTTCTACGAGGCCGTCGGCGGCCACGAGACCTTCGACCGGCTGGTCACCCGCTTCTACGCCGGGGTGGCGCAGGACCCGGTGCTGCGCCCGCTCTACCCCGAGCAGGACCTGGCCGGCGCCCACCACCGGCTGCTCACGTTCCTGGAGCAGTACTGGGGCGGCCCGCGCACCTACTCCGACGAGCGCGGGCACCCGCGGCTGCGGATGCGGCACGCGCCCTACGTCATCGGCGAGCGCGAGCGCGACGCCTGGCTGCGCCACATGCGCGAGGCGCTGGACAGCCTCCACCTGCAGCCGCAGCACGAGACCGAGCTCTGGGACTACCTGCTCCGTGCCGCGATCTTCATGGTCAACGCCCCCGAGGAGGGTGCGGCCGGCGGCGCCGGCACGGCGGGCGGCGCGGGATTGACGGTCACCCCCGAGTGACTGCAAAGATCGGACCGTGACCGCAACTCCTTCCACGGCTGTCGCCACGCCCCCCGCGACCACCCCCGCCCCCGGCGGGACGCCCTGGTGGCGCGACGCGGTGATCTACCAGGTCTATATCCGCAGCTTCGCCGACGCCGACGGCGACGGGATCGGCGACCTGGAAGGGCTGCGCTCGCGGCTCCCCTACCTGGCCGAGCTCGGCGTCGACGCGGTCTGGATCAACCCCTTCTACCCCTCCCCGATGGCCGACGGCGGCTACGACGTCGCCGACTACCGCGACATCGAGCCGGTGTTCGGCACGCTCGAGCAGGCCGACGTCCTCGTCCGCGAGGCGCACGCGCTGGGCCTTCGGGTCATCGTCGACCTGGTGCCCAACCACACCTCCGACGAGCACGCCTGGTTCCAGGCGGCGCTGGCCGCCGGCCCCGGCTCCCCCGAGCGCGAGCGCTACGTCTTCCGCCCGGGCAAGGGCGAAGACGGCAACGAGCCGCCGAACGACTGGAAGTCCGTCTTCGGCGGCCCGGCCTGGACCCGCCTGCCCGACGGCGACTGGTACCTGCACCTGTTCGACGTGCGCCAGCCCGACCTCAACTGGGACCTGCCCGAGGTGCGCGAGGAGTTCCACTCGATCCTGCGGTTCTGGCTCGACCGCGGCGTCGACGGCTTCCGCATCGACGTCGCCCACGGCCTGGTCAAGCACCCCGACCTGCCCGACCTCGGCGAGCGGGCGGTCGGCCTGCTCGAGTCCGACGCCCGCGAGGGTCACCCGTTCTGGGACCTCGACGGCGTGCACGAGGTCTACCGCGGCTGGCGGCAGGTCCTCGACGAGTACCCCGGCGAGCGGATGGCCGTGGCCGAGGCGTGGGTGGAGTCGCCCGAGCGCCTGGCCCGCTACGTCCGCCCGGACGAGCTGCACCAGGCGTTCAACTTCGACTTCGTCAAGGCCGAGTGGGACGCGGTCGAGCTGCGCAAGGTGATCGACAGCAGCCTGGCCATGCTCGCCGGTGTGGGCGCGGCGCCCACCTGGGTGCTGTCCAACCACGACGTCACCCGGCACGTCACCCGCTTCGGCGGCGGCGAGGCCGGGCTGCGCCGGGCCCGCGCGGCCGCGCTGCTCATGCTGTCCCTGCCCGGCGGCGCCTACGTCTACCAGGGCGAGGAGCTGGGCCTGCCCGAGGTCGAGGACCTGCCGGAGCATGTCCTGCAGGACCCGGTGTGGGAGCGGTCCGGGCACACCGAGCGCGGCCGCGACGGCTGCCGGGTCCCGATCCCGTGGACCGCCGACGGCACCTCCTACGGCTTCGGCCCGGGCGACTCATGGCTGCCCCAGCCGGCGAGCTGGTCGGAGCTGTCGGCGCAGGCACAGGACGGCGTCGAGGGCTCCACGCTCGAGCTCTATCGCGCCGCGCTGCACCTGCGACGCTCGGAGGCCTCCCTCGGCGACGGCCCGCTGCGCTGGCTGCCCGCCCCCGACGGCGTGCTGCTGTTCGCCCGCGAGGTCGAGGGCGCACCGGTCGAGGGTGCAGCAGGGGTGCTCTGCGCGGTGAACCTCGGCACGCAGCCGTTCCGTGTCTCCGACGCGCTGTCGGAGGCGGGTTCGCCGGTCGGGGAGGCGCTGGTCACCAGCGAGCCTCTGGCCGACGACCACCTCCTGCCCACCGACACCGCGGCCTGGTACCGCCTGGCCTGACCGTCATCGACACGACCTGCCCCAGCACTGGCCCCGGGCCCCTCGCCCGCTGCACAGTGGGGCCATGACGGCCACCGGTTCGCACGCGGGGAGGGACCGGCTCGCCGAGGAACGGGCCCGGGCTGCGGACGAGCGGGACCGAGTGGCGGACGAGCGGGACCGAGTGGCGGACCAGCGGGAGATCTCCCAGGAGATCCAGCGGGGGCTGGCGGCTGCTCGCGACCAGCTCACCGAGGAGCGGGAGCGGGCCGCCGGCCTGCGGGAGGTCGCGCACGAGCAGCGCGAGGCACGCGCCGCGGCCCGGGACCGCCGGTCCGTCGCGGCAGCGGACGCGCGGGATCACCGTGCGCAGTCGCGGGAGCACGCCGCCGACCGGCGGGACGACGTCGCAAACGCGCGGGACGTCGCCGCCGACGAGCGGGAGCGGGCCGCGGACCAGCGCGAGATCGACGCCGAGATGCGGGCCAGCGGCTGGTCGCCGCCCGGTCCCCTGTCCGGCGCCGGCGAGTGACCTGACCGGTCAGGGCGTGAGCGCGAGGCGCGCGCCCAGCGCGAGCAGGAGCACCGCGGTCACCCGCTCCAGGCGGGCCCGGACAGCCGGACGCAGGAACAGCGAGCGGGCCCGCCCGACCAGGGCCGCGACACCGAGGAACCAGGCGCCGTCCACGGCGATGTGCACGAGCCCCAGCAGCAGGGTGGTGCGCAGCGCGTGCGCGCCGGCCGGCACGAACTGCGGGTAGAAGGCGAACGCGAACACCGCGGCCTTCGGGTTGGCCAGGTTGGTGAGCATGCCTGCCAGGGCCGCCCGCCGTCCCGAGGGCGGGTCGGCCGCCACCGGCAGCCCGTCCCCGCCCGTGCGCGCGGCCCGCCAGGCCTGCACGCCGAGCACGAGCAGCACGAGCGCGCCGCCCCAGCGCAGCACCTCGTGCGCCAGCTCGCTGGCGGTCACCAGCGCGGCCACCCCCACCGCCGACGCGGCGGCCCAGGCATAGAGGCCGACCTCGATGCCCGCCACCACCGGGAGCGTGGCGCGGGTGCCGTGCAGGGCCGAGCGCCGCACCACGATGGCGAAGGCCGGGCCGGGCACCAGCGCGAGCAGGAAGACCGCGCCGACGAACGCCAGCAGGAGCAGCGGAGTCATGCCGATCATGGTCGGGCATGCCGGGCGCCGATCGACAACGGGTTCTGGCTGACGGCCCTCAGCGCGCCTTGCGGGCCATCGGGTCGGTGGGGTCCAGGTGGCGCTGGAGGAACTCCCGCTCGTGCGGCCGCAGCCGGCGGGGCCGCTCGTTGACGAAGTCGTAGGGCACCATCGTGGAGGCCGCGCGGGCGTAGACGACGGCGCCGTCGTCGTCGTGGACCTCGTAGCCGACGTCGAAGGACGCTCCGCCGATCTTGGTCACCCACACGTCGATCGGCACCGGATCGGTGCGGTGCACCAGCGGGCGCAGGTAGCGGATCTCGTGCCGGGCCACCAGCACCCCGGTGGACAGCAGGCCGTCCTCGCCGCGGGCACGCTCGGCCAGCTCCTGGAACATCTCGATGCGCGCCTCCTCCAGGTAGGTGAGGAAGCGGGTGTTGTTGACGTGCCCGTAGGCGTCCATGTCGGACCAGCGCATGGGGCAGCGGAACGTGAAGCGAGCCGCTCGTCCGCCAGGGGTGGGCGCGTCGTTCATGAGGCCCAGCCTGCCAAACTCCCGCCGTTACCCGCAGGTACGCGCGCCGACGGGAGCCGGCCTCTGCCCCGCCCTACGACAGGACGCGCACCTTCACCGTGCCGGGCAGCGAGCGCAGCGCGGCGCACAGTTCCTCGGTCACGACCGCGTTGACGTCGGTGACGACGTAGCCGAGCTGGCCGCGGGTGGCGAGGTACTGCCCGTCGATGTTCACGCCTGCGGTGGCCAGCACGCTGGTGAGCGCGGCCAGCACACCGGGCGCGTTCTCGTGCAGGTGCGCGACGCGGTGCTCGCGCGGGCCGGGCGCACCGCCCGTGACTGGCGCCGCGGCGCCGTACGGGAACTCCGGCAGGTCCAGCGTGGGGAAGTTGACCGACAGCGAGCTGGTGCCCTGCGCGACGTAGTCGGCGAGCTTGCCGGACACGAACCGGCCGATGTCCTCCTGCGCCTCCTCGGTGGAGCCGCCGATGTGCGGGGTGAGGATGACGTTGTCCAGGCCGCGCAGCACCGACTCGAACGCGGCGCCGTTGCTCTTGGGCTCGGCGGGGAAGACGTCGATCGCGGCGCCGGCGAGGTGGCCGGACTCGAGGTGCTCGCGCAGCGAGTCGTGGTCCACCACGAACCCGCGCGAGAGGTTGAGGAAGATGGCGCCCGGCTTCATCGCGGCGAACTCGGCGGCGCCGAACAGGTCGCGGTTGCCCGAGCGGCCGTCGACGTGCAGCGTGACGACGTCGCTCTGCCCGAGCAGCTCCGAGAGGGTCGACACCCGACGGGCGTTGCCCAGGGCCAGCCGGTCGCGCACGTCGTAGAAGAGCACCCGCATGCCGAGGGACTCGGCCAGCACCGACAGCTGCGAGCCGATGTTGCCGTAGCCGACGATGCCCAGCGTGCGGCCGCGCACCTCGTGCGCGCCCTCGGCCGACTTGGCCCAGGTGCCCGCGTGCAGCGCCTTGTCCTTCATCGGCAGGCGCCGGGTGAGGGCGATGACCTCGGCCAGGGCGAGCTCGACGACCGACCGGGTATTGGAGAACGGCGCGTTGAACACCGCCACGCCGCGGGAGGAGGCCTCGGCCAGGTCGATCTGGTTGGTGCCGATGCAGAACGCGCCGACGGCGAGCAGGTCGTCGGCCGCCTCCAGCGCCTTGGCGGTGAGCTGGGTCTGCGACCGGATGCCCAGCAGCGAGACGCCGGCCAGGGCGTCGGCCAGCTCGGCCTCGGTCATCGCTCCCTTGCGGGTCTCGACCTCGAACCCCGCCTCGCGCAGCCGCTGCGCGGCCAGCGGGTGGATGTTCTCGAGCAGCAGGGCGCGGGGCATGGCGTCTCCTCGGGGGGTGGTGGCGAGGTGCTGCGCGACGCTGCGCGGCGGGGGCTGCGGGACCGTCCCCCCGCCGCGGCAGGGGGCCGGGGTGGACGGCATCGATCAGTCGCGGGTGAGCTTGCGGTAGGTGGCCCGGTGCGGGCGGGCGGCGTCGGGACCGAGCCGCTCGACCTTGTTCTTCTCGTAGGACTCGAAGTTGCCCTCGAACCAGAACCAGTTCGAGTCCCCCTCGTAGGCCAGGATGTGCGTGGCCACCCGGTCCAGGAACCAGCGGTCGTGGGAGACGACCACGGCGCAGCCGGGGAACTCCAGCAGCGCGTTCTCCAGGCTGGACAGGGTCTCGACGTCGAGGTCGTTGGTCGGCTCGTCCAGCAGCAGCAGGTTGCCGCCGAGCTTGAGGGTGAGCGCGAGGTTGAGCCGGTTGCGCTCGCCGCCGGAGAGCACCCCGGCCGGCTTCTGCTGGTCCGGGCCCTTGAAGCCGAACGCGCTGACGTAGGCGCGCGAGGGCATCTCGACGTTGCCGACCTTGATGTAGTCCAGGCCGTCGGAGACGACCTCCCACAGCGTCTTCTTCGGGTCGATGCCGGCCCGGCTCTGGTCGACGTAGGAGATCTTGACCGTCTCGCCGACCTTCACGCTGCCGGTGTCCGGGGTCTCCTCGCCGATGAGCATCTTGAAGAGCGTGGTCTTGCCGGCGCCGTTGGGACCGATGACGCCGACGATGCCGTTGCGCGGCAACGAGAAGCTGAGGTCGTCGATGAGGAGCCGGTCGCCGAAGCCCTTGCGCAGGCTCTCGACCTCGATGACCACGCTGCCCAGCCGCGGGCCCGGCGGGATCTGGATCTCCTCGAAGTCGAGCTTGCGGTACTTGTCCGCCTCGGCGGCCATCTCCTCGTAGCGCGCCAGGCGGGCCTTGCTCTTGGCCTGGCGGCCCTTGGCGTTGGAGCGGACCCACTCGAGCTCGTCCTTGAGCCGCTTCTGCCGCTTGGCGTCCTTCTGCCCCTCGACCTTCATGCGGGCGGCCTTGGTCTCCAGGTACGTGGAGTAGTTGCCCTCGTAGGGGTAGGCGCGGCCGCGGTCGAGCTCGAGGATCCACTGCGCCACGTTGTCCAGGAAGTAGCGGTCGTGGGTGACGGCGACGACGGTGCCGGCGTACTTCTCCAGGTGCTGCTCCAACCACTGCACGCTCTCGGCGTCGAGGTGGTTGGTGGGCTCGTCGAGCAGCAGCAGATCCGGCTGGGACAGCAGCAGCTTGCACAGCGCGACGCGTCGGCGCTCACCACCGGAGAGCACGGTGACGTCGGCGTCCGGCGGCGGGCAGCCCAGGGCGTCCATGGCCTGCTCGAGCTGGGAGTCCAGGTCCCACGCGTTGGCGTGGTCCAGCGCCTCCTGCAGCTCGCCCATCTCGTTCATGAGCTCGTCGCTGTAGTCGGTCGCCATCAGCTCGGCGATCTCGTTGAAGCGGTCGAGCTTGGCCTTGATCGCGGCCACGCCCTCCTGGACGTTGCCGAGCACGTCCTTGGTCGGGTCGAGCTCGGGCTCCTGCTCGAGGATGCCGACGGAGTAGCCCGGGCTCAGGAACGCGTCCCCGTTTGACGGCTGGTCCTTCCCGGCCATGATGCGCAGCACGCTGGACTTTCCGGCGCCGTTGGGGCCGACCACGCCGATCTTCGCGCCGGGGTAGAACGCCAGCGTGACGTCGTCGAGGATGACCTTGTCGCCATGGGCCTTGCGGGCCTTGCGCATGGTGTAGATGAACTCCGCCATGCCCATGAGGGTAGTGGGCGGCGGCGCGAGGTCCTTACCCGCGGTCGCAGCGGCGGCGGGACCTGGCGATCGCCATGACCAGACCGACGGCGCCGCCGAGGACGAACGCGCCGAGGAACGACTCCCCCGCGGTGAGGCCGACCGCATGGCTCAGCACGTACCAGATCGTCCCGAACGCCAGGGCGAACGCCCACTCCCGTACCCACCCCGGGACCCGCCGGCCGCCGCTCTGCTCGCTGCTCATCCCCCACCCCCTGTGGCCCGATCATGACAGCGGGCGCGCGCGCCGCGGGCCAAGGGAGGGCAAAGCCGGCAGCGAGGCAGCTGGGGGGATTGGGTGAAGGGCACCTTCATACGAACCTATGGGGTGAAGGTGCCCTTCACCCAACCCCGTCGATCATGGTGTCCGGTCCTGCACCGGCTGCGGCTCGATCGAGGGGGAAAGGCGCTGATGACGGGAGGAGCCGGGCGCGGGGCGGCCCCGGCGGCCGGCTGCGGCCCCGGCGAAGCGCTTGGGTGGCTTACCCATGCGGATCGGCGCGCATGGGTGGGCCACCCATAGGCATAGATGCGTATGGGTGTGACACCCACGCGCCGCAGGCGGCCGCGGGGACCGGCGGCCGGTCGCCGGACTGGACCGGCCACCCGCTCCCCCGTCACCAGCGCCGTCGACCAAGCCGAGGCCGTCCGCACCCGCCGACGCCACCGCCCCTGACCCGAATTGCGCACACACCCCCCTCGCCACCCCCGGCGTGTCGGCCCCGACAAGCCACGACACGCCGGCTGGACAGGCGAGCCTGTGGGCGCAAAACGGTCAATGGCCGGGAGCAACCAACCGCCCCGTCACCCCACCAGCCGCAGCACCGCCGCGGTGACCGCCGCCAGCGCGACGACGAGGAGGAACGGCGCGCGCAGCAGCAGCGCGACCCCGGCGACGGCGACGCCGCCGGCCCGCGCGTCCAGGACGAGCGAACGCCCGGCGCCGAAGGTCTGCACGGCGACCAATGCGGCCAGCAGGGCCACCGGCAGCAGGACGGCGGCGCGGCGCACCCGCGGGTCGGCGAGCACCCGCTCGGGCACCGAGAGCCCGAGCAGCTTGAGCAGGTAGCAGGCCGCGGACCCGGCCAGCACCGCCACCCAGACCATGGCCGTCACCGCATCACCGCCGATGAGCGGGAGGTCAGCAGCGCGACGACGACGGCCAGCCCCGCGGCGGCCAGCACCGGCACCCCCGGCGCGACCAGCGGGGTGAGCACCAGCGCGAGCGCCCCCGCGCCGAGCGCCAGCCGCCCCGGGCCACCGCCGCGCAGCCGGGGCGCGAGCAGCGCGAGGAACGCGGCCGGCGCCGCAACGTCCAGCCCCAGCACCTGCGGGTCGGCCAGCGCGGTCGCGCCCAGCGCCCCGAGCAGGGTGGTGAGGTTCCACAGCACGTAGATCGCCAGGCCGGTGGACCAGAACCCGAGCCGCGCGGCGTCCTCGTCGCGCTGCGCCACCGCCACCGCCGTCGACTCGTCGATGACCAGCTGCGCCGCCAGCACCCGCGACGCCCCGCGCACCCGCAGCAGCTCGGCCAGCCGCAGGCCGTAGAAGGTGTTGCGCGCCCCGAGCATCACCGCCGCGGCCGCCGCCGGCCCCGCAGCCCCGCCGGCGCCCAGCACCCCCACCAGGGCGAACTGGCTACCGCCGGTGAACATCAGCACCGACAGCGCGCAGGTCTGCGGGACGGACAGCCCGGCGGCGGTGGAGACCGCGCCGAAGGACACCCCGTACGCGCCGGTGGCGGCTCCGACCGCCAGCGCGGAGCGGACGACGGCCCGCCGCCGCGCCGGCCAGCCGTCGGCGGCAGCGGGCTGGCTCGAGCTCACCGCCGCGCCGCCTCCTGCAGCAGCTCGCGGGTGCGCCGCCACCGCTCGACCTCGGCCTGCGCGGGGGCGAGGACCGCCCGCTCGGCCACCCCGTCGACGGCCTTGCGCAGCCGCCGCCGCGCCAGCACCGCACGCGTCCGCGCGGTGGCCCGCGCGGCCAGGCGCCCCACCCCCGCCAGCAGCAGCCCCAGCAGGGCGCCGCCCAGCACCAGCAGGGTCGGCAGCGGCACCTGCCCGACGTGCGGCGTGGGGACGTCGGGCAGCTGGAGGTAGCCGACCACGGCCAGCGCCGCCAGCCACCCCAGCCCGACGACGACGGCGGCCGCCAACAGCCACTGCAGCCCCCGGGCCGGGCCCCACCACCACGAACCGCGGTCCGCGCCCAGCTCGGTGGCCGACACCGCGCGGTCCAGGGCGTCGGCCAGGTCGCCCGAGCCGCCCCGGGCTGCGGCCCGCACCCCCTCCGCCCACGGGTCGGTGAGCCTGCCGGCCATGGCGTCGGCAGCCCGCCGCACCGCCAGGTCGACCTGCGCGCGGACCGTGGCGGTCGGCTCGGGCACCGACGAGCGCCCCCGCACCTCGCGCCGGCCCAACCCCAGGCTGCGCAACGGGTCGCGGCGCAGCCCGCGGACCCACCGGGTGAAGGGCCAGCCGGTGGCCAGCACGGCGCGGTGGCGGACCGAACGCTCCACGGCGTCGACGATGCCGGGCACGCCGGCCGCAGCGGCCAGCGCCTCGTCCAGCGCGGCCCGCTCCTCCTCGCCGGTCCGCCCCGGCTCCCCGGCCACCCCCGGCAGCAGCGCGTCGGCCACGACGTCGACGTCGGCCAGCGCGCGCGCCACCCGGGCGCCGCGGTCGGCCACCGCCCCGGCCAGCGCGCGGCGCAGCCGCTCGACGCCCTCCCCCGTGCGCGCCGACGCCGCCACCACCCGCGGCCGGTCGATGCCGTCCTCGCGCAGCAGCCGGCGCAGGTCGGCCTGGCAGGCCTCCCGCGCCGCCGGGTCGAGCCGGTCGACCTGGTTGAGGACGACCAGGGTCACGTCGGCGTGGCCGGCGAGCGGGCGCAGGTAGCGCTCGTGCAGGGCGGCGTCGGCGTACTTCTGCGGGTCGACCACCCAGACCAGCAGGTCGACCAGCTCCACCAGCCGGTCCACCTCGAGCCGGTGCGAGAGCGTGGTGGAGTCGTGGTCGGGCAGGTCGAGCAGCACCAGCCCGCGCAGGTCGCGCTCGCGGTCCGCGTCCAGCACCGACTCGCGCACCACCCGGTGGCGGCGCGGGATGTCCAGCCACGCCAGCAGCTCTCCGGCGCCCTCCGGTCCCCACACGCAGGCCAGCGCCTCGCTGGTGGTGGGCCGGCGCACGCCGGTCTCGGCCAGCTCCAGGCCGGCCAGCGCGTTGAACAGCGTCGACTTCCCGCTGCCGGTGGCGCCGGCCAGCGCGACCACGGTGTGCTCGGCGGACAGCCGCATCCGCTCGCCGGCCCGCTCGACCACCCGCTCGGCCTCCGACACCGCGTCGGGGTCCAGCCGGTCCCGGCCGACGTCCAGCGCCTCCCGCAGCGCGGACAGCCGGGCCGGCAGCCGGGCCGGGTCCCAGGCGGCCGCCTCCGGCTCGGGCGCCGCCCGCCGGGCGCTCACCGGGCCCCCTCGGCCACCGCCGCCACCCCGCGCGCAGCCTGCAGCAGGTCGCGCGAGGACGTGCCCTCCCCCAGCTGCGCGTCCAGCGGGGCGGTGAAGCGCTCGCGCTCCTGCGCCAGCAGCGCGTCCACCCGCTCGCGCAGGTCCTCGCGGGCCCGCGCCGCGAGGGTGCGCACCGCCTGGTCGCCCAGCAGCGCCTCGAGCACCTTCTGCGACAGCGCCGACGCCCCGCCGGCGACCACGACCTCGCCGCCGGTGATCCCGCCGGTGCTGGTGAACACGGCGACCATGACCGCCAGCCCCACCCCGTTGACGCCGTAGGCCAGGAACTGCGCGGACCGCTTGCGCCCGCCGCCCTCCCGGCGCACCAGCTCCAGCACCGCGCCCTGCCAGTCGCGGACCGTGCGCCCGACCCGCTCGCGCAGCTCCTGGCTCACCCGGTCGGCGGCTGGCACCTGCGCCAGCAGCGCCCGGCCCGCCGGCGCGGCCCGCCAGGCCGCGGCCGTGCGCTCGGCGGCCCGGTCGGCCTCGGCCAGCACCAGCGCCTCCACGCCGCTCTCCAGCGCCACCGCCAGCTCGTCGGTGGGTCGCTGCCGGCCGCGCACCGCCGCGCCGACGGCGTCGCGCGCCCGCCCCACCCGCACCTGCAGGGCGCGCAGCAGGTCGCTGGTGCCCACCACGTCCTGCCAGCGGGCCAGCACCTCGCCGC
>JBQCHF010000069.1:0-13897 GCA_051954955.1 Motilibacteraceae bacterium
GCCGGGCCGGGGCCCGCCGCCGCGGGCGTCGCCGTTTTTTCCCGGGGGGGGGGGGCGGGGCGCCTGGGGCCGCCCGCCCCCCTCACCTGTTGCGGTTCATGCCGTCAGGCTCACCCTGATCGAATAGGTCATCTCACCGCGGATCGAGATCGAATAGCTCCCCGGGCTTAGCACGCCGGTCCACGACGCGGTGGGCAGTCCGCTGCCGCTGCCCACCTGAACGCCGGAGCTATTGCTCACCTTGAAGGACCTCGTGGTCGTGGCGGTGTCGTCCGTGAGCTTCACCGTCACCTGGCCCGCGGCCGGCACCGAGAAGCCGAGCTTGCGCGACCGGCTGGGGTCGAGGTAGCCGCTCCAGCTCGCCAGCTGCTGGGTGGTGGCCGTGGGCGTCGGGCTGGAGGTGCTCGATCCCGTCGTCGGGTCCGCCGCGAGCGTCACGACGATCGCGTAGCTCATCTCGCCGCGGATGGAGATGGTGTACTTCCCGGCCGCGAGGTCGCCGCTCCAGGTGGCCGTCGGCAGCCCGCTGGCCGACCCTACGGCGGTCGACCCATTCGCCAGCTTGAAGCTGCGAGCGGTGGTGGCGGTGCTGTCAGTGAGCTGGACGGTCACCTGGCCCGCGGTGGGAACCGTGAACCCGAGCTTGCGGGACCGGCCGGCCGACAGGTAGCCGGTCCAGGACGCCAGCTGCGTGCTCCCGGTGAGCGTCGACGTGGTCGTCGAACTGGTGGGCGTGGGGCTGGGCGAGCTGGTGGCCGTCGGGGACGAGGTCGGGCTCGGGCTCGACGTCGCTGTCGGGCTGGCCGTCGGCGTAGGCGAGGACGTCGAGTAGCTGCCGTCCACGGTCGCGAGGAACTCGCTGTTGGCCGTGTTCCAGTGCGTGGCCAGGTAGCTGTTGGCCGGCGGGCTGGTGTTGAAGTAGTCGTCCTTGCCGCAGTCGAAGGTGTACTCGTTCGACGACGCGCACGGGTAGGTCAGGGTCGCGCCGGAGCCGTCGTTGTAGCACATGCGGTCGTACTCGTCGGTACAGTGCCAGGCGCCGTTGGAGTGCGGCGCCGACAGCTGGACCGAGCCCAGCATGTGCGAGATCTCGTGCGCCTCCACGGAGGCGCCCTGGCCCCAGCAGCCCGCGTCGACGCGACCGAAGGTCGGGCCCACGTTGTTCTTGTTGGTCAGGCCCGGGGTGTCGTCGCCCACGACGTTGGAGATGCCGCAGTAGACGCCGGCGTCGGTCCACACCAGGTACTTGCGGTCGCTGCGGGTGAAGCCGAGAGCCCGCAGCTCGCTCTTGGTGTTGCCGAACGAGTCGTCGCCGGTGGTCGAGAGGACGACGTGGTCGACGACCAGCTTGCAGTCCGGGGTCGTGAGCCAGCGCAGGTGCCGGACGCCGCCGGTCGCCTTCGCGGAGTCGGCGAAGGCCTTGTCGGCGTTGGCCGCGTATCCGGCGATGAGCGGGGCCACGGTGCCGAACCGGTCGGTCCGGTCGGACGCGACGGCATAGATGGCCTCGACCCGCTTCCCATCTGAACCGGTGCCGTAGCAGGGCACCTGGCCGGAGGATCCCGAGGTGGCTGTGCCGGAGAGCGTTCCCGCTGCCTCGGCGTTCGCGACATCCTGCGCCCGCTGCTCGAGCTGGTCGACGTTGGGCACCTTGGTGACGTCCACACCCGCGGGGGCGGGGTCTGGCCCGTGCGAGCACGGCGTCGCCGACGTGTCGCCCTGAATGCCCACACTGCCCTTGCACTCGCTGTTCTGCACCAGCCCCTGATACACGAGCCCGGAGGCAGCGCGGTCCACCACCTTGAGAGGACGCCTAGTCAGACTCGGACGGCTCGTGTGGGAGACGATGCTCTTGCCGAGTGCGTACCGGGCGTGCCCAGCGTGGCGACCAGCACCGCGCTCCTGGGCGCCGGCGGAGGCCACCAGTCCGAACGTGGCGGCGGTAACGGCCATCACACACAGACCTACGAGCCAGCTCACCGGGATCCGGGACAGCCGGGCCGCCTCAGTGGACGGAGGTCGTCTGCGGGACATCGAGACTCCTTGGAAGGGGACTGCTGGGGGTTTCGACACAGCACTCGACCGCTGTCGAGAGCCGATCGGGTGAGGCCGCCTTTCGTGCGCCTCACCTCAAGCCGTGTCGCTGGCCGCGACGGGGAGACGACTCCTCACGGACGAGGTCTGGTGGTGTTCTCGACAGGAGTGGTCGGAGCACCGGATAGGTCTTTGGACCCACCAACCGGGTGACGCCGTGTGAACGTCTGATGGAGAAGTGCCTTTTGGGCGACTACGGATACGGCACACTGTCCGTGTCCGTCAGAGCACCCAGTGGGGGGATCAAGCAGTGGACGTCCAGACGCTCAGGGAGCGCATCGGCTCCTGCACAGCGACCGTCGGTGTGGTCGGCCAGGGCTACGTCGGCCTGTCGGTCGCGGCCGGCGCCGCGATCGCCGGGATGACGGTGCACGCGGTCGACGTCGACACCGAGCGGATCGCCGGGCTCGCCGAAGGCCGGTGCATCGTCCCGGGCGTGGACGAGGAGCAGTTCTCCCTCGCCTACGACACCGGGCGGCTGCTGTTCAGCACCGACACCAGCGGCCTGGCCGACTGCGACGTCGTGCTGATCTGCGTGCCGACGCCGGTCATCGAGCACCGCCCGGACCTGTCCTTCGTCGAGTCCGCCGGGCGCGCGGTGGCCGAGCGGCTCACCGCCGACACCCTGGTCATCCTGGAGTCCACGACCTACCCGGGCACCACCGAGAACCTGCTGCGTCCGCTGCTGGAGGCGCACGGTCTGGTGGCCGGGCAGGACTTCGCGCTGGCCTACTCCCCCGAGCGGATCGACCCGGGCAACGTGAAGTACGGCCTGCGCAACACCCCGCGCGTCGTCGGCGGCATGGACGCCGATTCCACCGAGCTGGCCGGCATGTTCTACGGGCAGGTCGTCGACGAGGTGGAGCTGCTCTCCAGCACCCGCGCGGCGGAGATGGCCAAGCTGCTCGAGAACACCTTCCGGATGGTCAACATCGCGCTGGTCAACGAGCTGGCCACCATCTGCGCCGAGCAGGACATCGACGTGTGGGAGGTCATCCGCGCGGCGGCCACCAAGCCGTTCGGCTTCATGCCCTTCTACCCCGGCCCCGGCGTCGGCGGGCACTGCATCCCGCTGGACCCGACCTACCTGGCCTGGCAGTCCCGCCGGGACACCGGCCGCCCGTTCCGGCTGGTGGAGACCGCCCAGGACATCAACGCCTCGATGCCCGAGCACGTCACCGCGCGGGTGGTCAGCGTGCTCAACGACAACGGGATCGCGCTGCGCGGGGCCAAGGTGCTCGCGCTCGGGGTCACCTACAAGCCGGACGTGGGCGACCTGCGCGAGTCCGCGGCCATCGAGGTGATCGCCAAGCTGGTCCGCAAGGGCGCCCAGGTGGCCTTCCACGACCCGTTCGTGGACCGGATCGACGAGCACGGGGTGGTCCTGGACGGCAGCGAGCTCACCGACGAGGCCCTGTCCGGCGCCGACATCGTCGTGGTACTCACCCCGCACTCGAGCTACGAGTTCGACCAGGTGGTGAGCAAGGCCTCGCTCGTCTTCGACGCGCGGAACGCGATCGGCGTGCGCGGAGAGTCACGAGTCGTCACGCTCTAGCGAGGCCACGTCGCCCGTTCGGGTGCGTCTGTGGGATCACGCTGTGCAACGTCTGCACGTTCTGGCAGAGTGCTCCTACAGTCCGTCGGGAGGGACCAGGGATGGCCGTACAGACGCAGGACCAGCAGCCGGAGGGCTTGGCTCGCCGTGACCTGCTGCGCCGGGCTGCGACCTTCACCGTCGCCACCGCCTGGGCCGTCCCCGTCGTGCAGACCCTCGGCCCGGCAGCGCTCGCGGCCGACGGCTCTCCTCGTCCGACCACCGGCGGCGGCAACAACGGCGGCGACGTCGACAACGGCAACCAGGGTGGCGGTCAGCAGGGCGGCGGCCAGCAGGGCGGCGGGAACCAGGGCGGCAGCCAGCAGCCCGCTACCAAGCCGCCGACCGGCGTCCTGGGCGAGAAGTTCGAGCGCGGCGGGCTTCCGCGCACCGGCACCGACGCCGCGGCGATGACCGCGGCCGCCGTGGCCCTCACCGCCGGGGGCGCGGCCGCGTACGCTGCGGCCAAGAAGCGCCAGCAGGGCGAGGGTGGCGACGCCGCCCCGCGGCACGCCGCTCCCTGACCCTGCTTACGAAACGCGCACCGGTCCCCGTTCCCTCCAGGGCGGGGACCGGTGGCGTCTCCTAGGCTCGGCTCCGTGGATCACACCTCCGCCCTCCCCGGGCTCGACGAGCTCTCGACCAGCACCGAGCACCTGCTCACCACCGTGCGCGAGCTGGACGAGCAGGCGCTGCGCGGGCCGTCGCTGCTGCCCGGCTGGAGCCGCGCCCACGTGCTCGGGCACCTCGTCGGCAACGCGCACGGCATGGTCCGCCTCGCGCACTGGGCGGCCACCGGCGAGGAGACGGAGATGTACCCCTCCCGGGAGGCCCGGGACGACGAGATCGAGCAGCTGGCCCAGCTGTCCGCGGACGAGCTGGCCGACCAGCTCGAGCAGAGCGCGGCCGCGCTGGGCGAGGCGTTCGCCGCGCTGCCGGACACCGCGGACGTCCGCGCCCGCCCGCTGCGGCTGGGCAGCGGCCGGCAGCTGCTCGGCGGGCAGCTCGCCTTCGGGCGGGTCCGCGAGCTGGAGATCCACCACGTCGACCTGACCGCCGGCTACACCCCCGCGCACTGGTCGGAGGCCTTCGTGGAGCGGACCTTCGAGCAGGTCGTGCCGATGTTCCGCGACGAGCGGGAGATGCCGGTGGCCCGGCTGACCGGCACCACGTCGGGACGCAGCTGGGACCTCGGCACCGCCGGGCCCGAGCTGGTCGGCCCGGACAGCGCGCTGCTGGCCTGGCTGCTGGGCCGCTCCGACGGCGACGGGCTGCGCCCGGACGGCGAGGTCGTGCCGCCGGCGCCGGCCTGGCTCTAGCCCCCCGCCGCTCCCCCGCCCTGCGCCGGCAGCGGCGCTGTGCCAGGCTGCCCGCCGGCACGAATTGTCGATCAGGAGCAGGAGGCCGCACGTGAGCTACACCGGCGAGGTCAGCGTGGGCGGAGCGGCGGACGTGCGCGAGCTCGGGGCGCTGCGGATCAGCAAGGTGTCCGTGGGCCCGATGGACAACAACGCCTACCTGCTGGAGTGCCGCAGCACCGGCGCGCTGTGCCTGGTCGACGCCGCCAACGACACACAGACCCTGCTGGCGCTGCTCGGCGACCGCCCGCTGGAGCGGGTCGTCACCACCCACCAGCACTACGACCACTGGCAGGCGCTGGGCGAGCTCGTCGCCGCTACCGGCGCGCGCACCGCGGCCGGCCGGGAGGACGCCGACGGCATCCCGGTGGCCACCGACGACCCGCTCGACGACGGCGACGAGCTGGTCGTCGGCGACGTCGTGCTGCGGGTCATCGGCCTACGCGGGCACACCCCCGGCTCGGTCGCGCTGGTCTACGACGACCCGGACGGCCACCCGCACCTGTGGACCGGCGACTCGCTGTTCCCTGGCGGCCCGGGCAACACCCAGCAGGACGCCGAGCGCTTTACCAGCCTGATGGACGACCTGGAGACCCGGGTGTTCGCGGCGCTGCCGGACCAGACCTGGGTCTACCCCGGCCACGGCAAGGACACCACCCTCGGCGCCGAGCGACCGCACCTGGGCGAGTGGCGCGAGCGCGGCTGGTAGCCAGGGTCAGCTGCCGGTGGGCACCACGTCGTCGTCGGGGCGTGAGGTCTGACCGGGCACGGTCGGTGGGACCTCCTCGTGCGCCGCCGTCGCGGGCCGGACGAGGCCTCGGCCGAACCGGTCCAACCAGGCGGCCAGGGCCTCCAGCGGCCCCCGGCCGACCAGGGTGCGCCAGATGGTCGCGAGCACGAGGGCGACCGCGGTGTGCACGAGCCAGACCTTGAACGGTCCGTTCTCCGGCAGCAGGCCGGTGAGCACCCACGGCCCGGTCACGTGCAGCGCGAGCACGTGCAGCGAGTAGAGGGTGAAGGTCATGCTGCCGACGCACGCCAGCGGCAGCAGGGCGAGCCGCGCCCGTCGGTCGCGCACAGCGCCGTCCAGCAGCAACATCGCGCCGAGCACGGCGCAGGCGCTGCCGATCGTGGCGACCAGGTCGAACCTGGTGCCGCTGTGCGGTGCGACGACCAGCAGCCACCGGGCGTCGGTGGGAGGGGTGAAGCCGAACAGTCCGGCCTGCAGCGAGTGGGGCAGGTCGTAGGCCGAGAACCGGAAACCGGCCGGGATCGACCGCTCCAGCGCACCCGTTCCGCCGGCGGCGCGCAGCAGCAGCGCCGAGCTCAGGTGCGCCACCACGGCGCCTGCCGTCCCGACACCCAGCAGGCCGACGGCGGTGCGGCGGCTGCGCAGGTCCAGGCGGCCGATGGCGAGCCCGGCCAGCAGGTAGGTCAGCCAGGTCAGCGCCGGGTAAAGCCGGTCAGCAGCAGCTCGCGGGCCAGCGTGGCCGGCTCGAGCAGCCGGTGCAGGTAGAGGTCGGCGAAGGTCGTGTCCGGCACGCGCCGGCGCAGCAGGAACGAGGCCACCGGCGACACCACGGCGAAGGCGACTGCCAGCAGGGCCAGCGGGCGTGCACGCAGCCCGAGCACCGGCACGGCGAGCACGAACAGCGCCGCGTACGCCGGCAGGATCACCGCGGGCGGGCTGTTCACCGTGCCCAGGCACAGGCCGACCGCGCCGAGCAGGCAGGCGCGGGCGACGACGCCCAGCCGGGCCCCGTCCAGCTCGCGGCCGTGCAGGGGCCGGGCGCCACCGGTGGCAAGGCTCAGGCCCACCCCGGCGAGCACCGCGAAGAGCGCGGCGGCGCCGCCGGAGGCCAGCAGGTGCGAGACGTGGACGTGGCCGTCGCTGGTCACCGCGGGCCAGATGTGGGTGGCGGCCATGCCCAGCAGCGCGAAGGCCCGCGCCATGTCCACGCCCCACATGCGCCGGCCCGACGTCACGCGCGCCCGCGCTCCGCTGCTCGGTGTGCTCATGTCCCCCGCCCTCGCCCGTCCCCGCGTCTCGGGCATCCTGCCCGGCACGGCAGTCGTCGCGCTGCGAAACCGCCCGGGCACGCAGGCACGCGATCCAGAGCGCGCCTGGGCGAGAGGCGCGAGGCGTCAGGTCGAGCGGCCTGCGGGCACGAGGAGCCTCGACACAGGCGGAGGTCACGGGGAAGCGACCCATCTCGCGCAACGACCACCACTGACGACCGACCTCGAGACACCAGAGGCCGCGGCACCCTCCCGACGCCGGCCGTCTTCTCCTCGAGCCGCCGCTGCCGGCGGACAGCTCGAGCCGAGTTAGAGGTTGGGAGCCGGCGGGATCGTCGACGGGCCGTGGCCGGGCGGCTGGGGCGGTTGGGGCGGCTGGCCGAGCGGCTGCGACCGCACGGTGAAGGGCAGCCGGGCGTCGTCGAGCACGACGCCGTCGATGCTCAGCCTCCACTCGTACCGCCCCGGAGTGAGGGGCAGCGGAGGAAGGGCGATCGCCAGCGGTACCACCAGCTCCTCGCCCCGGAGCAGTCCGACCGGGCGTCCCACTTCGAACTCACCCCCGATGGCCACCTCCTGCATCGCCACCGGTCCTGGCAGCTGCACCACCTGTCCGTCTCCGGTGCGCAGTTGCAGAAGGAAGCTGATCCGCTGGTTCGCCCGATCCCAGGGGACATAGAGCAGCATCCCGATGCCGGCCGGCGCTGGGTCCGGCCCCTTCTGATTCCAGCCGCCCCCGCTGACGAAGAGCTTGCCCTCGGCGACCTGCGCGAAGTCGCACAGGATCGTTGTGGCTCTCATGCGGTCTGCAGGTCGGGATAGGTGACATGCGACTGAACCGCGGGTTGGCTCGCCATCGTCCGAGCGACACCGCGGCTGTGGGCGATGTTCCCCACCTCCACGAACACCCCTGTCCCCGGAACCGGGAACGACAGGGCGAAGGATGGAGCCTGCTCCTGCGCCAAGCGCTCCATGACGAACCGTCGAAGGAGCGCCGTCGGCGCCTCTCCCAGGCTTTCCGCAACAGCGCGCAACTGCTCGATCGCCTCCCGTGGGAGGCGCACGCTGTAGACCTGGGACGCCTCCTGCGGGCCCGACCGTCGATGCCGGGGCGCCAGCGGGCGTTCACCGCGGTCTTCGGCCTCGGCGACGGCCTCGGCCTCATCTGCCTCTCGGGCGAGCATCGCCCGGATGTCGTCGCTCATCGTCCCTCGTCTTCGTACTTCCGCTGGTCGGTCTGATTGGCCTTCCACGCTGTTGCACCCCACCACCGCCACGTCGGCGGGCTGTCCTTCGCCGCCACTACGACGGTGATCAGAAACCCGGCCGAGGGGCTGTAGCCCGTGACCTTGACCGTCATGCCCGACCGGCTCTTCGCCGACCCGGCCAGCCGTCGCTCGTCTCGCGCCGCCTCGTCGGCCCAGCCGGTCAGGACGTCCTGTTCTGATCTGCCCTTCCTGATGCTTCTCCGCGCCGGGTCGTGATCACCGCACTCTCTCCAGTCGATGGCCTCGAAGTCGAGCTCGTCGTAGGGCACGCCGTCGTAGTCGTCGTCCCCCGCCCGCACCGGGTCATCATCCACCTGAGCGTAATACGCCGTGAAGCCGGCGGCCGGGTGCGTTCCGGATCGGCGAAGTGGGAGCGGAGCGGGCGCATGCCGTGGGCGACGTAGGAATGAGGGAGGTCCAGGTTTAAGTCGTATTACGCGACCTAGGGCGCGCCCGCATAGTTGTCCGCCGGCCCCTCGGACACAGGGACCGGGTTCGCGCGGATCGCCCCTCCTTCGGCCGATCGGATCCCTAGGATCCGCAAGGTGAACGGGGGGCTCCAGATCGTGTCGAAGCATGCTGTCAGGAAGCGCACGGGGGGAATCGCGGCACTGGCCGCGGCACTCATCAGCGGCGCCGTCGTCGCCGCCACGCTGGGCGCCGGACCGGCCGCGGCGAGCGTGCCCGACCTCGCCCTGCGGGCCGGGGCCCAGTGCGCGGTGGCCAACCCGGCGCAGGCGTCCGACGCGGCGGCCGCCGACGCGATCATGAGCGGCCGCGCCACCATCGGCCAGTACGGCACCTACGCGCTCGCGAAGGACCCGACCTGGCGGGCGCAGTCCACGTTGGACCGGTCCGGCAACGCGAACGTGCACGGGTTCACCTGGCTGCTGCCGCTGCTGCGCGAGGGCGTGCGGCGCCACGACAGCGCCATGATCAACCGGTTCTACGGGCTGCTGGCGGACTGGCGCCACGACGTGCGTCCGCAGCGGCTGCGCTCCACCGGTCCCTACTCGGCTCTGCCCGAGGCGCAGCGGATCGTGGCGATCTCCTGCGCGCTCGCCGGGCCGGGCGGGCAGGACCCCCGGGTGCTCGCGTTCCTGCGCGAGCAGGCCGCGCTGATGGCCCGGGCGGACCACTGGCAGGCGATCAACAACACCAGCCTGCAGCAGGCGGCCGGCCTGTGGGTGGCCGGCTACGTGCTCGGCGACGCGAAGATCATGAAGATCGGGCTGGCGCGGATCGACCGGATGAGCCGCATCCTGCTGCTGCCCGACGGCTCGGACCGCGAGGGGTCCACCCAGTACGCCGCGTACAACTACCAGGTCTTCACCACCATCGCGGTTCGGCTGCGCGCGGGCGGGGCGCGGGTGCCGGCCAGCGTCCTGGCGGCGTCGCGGATCCCGTCGCTGCTCGCGGCCGCCACCCGACCCGACGGCAAGCTGGAGGCCCTCGGCGACGCGGTGCCCGCGGCCACGCCGAACCTGCGCGGCACGGAGGCCGAGTACGCGGCCACCTCGGGCCGGTCCGGGCCGGTGCCGAGCCGGCTGTTCAGCTCCTTCGCCGGCGGCTACGTCTTCGACCGCTCCGGCTGGGGTACCGGCCAGCGCGCCTTCTCCGACGAGACGTTCTGGTCGCTGCGCACCGGCGGGGCCAGCGCGCGCGCCTTGCACGGCCACGCCGACGCCGGGTCGGTCACGCTGGCCGCGCACGGCTCCCAGCTGCTGTTCGACAGCGGGCTCTACCGCTACACCGACGGCGCGGCCCGCCGCTACGTCGTCGGCCGGCGCGCGCACGACGTCGTCGGCATCCCCTCCGCGCTCTACCGCCGGACCGACGGGGTCCGGGTCACCAGCCGCGGCAGCACCGCCGACGGCGACTGGGTGACCCTCACCGACCCCGGCTACGACGGCTACCTGCTCACCCGCACCGTCTACTACGACCGCGCCGGTGACTACCTGCTGGTGTGGGACACCAGCAGGTCGACGACCAGCGCAGCCGGGCGGCCGAGGACGGCCGAGCAGAACTGGCAGCTCGGCCGCGACCGGGTGGTACACACCTCGACCGACGGCGCCACGGCGGCGGCCTGGACCGAGGGCCCCGGGGCCAACCTGTCCCTGCGCTGGGTGGGGCCCGCGCCGCACCTCGCGGTCACCACCGGCCAGAGCCGCCCGGCCTACCTCGGCTGGAACAGCTCGGCCTACGGCGAGCTGGCCCCCGCGCCCACGCTCACCGCGGCGGGGCTGGCCGCCACCGGCACCTGGCTCACCGTGGTGGTGCCGCGCGCCGACGGGGTGAGCGACGACGCGGTCGCGGCGACCGGCTGGGTCGGCGACACCGAGGCCGAGATCACCGTCAGCACCGGCAGCGTGCGCCAGCAGGTGCACCTGACCCGCACCGGGGCGACCACCACCGACCTCGGCTGAGCCGGTCGCCCGCGCAGGAGTCACCCGCGCGATCACGGGAAGGCTGCGTCGGTCCGAGCAAGCGACCGGCGGGAGGTCCTCGCGTGGCTGGCACGACCAGCGCCGGCCAGCTGCTGGCCGGCCGCTACCGGATCGAGGGACCGCTCGGCGCGGGCGGCATGGGCACGGTGTGGGCCGCCCGGGACGAGCGCCTGCACCGCGAGGTGGCGGTGAAGGAGGTCGTGCCGCCCGCGGCGCTGAGCGCGCACGAGCGCGAGGTGCTCGAGGCGCGCACGCTGCGGGAGGCCCGCGCCGCCGCGCGGATCGCGTCCCCGCACGCGGTCACCGTGTTCGACGTGCTCGACGAGGACGACCGGCCGTGGATCGTCATGGAGCGGCTCAGCGGGCTCACCCTGGCCGACGTGCTGCGCGAGCGCGGGCAGCTCGACGCGCGCGTGGTGGCCCGGCTCGGGCTGCAGCTGCTCGACGCGCTGAGCGCCGCGCACCGGGCCGACGTGCTGCACCGCGACGTCAAGCCCAGCAACGTGCTGGTGGACGAGGACGGCAACGCGGTGCTCGGCGACTTCGGCATCGCCACCCTGGACGGGGACCCGGGCCTGACCACGACCGGCACCCTGATCGGCTCCCCCGCCTTCATCGCGCCCGAGCGGGCCCGCGGCGGCCCGGCCAGCCCGGCCACCGACCTGTTCTCCCTCGGCGCCACCCTCTACGCCGCGGCCGAGGGGCACGCACCGTTCGAGCGTGGCGGGCAGCTGCCCACGCTGACCGCGGTGGTCACCGAGCCGGTGCCACCGCCCCGGGTGGGCGGCCCGCTGGGCGAGGCGCTCACCGGGCTGCTGGCCAAGGACCCCGAGCAGCGGCTGTCCGCCGAGCAGGCCCGCACCCTGCTGCAGGCAGCCGCCCGCGCGGAGTCGCCCACCGCCGTCCTCGCCCCGGTCGCGCCGGCCCGCCCCGCTCCCGAACCCGCTCGCGGCCCGTCGCCCGACGACGCCCGGACCCAGCGACTGGAGGTGCCGCCGGCGGCCCGGCAGGAGGATGGCGTCCCTCCGGCTGCCGTCGCTCCGGTCGCGGCTGCACCGGCTGCGGCGTCGGCTGCGGCGGCTGCGGCGGCTGCCGACCTCGCCGGCGCGGGCGACGGCCGAGCGCCGGTCGACGCGCGGGTGCCGGCCGAGCCGAGCCCTGGCCGGTCCGCCGGGCGGAGGACCGGGCTGCTCGCCGCCCTCGCCGCGGTCGTGCTGCTGGTCGTCGGAGCCGGGGTCGCGCTGCACGGGCGCGGCGGCGGGACGAGCGGGGCCACCGGCCCGGTGAGCCCGCGCACCTCGGCCGCTCCGCAGAGCCACCCGTCGCGTCCCACGCCGACGACGTCCTCGGCCTCCGCCGCGCCGGCCCCGACGACCACGTCCCCCAGGGCGTCGGCCGCGCCCACGACGTCGGCGTCGGCGTCGGCGTCGGCGTCCTCCGGCGTGCCGGCCGGGTACGCCCTGCGCAGCGGGCCGGGTGGCTTCGCGGTGGCGGTGCCGGCCGGCTGGACCACCAGCGCCAACGGCCAGACGGTGACCTACCGGGACCCGCAGTCGGGCCAGATGCTGCTGGTGGACCAGACCGACACCCCCAAGTCCGACCCGGCCGCGGACTGGCGCAACCAGGAGCAGGCGCGCCGGTCCAGCTACCCCGGCTACTCGCGCATCCGCATTGAGCCGGTGGACTACCGCGGCTGGAAGGCCGCGGACTGGGAGTTCACCTACGACGGCTCGAACGGGCCGCTGCACGTGCTCAATCGCGGCTTCGTCACCAGCCCGGACCAGGCCTACAGCCTGTTCGCGCTAGCCCCGCAAAGCCAGTGGGCACAGGCGAAGCAGGCGTTCGACGTCGCCGCCGCCTCGTTCAGGCCGGGGTCATGATCATCCGCACGGGGTGAGGGGTCCCCTGACCCCATAGGTCTGGCACAGGGTGCCCCTCACCCAATGAGACGCCCTACGCGGTGCCGGCCGTCCGCATGCCGCGCAGCTCCTTCTTCAGCTCGCCGATCTCGTCGCGCAGCCGGGCGGCCAGCTCGAACTGCAGCTCGGCGGCGGCGTTGTGCATCTGGTCGGTGAGCTGCTGGATGAGGTCGGCCAGGTCGGTGGCCGGCATGCCGGAGAGCTCCTTGGCGTGCTTGCCGGCCTCGCCGGGCTTGCTGCCCAGGCCCGGCACCGGGGCCTTGCCGCGGGACTGCTGGCGGCCCGAGCCGCCGAGCAGCTCGGCGGTGTCGGCGTCCTCGCGGGCCAGCAGGTCGGTGATGTCGGCGATCTTCTTGCGCAGCGGCTGCGGGTCGATGCCGCGCTCGGCGTTGTAGGCCATCTGCTTGGCCCGGCGCCGGTTGGTCTCCTCGATGGCGTTGGCCATCGAGGGCGTGATCCGGTCGGCGTACATGTGCACCTGGCCGGACACGTTGCGGGCCGCGCGGCCGATGGTCTGGATCAGCGAGGTGGACGAGCGCAGGAAGCCCTCCTTGTCCGCGTCGAGGATGGCCACCAGCGAGACCTCGGGCAGGTCCAGGCCCTCGCGCAGCAGGTTGATGCCGACCAGCACGTCGTACTCGCCCATCCGCAGCTCGCGCAGCAGCTCCACCCGGCGCAGGGTGTCGACCTCGCTGTGCAGGTAGCGGACCCGGATGCCCAGCTCGAGCAGGTAGTCGGTGAGGTCCTCGGACATCTTCTTGGTCAGCGTGGTGACCAGCACCCGCTCGTTGCGCTCGGTGCGCAGGCGTACCTCGTGCACCAGGTCGTCGATCTGGCCCTTGGTCGGCTTGACCACGACCTCGGGGTCGATCAGGCCGGTGGGCCGGATGATCTGCTCGACGACGCCGTTGCCGCGGCCGAGCTCGTAGGAGCCCGGGGTGGCCGAGAGGTAGACGGTCTGCCCGATGCGCTCGAGGAACTCCTCCCACTTCAGCGGCCGGTTGTCCATGGCGCTGGGCAGCCGGAAGCCGTGGTCGACCAGGGTTCGCTTGCGGCTCATGTCGCCCTCGTACATGGCGCCGATCTGCGGCACGGTGACGTGCGACTCGTCGATGACGAGCATGAAGTCGTCCGGGAAGTAGTCGAGCAGGCAGTTGGGCGCCGAGCCGCCCTCGCGGCCGTCGATATGCCGGGAGTA
>JBQCHF010000070.1:0-14245 GCA_051954955.1 Motilibacteraceae bacterium
GGGGTTGCGGGAGTGGAGAGCTGTGGCGCGACACGCCGGCGTGTCGCGCAACAGGTCTCCAGTTGATCTTCGGAGGGCACTGAGGGCCGCAGACTGTGACGGTTTTGCACGCATTCGCGGCGTGTCGCGACAACAAGGTCACACTTTGGCATGGAAGCCGCAGCCCGGCCGCGCGAGGCGCCCCCGCGCCCTGCTCCTCCCGTCACCAGCGCCTTTGACCCGAAGGGCTCCGCAGCCCGGCCGCGAGAGCCGCCCCGCGCACGGCTCCGCCCGCCACGAGCGCCGTGACCCCCCCTCCGCAGACCGCCGCCGAGCCGCCCAGAGCAACCCTGGCCAGTCCGGCGGCGGAGCGGACGTCACGCGCTCTGCGGCTCCGGGGAGTCGGTGTAGGGGTGGGCCTTGACGAAGTCCTGCACGACCTGGCCGGAGAGCTGGCCGCACAGCTGGCGGTAGCCCTGCTTCTGGCCCCAGTGGGAGAGCGCGTAGCTCTTGCCGGCCGGGAAGGCGCCGTAGGCGGGGTCCCAGGGGGCGGCGATGAACTTGCCGCGCCCGGTCTGGTCCAGGGCGGCCATCTTGGCGGCCAGCGCCTTGATGGTGTCCTGCTGCGCCTTGTCCGCGCTGCGGGGGTACCACAGGATCGTGTAGCCGTGCTCGAGGTTGTGCACCAGCTCCTCGACCTTCGGCACGTCGGCGGTGGTGTAGAAGTCCTTGCCGAAGGGCGCCGGCACCGCGAAGTGCTCGCCCGACGTCGGCGGCACGGTGGAGTACTTGACGGTGGTCTCGTTCGGCTTGTCGGTGCCCGGGCCGACGTGCACCCCGCTGCCGGAGACCGGGTCGGTGATCGGGGCGTCGCACGAGGCGGCCGAGGCGCTCACGCCGAGCGCCGAGACGGCCTTCTTGGCCGGGTCGTTCCGGTTGCTGATGAAGGCCGGCACCGCGACCGCGGCGATGAGCAGGACGCCCGCCACCAGCGCGCCGCCCACGATGAGCAGCGTCTTGCGCCGCTCGGCGCGCTGCTGCTGCTCGCGCATCTCGGCCACGACGGCGCGGCGGTTCTTGCCGCCCGTCGGTCCGGCAGCCGTCGTGCCGCCCTTGGTGTCCTTCGCCACTGCGTCCCTCGGTTCCGTCTCGCAGCGCGCTGCGCGCCCGCTGTGTGCACCGTCGACTCCCCAACGTCGGCGGGGCCCGGCCGGTTTCGTGCCGGCCGAAGTCTGCTGGCCCCATCGGTCGACCGGGCGTCCACCTGACCGGTGCCGAAGTGTAGGGAGCCCGGCGCCGGACCGGGGTCCCGGTCGCCGGCGCGCGCCAGACTGTCCGTCGTGACCGTGCCCGAGAGCTCCCGGACCTGGCGGCCGGGGCGTCCCGTCGACGCCGGGGCCACGCTCGGGGTGCTGCGCCGGGGCGGCGGCGATCCGGCCCACCAGGGGACCGCCGACGGCGCGGTCTGGCGCACCACGCGAACCCCCGACGGGCCGGCCACCCTCCGGCTGGTCGTGCGCCGCGGTGAGGGGACCGTGCAGGCCCAGGCCTGGGGCCCCGGCGCCGCCTGGGTGCTGGAGGGGGTGCCCGCCCTGCTCGGTGCCGAGGACGACCTGCTCGGCTTCGCCGCCCGGCACCAGGTGGTGGCCGACGCGCTGGTGGCCAACCCGGGGTGGCGGGTGCCGCGCACCCGTCGGGTCATGGAGGCGCTGGTGCCGGCGATCCTGGAGCAGAAGGTGACCGGGGCCGAGGCCCGCCGGGCCTGGCGGTGGCTGCTGCTGCGCCACGGCGAGCCGGCGCCCGGGCCGGCTCCCGAGGGCATGCGGGTCGTCCCCACCCCCGAGCAGTGGGCGCACGTGCCGTCCTGGGATTGGCACCGGGCCGGCGTCGAGGGCGTCCGCTCGCGCACGATCGTGCTGGCTGCGCGGGTGGCTGCCCGGCTGGAGGAGACCGTCGACCTCCCGGTCGTCGACGCCCTGCGCCGGCTGCGCGCGGTGCCCGGGATCGGCCGCTGGACGGCGGCGGAGGTGGTGCAGCGCGCGCACGGCCACGCCGACGAGGTGTCCTACGGCGACTTCCACGTGGCGGCCTGGATCGGCTGGGCGCTCACCGGCTCGCCGGTCGACGACGACGGGATGATGGCGCTGCTCGAGCCCTACGCCGGTCACCGCTACCGGGTGCAGCGCCTGGTGGAGCTCTCCGGCGTGCGCAAGCCGCGGTTCGCTCCGCGGATGAGCGTGAAGGACCACCGGGCCATCTGAATGGCCGGCTGTGCGGCGTTTTCGTGGCGTCGCTGAGGGGACTCTGCTCCTCGTTGACGAATGCCCCAGATCCCGACCCGGAGGGACGAGATGAGCACCGTCGAGCAGAGCATCGACGTCGAGGTGCCCGTGCGCACCGCCTACGACCAGTGGACGCAGTTCGAGCAGTTCCCGCAGTTCATGGAAGGGGTCGAGCGGATCGAGCAGCTCAGCCCCACCCGCACGCACTGGGTCACCAAGGTGGCCGGGGTGAAGCGGGAGTTCGACGCCGAGATCACCGAGCAGCTCCCCGACGAGCGGGTGGCCTGGACCAGCGTCGACGGCCCGCGGCACGCCGGGGTGGTGACCTTCCATCACCTGGACAAGGGCAAGACCCGGGTCATGCTGCAGATGGACATCCAGCCCGAGGGTGCGCTCGAGAAGGCCGGAGACGCGCTGGGCGTGGACAAGCACCGCATCAAGGGCGACCTCGAGCGGTTCAAGGAGTTCATCGAGAAGCGCGGCAGCGAGACCGGCGCGTGGCGCGGCCAGGTGGACCGTCCGGCCGATTGACGACGTGCTGTAGGAGACGTTCTCCGACGGCTGGTAGGAGCCGGTTCCCCCCAGGGGGAGCCGGCTCCCGCTGTCTCTCGCGCCCTGTCTCTCGCGCCCTGTCTCTCGCGCACTGTCTCTCGCGCACTGTCTCTAGCGCACTGTCTCAGCGCACCAGGACGAACGCCTCGGCGTCCCGCGGGGGGCGGGGTCGTGGCGCCTCGGCCGCGTGGCCCACGGCCACCGAGCCCATCGGCTCCCAGTCCGCGGGCAGGTCGAGCACCGCGCGGACGACGTCCTGGCAGAACAGGGTGCTGGACACCCAGGCGCTGCCCAGGCCCTCGGCGGCCAGGGCCACCAGGAGGTTCTCCACGCCAGCGCCCATCGCGACCAGGAACATCGAGCGCTCGGAGGCGGACCGGCGCGGGTCGGGGTAGCCGTGCATGCCGTCGGGCACCAGGCAGGGCACCACCAGGTAGGGCGCCTCGCGCAGCACGTCGCCGCGGCGCACCCGGCGAGCCACCTGCTCCTCGGTGAAGCCGTCGCGGCGCAGGTCCTCCACCCAGGCCGCGAGCATCGCGTCGAGCAGCCGGGTGCGCGTCTGCGGGTCCTCCACCAGCACGAACCGCCACGGCGTCGTGTGGTGCGGCGCGGGCGCGGTGACCGCCGCGGCCACCGCCCGGCGCACGGCCGCCGGGTCGACCGGCGCGCCGGTGAAGGCGCGCACGGTGCGGCGCGCGGCCAGCGCGTCCCGCCGGCCCTGCGCCAGCCCCTGCCGCAACCCCTGCTCGAGCGCCTCCTGGGTGCCCAGGCGGAACATGTCGTCCTCGGCGCGGCGGACCAGCACGCGGGCGCCCGGCCCGTCCTCGTCGAGGACCCGCTCGCCCCACCCGCGCACCACGGCGACCGGCACGCCGGCCAGCTTGCCCTTCACCAGGTCCGCGGCGGCGGCCAGCTCGTCCGCCACCGCGGTCACGGTCATGCCCAACGGGTTGCCGTGGGCGTCCTGCTGCCCGCGCAGGTCGTGCACGGGGGAGAGGCCGGCCGCCCCCAGGGCCAGGTCGGTCAGGCCCTCGCGCCACGGCCGCCCCGCGGTGTCGGTGACCACCACAGCCAGCCGCCGGCCGGTCCGCTCGCACAGCTGCGCGCGCAGCCGCCGGGCGCTGGCGTCGGGGTCCTCCGGGAGCAGCACCACGGTGCCGCCGGCCGTGTTGGAGGCGTCCACCCCGGCGGCGGCCATCACGAAGCCGTGCCGGGTCTCGACGATGCGGGTGCTGCCGCGGGTGGCCACCACCCGCACCGCCTCGGCGGTGATGGCCGCCTCGCGGTCCTCGCCGGGGACCACGCGCCCCTCGGCCTTGGACACCACCTTGCTGGTCACCACGACGACGTCGCCGTCGCGCAGGCCGCCCACGGCGGGAGCGGACACCGCCTCGAGCAGCAGCCCGGCCAGGTCGTCGCCGGGTGCCACCTCGGGCAGCCCCGGCACCGCGAGCACCTCGAGCCGCTCCGGCGGAGCCAGCTCGCTCACGCCCGGACCTCCGCTGCGAGCTCCAGCGCTGCCGCGGCCATCGCCGCGGTCGCCTCGACGTCGGTCATCAGCAGCGGCACCGCCCGGCAGGCGATCCCGGCCGCCCGCACCGGCTCCACCGCCGCCGCGTCCTGCTCGTCCACCAGCCAGCCGTCCAGCAGCCCGCCGTCGCGGCGGGCGCCGTAGTGCGTGGCCACCGCCTCGGCCGTGGCCTCCACGCCCACCGCGGCCAGCACCCGGTCGGCCATGCCCCGCACCGGCGCGCCGCCCACGATGGGGGACAGGCCGACCACGGGGGCCGACGCCGACCGGATCGCCTCGGCGATGCCGGGCACCGCGAGGACGGTGCCGATCGACACCACCGGGTTGGACGGCGGCAGCAGGACGACGTCGGCAGCCGCGAAGGCCTCGAGCACACCCGGGGCCGGCGTGGCGTCCTCGGCCCCGACCGCCGCCACCGACAGGGCGTCCGGCGCGGCGTGCAGGCGCACCCAGTACTCCTGGAAGTGCACGGCACGCCGGCCCTGCTCGTCCTCGATGACCACGTGGGTCTCGATCCGGTCGTCGCTCATCGGCAGCAGCCGCACGCCCGGCTGCCAGCGCGCGCACAGCGCCTCGGTGACGGCGCTGAGCGGGTAGCCGGCGTCGAGCATCTGCGTGCGCACGACGTGGGTGGCGATGTCGCGGTCGCCCAGCCCGAACCACTGCGGCTCCGCGCCGTAGGCGGCCAGCTCGGACTTGACCACGTAGGTCTCGTCGCTGCGGCCCCAGCCCTGCTCCTCGTGGATCCCGCCGCCGAGCGTGTACATCACGGTGTCCAGGTCGGGGCAGACCCGCAGGCCGAACAGGGTGATGTCGTCCCCGGTGTTGCCGACGACGGTGACCTCGTGCGCCGCCGACGGCCCGTCCGCGGAGCCGGGGGAGATGCCGAGGTGGGCGAGCAGGCCGCGGAGGAAGCGGGCTCCGCCGATGCCGCCGGCGGGGACGACGATGCGCATACGGGCATCCTCCCAGCCCCCGCCCGCGGACCTCGACGTCAGGGCGCGGCAGCCCGGATATCACCGACCCGCTTGACGTGCACGTACCGACGCGCTTGTAATTCCATACGTGTCGTCCGGGCTTCCGGTGGCCGTTCCGGGTAGTGGAGCGGCGCACGGGACCGACGCTCAGCAGCGGGACCGCGAGCGGCACGTCCGGCGGGCCACAGCAGCGGGGAGACAGCGTGACCAGGGTCGAGGAGGCGTGATGAGCGTGGCAAGCGAGGTATTCCCGCTCGTCGACGGGTTCGCCGAGGAGCCCTCGGGAGAGCTGTCGTGGCAGGAGCGCGCCCTGTGCGCGCAGACCGATCCGGAGGCGTTCTTCCCGGAGAAGGGCGGGTCCACCCGGGAGGCCAAGCGCGTCTGCCTCGGCTGCGAGGTGCGCGCCGAGTGCCTGGAGTACGCGCTGCTCAACGACGAGCGCTTCGGCATCTGGGGCGGACTGTCCGAGCGGGAGCGGCGCCGGATCAAGAAGCGGGCCGTCTGAGCCGCCGTTGCGTCCGACGAATCGGCACGCATAGGTGTCGATCCTTCGGACGTAGTGCGGTGAGTACCTGAATGTCCGAGCAGCGGTGGCCTATAGCCCTCACGTGGTCGGACGTAAGCCGCGCCCGGCGGCGGTGAGCTCCCCACGCGTGGCTGCTCCCGTCACAGCGCCCTTGACCGTGGCCCGCGTCCCCGCCGCGAGCAAGAGCCGACCCACCGGAAGAGCCGCGACGCGGCCGGAGCGGCCGACCGGGTGCTGACCGGGTGCACCTTCGGATGGACCGAGCGTGTCCGAGGCTGACGTAGGCTCTTGCCCCGCCCATGAGCACCTCCATCGCCGCGAGCCCCGAGGCCGTCGCTCCCGGTGGCCGCATCGCCCCGCGCCACATCGTCACCGCCGTGCTGGTCACGCACGACGGTCACCGCTGGCTGCCCGACGTCCTGGCCGCGCTCGAGGCGCAGACCCGCCGTCCGGAGCGCCTGGTAGCGGTCGACACCGGCAGCACGGACGGGTCCCGGGAGCTGCTCGCGGCCCGCCTGGGCGAGGCCAGCATCCTGTCCCAGCCGGCCGGCACCGGCTTCGGCGCCGCCCTCAACGCCATGGTGTCCCGGCTCGGGGCCACCCCCGCACCGCCCGGCTCCGGGCCCGCGCACGAGCGGGTCGAGTGGGTCTGGGTCCTCCACGACGACTGCGCCCCCGACCCCGACGCCCTGGCCCGGCTGCTCGAGACCGTCGACCTGATGCCCAGCGTGGCGGTGGCCGGCCCCAAGGTGCTGGACTGGTCCGACCCGCGCCGCCTGCTCGAGGTGGGCGTGACCATGGCCGGCTCGGGCCGGCGCGAGACCGGCCTGGAGCGGCGCGAACAGGACCAGGGCCAGCACGACGGCGTCCACGACGTCCTGGCGGTCGGCTCGGCCGGCATGCTCGTGCGCCGCGACGTGTGGGACGCGCTGGGCGGCCTTGACCCGGCGCTGGCCATGTTCCGCGACGACGTCGACCTCGGCTGGCGCGCCAACCGGGCCGGGCACCGCGTGGTCTGCGTCACCGACGCCGTCGTCCGCCACGCCGAGGCGGCCGCCCGCGGTCGCCGCCGCATCGACGCCGGACGGGTGCATCGCCCGCACCTGGTCGACCGGCGCAGCGCGCTGCACGTCCTGCTGGCCAACGCCCCGCTGTGGGCGGTGCCGCTGGTCCTGGTGCGGGTGGTGCTCGGCACCGCGCTGCGGGCCCTCGCCTTCCTGCTCGCCAAGGCGCCGGGCGACGCGCTGGACGAGGTCAGTGCGCTGCTGGCCGTGCTGCTGCGCCCCGGCCGGATGGTGCGCGCCCGCACCGCCCGCCGGCGCACCTCCACCGTGCCGCACCGGGCCGTGGGCCGGCTGCTGGCCCCGCCCTCGGCCACCCTGCGCCACCTCGGCGAGGCCGTCGGCTCGCTCGGCGCGGCCCGGACGACGCGGACCGGCGACGACGGCGGCCGGCACCGGGCCGGGGCGCCGGGAGCCGCGGCGGTCGAGACCGGCCCGGCCAGCGAGGAGCTGGACGAGGTCGCGGCCCCGACCGGCGGGCTGCTGCGCGTCCTGCGCCGCCCCGGCGTCGCGCTCACGCTCGGCCTGGTCGTGCTCACCCTGCTGGCCGAGCGCGGTCTCGGCAGCGGCCGGCTGCTCGGCGGTGCGCTGCTGCCCGCCCCGCAGGGGGCGAGCGACCTGTGGCACGCCTACCCCGCCGCCTGGCACCCGGTGGGGCTGGGCGACTCCGCCACCGCGCCGCCGTGGCTGGCCGTCGTGGCGCTGCTGGCCACGCTGCTGCTGGGCAAGGCCCCGCTGGCGGTCTCGCTGCTGCTGCTGGGCGCGGTGCCCCTCGCCGGGCTGAGCGCCTGGTCGGCCCTGCGCCGGCTCACCCCCTCCACCGCGCTGCGCGCGTGGGGCGCCGTCACCTACGCGCTGGTGCCGGCGGCCGTCGGCGCGGTGGCCGCCGGCCGGCTCGGCACCGCCGTCGTCGTCGTCCTCCTGCCGCTGCTGGCCCGCGGCGCCGCGGCCACGCTCGGCCTGTCCGCGCCGGGCCAGCGGTCGGGCAGCCGGTCGGGCGCCTGGTCGGCCGCCTGGGCCACCGGGCTCGGCCTCGCGGTGGCCGCGGCCTTCGTGCCGCTCACCTGGCTGCTCGCGGTGCCGTTCGCGCTGGCCGGCGTGCTCGTGCTGCGCGGGCGGGAGCGGCTGCGCCCGGTGGCGGTGCTCGCGGTCGCCCCGGTCGTGCTGCTGCCCTGGTCGCTGCAGCTGGTGTCGCACCCGGCGCTGTTCCTGCGCGAGCCCGGGCTCCCCGGGCCGGGCCTGGCCGAGCCGCGCCTGGACCCGCTCGCGGTCCTGCTCTGGCACCCCGGCGGCCCCGCCGCCACCCCGGTGCTGCTCGGCGCGGGCGTGCTGGCGGCGGCGCTGGCGGCGCTGCTGCGCGCCGACCGCCGGGTCGCCGTGCTGCTCGCCTGGGCGGGCATCGCCACCGGCTGGGTGGCCGGGATCCTGGTCAGCCGGGCCACTGTGCCGGTGCCGGCCACCGGGCTGACGGCGCCGGCCTGGCCCGGGGTGCCCACGGCCCTGGTGGCGCTGGGGGCGGTGGCCGCTGCCGTCGTCGGCGCGGAGGGCCTGCGCCAGCGGCTGTCCGGGGTCAGCTTCGGCTGGCGGCAGCCGGTGGCGGCCCTGCTCGTGGTGACGGCCGGCGCGGCCCCGCTGCTGGCCGGCGGCTGGTGGCTGGTCGGTGGGGCGACCGGCCCGCTGCACCGCGGCGACGCTCAGCCGCTGCCGGCGTTCGTGGCCGCCGACGCCGTCACCGACGAGGCGCCGCGGGCGCTGGTGCTGCGCGGGCGCGGCGACACCCTCACCTACGCGCTGCTGGGGGCGACCGGGCCGCGCCTCGGCGACGCCGAGCTCGCGCCCACGGCCGCCCAGTCCGCGCCGCTGGCCGCCACCGTGTCCGCTTTGGCCACCGGCGCGGAGGGGCCGCTGGCCACCACGGGCGGAGCGGGTGCGTCCGAGACTCCCGGGCTGGCCCAGCGGCTCGCCACGTTCGCGGTGCGCTACGTCGTCCTCGCCCCGCCGGTGGACCCGGCGCTGGCCGAGGTCCTCGACGGCGTGCCCGGGCTCACCCGGCTCAGCGCGCAGGGCGGCACCACGCTGTGGCGGGTGGACCAGCCGGCCGGCCGGCTGCGCGTCGTGGACGGCGACAGCGCCACCCTGCTGCCGGCCGCCGACCTCGACGCCGGGCCGTCGCGCGGCCGGGTACCTGCCGGCGGGGCGGGCCGGCTCGCGGTGCTGGCCGACCGGGCCGACGACGGCTGGCGGGCCACGCTGGACGGCGAGCCGCTCGAGCCGGTGGTCGTGGACGGCTGGGCGCAGGGCTTCGCGCTACCCGCCGCCGGCGGCGTCCTCGCGGTCCGGCACGACCCGGCCGGCCGGCCGTGGTGGCTGGTGGCCGAGGGGGCGCTGGCGCTGCTGGCGCTGGTGCTGGCCCTGCCCACCGGGCGTCGGTCCGGCGACGAGGCCGGCCTCGAGGGCGTCGACGAGGGCGTCGACGAGGGCAGCGACGGCCGGGATGCGACAGGTCCCGGCTCGGCCGAGCCGGCGGAGGAGTCGGCCGGTGAGGCGGAGGGCACCGCGGACCCAGGGCGCGCTCCGCGCCAGCGGGTGGGCGGCAGCCCGTCCACCCGCCGGGCCGGGCAGCCGTCCAGCGCCGGTCCGGTGCTCGTCGAGGCCGACGTCCCACCGAACGGGAGGGCCTCGTGACCGACTCCCCTGAACCCACCCCCCGGCCCACCCCCGCGATGGGTGCGCGCGCAGGGTCGCGCCGGCGCGCCGCGCGCCGACGGCCGGCCGCCAGCGCCGTGAGCACCACCGGCACGACCAGCACCACCGGCACGACCAGCACCGGCCGTCCCGCGCTGACCCGGCCGGCGGCGGCCCTGGCCGGGGTGCTGGCGCTGGGCCTGGTCACCGCGGGCGCGGCCTACGCCACCCGTCCCGACGTCGGCAGCACCGCCACCGCCGCGCCGGCGGCCCGCGTGCTGCCGATCGCCTCCGCCAGCGCGGTCTGCACCGACCCCTCCCGCCAGCCCGACAGCCAGGTGCGGGTGGCCGCCTCCACCGCGCTGGCTGCCGCCGACGGCGCCGGCCAGCTCACCCTGAGCGACCTGGCCGCCCCCACCGGCCCCGGCGCGCCGGCCCCTGGCGCGCGCACCACCACCGCGGGCGCGCAGGCCAGCTGGTCGCCGACCAAGGGGACGCCGCCGGTCCTCGCGCACGCCGACGGCGCCCTGGCCCCCGGCCTGGCCGCCATTGAGACCGTCCGCACCGACTCCGGCCCGCTGCGCGGCCTGGCCAGCCAGGCCTGCCCCCGCCCGGTCACCGACGCCTGGTTCGTCGGGTCGGGCACCTCGGTGGGCCGCACGGCGGCGCTGCGGCTGGCCAACCCGCAGGACGCCCCGGCCGTCGTCGACGTCGCGGTGTTCGGCTCCTCCGGACCCGTCGACACCCCGGGCGGGCGCGGTCTCGTGGTCAAGCCGCACACCGTGCTCGACGTCCGGCTCGACGCCCTCGCGCCCGGCCTGGGTCGGCTGGCCCTGCACGTGACCACCCGGCAGGGACGGATCGCGCCGGCGCTGCGCGACGCGCAGGTGAAGGGCCTCGATGCCCGCGGGGTGGACTGGGTGCCGCAGGCGGCCGCGCCGGCGCGGCACGTGGTGGTGCCCGGCATCCCCACCGCCCAGGACGTGCGGCTCGAGGTGCTGGTGCCCGGTGGCGCTCCCGCCATCGCGAAGCTCTCCCTGCTCGCCCCGGACGGCAGCTACGCCCCCGCCGGGCTCGACGTCGTGGAGGCCGCGGCCGGCCAGGTGACCGAGGTGGACCTCACCAAGGTGCTGGCCGACGTCAAGGGCGCGGCCGGGGTGGTGCTCGACAGCGACGTGCCCGTCACCGCGAGCGTCGTCGTCCGACGCGCCAGGCCGGGCTCCCCGGTGTCCGAGCTGGCCTGGACCGCGGCGGCGGCGCCGGTCGACGGCGAAGCCGTGGTCGTGGACGCCGGCCCGCTGGTGCCCACGATCATCACCCACGTCATGCTGGCCGCCCCTGGCGACGCGGCCCGCGTGGATCTCGTGCCGATCGCCCCCGACGGCACCCGGGGCGCCGTCGTCACGGTCACCGTGCCAGCCGGCAGCACGCTGGCGCCGGCCGTGAGCAGCCTGCGGACGGCCGCGGGCAAGCCGCTGGGGCAGGGTTCGGTGCTGGTCCGGGTGCGGCCGGGCTCGGGGGAGGTCTACGCCACCCGGCTGGTGGACGAGGCGGGTTCGCGCGGGTCGCTGCTCACCCTGACCCCGGTGGAGACCGCTCCCCGCACGGTGCGTGCCCCCGCGGTGCGGGCGGACCTCAGCCCCGCGGGCTGAGCCCGTCCCGGCCGGTCAGTCCTCGTCGTCGTCGATGCCGCCCCGGTAGCGCGGGTCCACGGCGGGGGGATCCAGCCCGAGCAGCTCGGCCACCTGCTCCACGACGACGTCGTGCACCAGCTCGGCCAGCTCGCGGTCGTCGTCGGCGCGCAGCTCCACCGGACGGCGGTAGACCACGATCCGCGGCGGGTGGGCACGCGTGGCCGGGAAGGCCCGGCCGAGCAGCACCGGCTCCAGCGCGTCCGGGGGCGGATCGCCCGGCGGCACGTCCTCGACGGCCAGCTCCAGATCGCGCAGCTGCGCCTCCCAGCGCTGCTCCAGCCGCTCCACGGCGTCCAGCACCAGGTCGTCGAAGCGCTCCGAGCGGCTGCGCGAGATCGGCACGCCGGGCGGCGCCAGCGGCCCGCGCAGGCCCCGGCCGCGGCGGTCCCGTCGTCGCCTGCGCTCCACCGATCCAGCCTAGGGGCGCGACACGGGGGCGTGCTGGGGGCGGTGCGGGCGGCGGGCCGGGGAAAGGGGGTACCGTCTGCGCCCGTGAGCCCTGTCCGTCGCTGCACCCGGACCGCGTGCGGCCGACCGGCCGTGGCGACGCTCACCTACGTCTACGCCGACTCCACCGCGGTGCTCGGCCCGCTGGCCACCTACGCCGAGCCGCACTGCTACGACCTGTGCGTCGAGCACGCCGAGCGGCTCACCGCCCCGCGCGGCTGGGAGGTCGTGCGCCTCGCCCCGGACCCCGACGCCGTCGGCCCGAGCAGCGACGACCTCGAGGCCCTCGCCAACGCCGTGCGTGAGGCCGCCCGCCCCGCCCCGGCTCCCGAGCCGCCGCAGCAGGGCGTCGGCCGGCGCGGGCACCTGCGGGTGCTGCGCAGCCCGGAGAGCTGAGGGGCCTCGTCCGGGTGCTGGGCCTGCTCCGGCTCGGTCTGCTCGGCTGCGGCCGGGCGTTTGCCGGAAAGGCGCTGGGATTTGGTGAAGGGGCCCTTCCTACGAACCTATGGAAGAAAGGCGCCCTTCTCGCCAGAGGTGATCTTGTCCGTCGCGTACAGACCGGACCAGAGCGCGACGAGGCACCTCTCTGATCACCGGGACCGCTCAAGGGATCGGGGCCCCCTGCCGATGAGGCCGTCGGTCCTCGCTGCACGGGCAGCGGGGCAGGGAGGGGAGCCAGCATGCCGCGTCGTGCCCGCACCGCCGTGCGTCCGGAGCCGGTGCCGCTCGGGTCGCTGACGCAGCGCGGCGCGCGTGGCGTGGAGACCTGCACCGTCTGCGCGAGCGCGAGCCTCACCCAGATCGACGTCCGCCTCACCGACGGCACCGAGGTCGTCCTCACCTCCTGCCACCGCTGCGAGCAGCGCTCCTGGCGCACGCCGGACGGGCTGCCGCTGGCCGTCGCCGAGGTGCTCGAGCGCAGCCGCAAGACTGCCTGAGCGAGCGACTCCCGCCGGACGTTCGCGCCGGAGGGTGCTGGGTAGGCTCGACGTCTGTGCGTGATCTCTCCGGTGTGATCAAGGCCTACGACGTCCGCGGCGTCGTCCCCACCGAGCTCGACGAGTCGCTGGCCCACGACGTCGGCGCCGCGTTCGTGCAGGTGGTCGGCGCGCAGCGCGTCGTCGTCGGGCACGACATGCGGCCCTCGAGCCCGGCCCTGGTGGCCGCGTTCGTCGAGGGCGCCACCGCCCACGGCGCCGACGTCGTCGAGATGGGGCTCGCCTCCACCGACGCGCTCTACTTCGCCAGCGGGCACCTGGGCTGCCCGGGCGCGATGTTCACCGCCAGCCACAACCCGGCCGCCTACAACGGCATCAAGCTGTGCCGGGCCGGCGCCTCGCCGGTGGGGCAGGAGTCCGGGCTGCGCGAGATCAAGGCGCTGTGCGAGCAGGGGGTGCCCGACCCCGCTCCCGGCACCCGCCGCGGCGAGGTGACCCGGCAGGACCTGCTGGCCGCCTACGCGCAGTACCTGCGCGAGCTGGTGCCGCTGGGCGGCAGCCGCCCGCTCACCGTGGTCGTCGACGCCGGTAACGGCATGGCCGGTCACACGGTGCCGATCGTGCTCGAGGATCAGGTCCTGGACCCGCTCCCGCTCACCGTCGTGCCGATGTACTTCGAGCTGGACGGCACCTTCCCCCACCACGAGGCCAACCCGATCGACCCGGCCAACCTTGCCGACCTGCAGGCCAAGGTGCGCGAGACCGGCGCCGACCTCGGCCTGGCCTTCGACGGCGACGCCGACCGCTGCTTCGTGGTGGACGAGACCGGCGCGATCGTCTCGCCGTCCACCCTCACCGCGCTCATCGCCGCCCGCGAGCTGGCCAAGGACCCGGGTGCCGCGGTGATCCACAACCTGATCACCAGCCGGGCCGTGCCCGAGGTGGTCCGCGAGCACGGCGGCACCCCGGTGCGCACCCGGGTCGGCCACTCGTTCATCAAGGCGACCATGGCCGAGACCGGCGCCGTCTTCGGCGGCGAGCACTCCGGTCACTTCTACTTCCGCGACTTCTGGCGCGCCGACTCCGGGATGCTCGCGGCGCTGCACGTGCTCGCCGCGCTGGGGGAGACCCCCGCCGGCACCAGCCTGTCCAGCCTGCTCGCGCCCTACGACCGCTACGCCGCCAGCGGCGAGGTCAACTCCACGGTGGCCGACCAGGCCGCGGTCACCGAGCGCGTCCGCGCCGCCTTCGTCGGCCGCGAGGGCGTGAGCGTGGACGACCTGGACGGCATGACCGTGAGCACCCCCGGCTGGTGGTTCAACCTGCGCCCGTCCAACACCGAGCCGCTGCTGCGCCTCAACGTGGAGGCCCGCGACGTCCCCACCATGGAGCGCCTGCGCGACGAGGTCCTCGCGCTGGTCCGGGCCTGAGGATCTGCAGCCCCCCGGTCTGGTGCCAACGATCACGTTCACGTGACCATTGGTCCCTTACCACAGGGAAATCACAGCGTGAACCCCACAATAGCGGTTAATAAGGCAGGCGGAGGGACTAGCCGGTCCTCTCATCGACCGTG
>JBQCHF010000071.1:0-13285 GCA_051954955.1 Motilibacteraceae bacterium
GACCGCGCCGACGACGAGTTCGAGGCGTTCCTGCTGGAGGTGCTCAGCGACTTCTCGGTGTCCATCCCCGAGATCGGCACGGTCCGGGCGGAGGAGCCGCCGCTGGTCGTCGTCACCAGCAACCGCACCCGCGAGGTGCACGACGCGCTCAAGCGCCGTTGCCTCTACCACTGGCTCGAGCACCCCGACTACGAGCGCGAGGTCGCCATCCTGCGCCGCAGGCTGCCCGACGCCACCGAGCGCCTCGCCTCCGACGTCACCGCGGCGGTGCAGCGGCTGCGGGGCCAGGACCTGCTCAAGCCGCCGGGCGTGGCCGAGACGATCGACTGGACCGAGGCGCTGGTGGCGCTGGGTGCCCGCGAGCTCGACCCGGAGCGCGCGGCGCTCACCCTCGGCGCGCTGCTGAAGTACCGCGAGGACCAGGAGCGGGTGCTGCGCACCGACGGCCTGGGCCTGGCCGCCTCGGTGCTCGCGGGCGGGTAGGGCGCGATGACCGCTGGCTCGACCAGCATCGAGGAAGGCCGCGACGTCACCGACGTGCTCGTCGGCTTCGCCCGCACCCTGCGTGCCTACGGCGTGGAGGCCACGCCCGACCGGGTGCACTCCATGCTCACTGCGGTCGACTCCCTCGACGTCACGCACCGCGGCGACGTCTACTGGGCGGGCCGGCTCACCCTGTGCGCCACCCCGGACGAGGTCGCGCGCTACGACCGGGCGTTCGCGTCCTACTTTGGTGGCGAGGTGGCGGTGCAGCAGCGCCCGCGCACCCCGGTGGTCATGGTGCGCGCGGTCGCCGTCCCGATCGACGTCCCGGAGGAGCCGGACGGGCAGGGCGAGGAGGACACCGAGACCGCCAAGGCGGCCACCGCCAGCGGGGTGGAGGTGCTGCGCCACCGCGACCTGGCCCGGCTCGGGCCCGAGGAGCGCGAGCAGGTGCGGCGGATGATCGCGATGCTCGCGCCGAAGGGGCCGGTGCGGCGCTCCCGCCGCCGCGCCCCGGCCCGCCGCGGCGACCTCGACGCCCGCCGCACCGTCCGGGAGATGCTGCGCCGCGGGGGAGAGCCGGCCCTGCTGGAGCGGCACGCGCCCAAGGTCCGCCCGCGCCGGCTGGTGGTCCTGGCCGACGTCAGCGGCTCGATGCAGGCCTACGCCGACGCCACCCTGCGCTTCGCCCACGCCGCCGCGCGGGTCCGCCCGGGCACCGAGGTGTTCACCCTGGGCACGCGGCTGACCCGGGTCAGCCGGGAGATCCGCGGCCGCGAGCCGGACTCGGCGCTGGAGGCGGTGTCCGCCGCGGTGCCGGACTGGAGCGGCGGCACCCGGCTGGGCGAGCAGCTCAAGGCGTTCCTGGACCGCTGGGGCCAGCGCGGCACCGCCCGCGGCGCCGTCGTCGTGGTGTTCTCCGACGGCTGGGAGCGGGGCGATGCCACCCTGCTCGGCGAGCAGATGCAGCGCCTGCACCGGCTGGCCCACCGGGTGGTCTGGGTCAACCCGCACAAGGGCAAGGACGGCTTCGTGCCGGCCACCGCCGGCATGCGCGCCGTGCTGCCCTACGTCGACGCCCTGGTGGCCGGGCACTCGCTGGCCGCCTTCCAGGAGCTGGTCGACGTCATCGCCGACGACCGCCCACCTCTCTCGCCCGTGCACACAGCAGGAGGCTCCCGTGCGTGACGTGCTCGACGACCTGCGCCGCTGGTACGCCGAGGGCACCCCGTTCGCCCTGGCCACCGTGGTCAAGACCTGGAAGTCCGCGCCGCGGCAGGTCGGCGCGTCGATGGCGGTCAGCTCCACCGGCGAGGCCGTGGGCAGCGTGTCCGGCGGCTGCGTGGAGGGCGCCGTCTACGCCCTCGGCGAGGACGTCATGGCCGACGGCACGCCCCGGCTGCAGCGCTACGGCGTGAGCGACGACGACGCCTTCGAGGTGGGCCTCACCTGCGGCGGGGTGCTCGACGTCTTCGTGCAGGCGGTGGACCCGCAGCGCTTCCCCGAGCTGCCCGCGGTGGCCGAGTCGATCGCCGGGCACGAGCCGGTGGCGGTGGCCACCGTCATCGACGGCCCCGGCCAGGTCGGCGCCCGGCTGGTGGTCTGGCCGGACCGGCACGCCGGCACCCTGGGCTCGGAGCGGCTCGACCAGGCCGTCGTGGACGACGCCCGCGGCATGCTCGACCACGGAAGCACCGGCACTCTGCACCTGGGCCCGCAGGGCGAGCGCCGGCTGGACGACCTCACCGTGTTCGTCGAGTCCTTCGCGCCGCCGCCCAAGATGCTGGTGTTCGGCGCCATCGACTTCGCCGCGGCGGTGGCCCGGATCGGCAAGTTCCTCGGCTACCAGGTGACCGTCTGCGACGCCCGGCCGGTCTTCGCCACCCCCAAACGCTTCCCCGACGCCGACGAGGTGGTCGTGGAGTGGCCGCATAAGTTCCTCACCCGCGCCCTCGAGGAGGGCGTGGTGGACGAGCGGACGGTCATGTGCGTGCTCACCCACGACCCCAAGTTCGACGTGCCGCTGCTGCAGGTGGCACTGCGGACCCGCGCCGGCTACATCGGCGCGATGGGCTCGCGGCGCACGCACGAGGACCGGCTGGCCCGGCTGCGCGAGGCCGGGATGACCGAGGAGGAGCTGGCCCGGCTGTCCTCGCCGATCGGCCTCGACATCGGTGCGCGCACGCCGGAGGAGACCGCGGTGTCCATCGCGGCAGAGATCACCGCGGCGCGCTGGGGCGGCAGCGGTGAGCGGCTGGGCCGCACCGGCGGGCCGATCCACAAGGAGAGCCTGGCCGCCGAGCCCGCGCTGCCCGGGCGGTGAGCCCGCAGCGGGTCGCCGGCGCGGTGCTCGCCGCCGGCGGCGGCAGCCGGCTGGGCCGGCCCAAGGGCGCGCTGGTGTGGCAGGGGCTCAGCCTGGCTGAGCGGGCCCGCCGGGCGCTGGCCGGGGCCGGGTGCGGGCCGGTGGTGGTCGTGGTGCAGCCGGGGGCCGAGCCTGCCGACCTCGCTGGGGACGGCCGCACGGTCGTGCCCAACCCCGGCTGGGCCGAGGGGATGGGCTCCTCGTTCCGCGCCGGGCTGCGTGCGCTGGCTGACGCCGGTCCGGAGCTGGCCGACGTCGACGCGGTCGTGCTCACCCTGGCCGACACGCCGCACGTGCGCGCCGAGCACGTGCGCCGGCTGCTCGCCGCGCACGCCGGCGGGGCGCGGGTGGCCGCGGCCGCCTGGGCCGGCGCGCGGCGCACCCCGGTGCTGCTCGGCCGCGAGCACTGGCAGGAGGCGGCTGGTCTGGCCGCCGGCGACGTCGGGGCCCGTCCGTTCCTGGCCGCCCACGCCGAGCAGGTCACCGTGGTGGAGTGCGCGGACCTGGGGCCGTGGGTGGACGTCGACAGCCCCGACGACCTCGCCGCGCTGGAGGCGGACGCGCCCTAACGGATCGCGGAGAGCGCCGCGCTGGCCACGCCCGCGCCCACGACGCCGGCGCCGCCGTAGACGTCGACCTCGGCGATCGAGGCCCGGTAGCGGGTCAGGAACGTGCTCGCCGCCGAGGTCAGCGTGGTCGGGCTGGTGAGCAGCATGGGCGCCCCGACGTAGGCGGCGTCCAGGCCGCCGGCGAGGGCGTCGGGGAAGGCGACCCCGCTGGCCAGGCCGGCGATGAGGGGGCCGTGGGTGGCGTCGCTGCTGCCGTAGAAGTAGTCCGCCACCTTGGCGGCGGTCGCGTACCGGTTGTCGCCCACGAACGAGGCGGTGACCGGTAGCCCCGCCCGGGAGGCTGCCGTGGCCGCCAGTCCGCCGACGGAGAACAGCTCGGCGTCCGCGTGCGCGCGCACGAAGTCGGCGACCTCCGGGGGCACCGTGGTGCCCTGGGTGAGCAGGACGACGCCGTTGACCGGGTTGCCCGCGCCGTCGCTGCCGGAGATGCCGGCCATCGCGTTGCCGGCGCCGAGCGCGTCCGGGAAGTCGGTCCCGCTGGCCAGGGCGATGCTGGCGACGTCACCCACCTCGCCGGCCACGGCCAGCGCGGTGGCATACCGGTTCTGCCCCCAGACCCGCTGGACGTCGTAGTGGGCGTTCTCCAGGGAGTGCAGCACGGTGTCCGAGAGCGAGGCGGTGCCGCCGAGCAGGTAGACGGTCCGGCCGGTGGGCAGCACGCGCTGGATCTCGGCGAGCACCCGCGAGTCCAGCCCGCTGGTGGGCGTGAGCAGCAGCGGGCCGCCCTTGACGAACGCCAGCGGCACGCCGGACAGCGCGTCCGCGAAGGCCGTGGACCCGGCCAGCACCACCGCCTGGGCGTCGTTGCCGGTGCCGGCGGCGTCGAACAGGTCCTGCGAGGCGGCGATGGCCGTCTCGATCCGGTCCTGACCGGAGAACCGGCACACCCGGTCCGGGCTGCCCTGGCAGTCGCCCACCACCACCGCCGCTGCGGTCCCGGCTCCGGCGACGGCCGCGGGCACGAGGCCCGCGGCCAGGGCGAGCGTCGCGGCGAGCGCCCCGGCGCGGCGTCGGACGCTGGTTCGCACTGCGGACGGACCGGTCATGGGCGGGACTCCCTGAGCGTGGCGCGTGAGCGGTGGGCGGGTGAGGGGCAGTCGTGCTGCCCGTGCACCCCCTGGCCTATCGGCAGCCCCCGGCCGGGTCCGAAGGTGCGGGATGTCGCGGACCCGGCCGAGCAGCTGACCTCGGCTAGTCGATGGCGGCCCGGGCGGCGGCGGCGGTGTCGGCCGAGACCGAGCCGGTGCCGCCGTAGACGGTGACGCGGACCAGCGAGGGCCCGTAGTGGTGCAGGAAGTCGGCGGTGGTGGCGTCCAGCGCCGCCGCCGGGGTGAGCAGCAGCGGAGCGCCGTAGACGGCCGCGTGGACGCCGCCGGCCAGGGCGTCGGGGAAGTTCTCCCCGCTGGCCAGCCCGGCCGTCGTCGGCCCGTCGGCGATCGTGTCCGCGCCGTAGAACGCGTCGGCGATGAGCGCCGCGGTCTCGTAGCGGTCCTGCCCGACGAAGTCCGCCTGGGTGCTCAGCTTGGCGTTCTGGGCCGCGGTCGCCGCCTCGCCACCAGCCGCGAGGAGCTTGGTGTCGGGGTGCGCGGCCAGGAAGGTCGAGACCACGTCGGGGACCTTGGTGCCCTGGGTGAGCAGCACCGCGCCGTGCGTGGGGGCCGCGGGGTCGGTGCTGTCCTCGAACGCCATCGCGTTGCCGGCGGTGAGGGCGTCGGGGAAGGTCCGGCCGCTGGCCAGGGTGACGTAGGAGAGCGCGCCCAGCTCCTGGGCCACCTTCACCGAGGTCTCGTAGCGGTCGCCCCCGGCCAGCCGCTTCGGGGTGAAGCCCGCGGCCGTGACGGCCTTCTCGACGTCGTCGGACAGCGAGCCCGTGCCGCCCAGCAGGTAGACGGTCGCCTTCGGCGGGAGGATCCGCGCGATCTCGTCGGCCACGTCCGTGCGCAGCGCCGCAGCCGGGGTGAGCAGCAGCGGGCCGTGCTCGGCGTAGGCCAGCGGCACGCCCGAGACGGCGTCGGCGAAGGCGGTGCCGCCGGCCAGGACGACGGCCTTGGCCACGCTGTCGGCGGGGGCGGTGGTGTCGTCGGCAGCGGCCCACACGTCCTGGGAGGCGGCGATGGCCGTCTCGTAGCGGTCCTGGCCGAAGACCCGGCACAGCGAGCCGGTGGCCGTGGTGCGGCAGTCGGTGGTGGGCGTGGCGGCGGCGGTGCCGACGGCGACGGTGGACAGGGCGGCGACCGTGGCGGTCAGCGCGAGGGTGCGCAGGCCGGTGCGGCCCGCGGACAGGCGAAGCATGGGGTGGGACTCCTGCATGGACGGGACCACATGGTCCGCTGAGGGAGCGCGCTCAGGACCGGCGCGGCCCTCGAAGGATAGGGGCAGGCTGTCACCCTTGTGGATGATTTGGGAGAACTCTCCCGTCCGCCCCTCACACCACCTTGGCCAGGTCCGGCTTCAACGGGGTCACGAACACCAGCTGCGCCAGCCCGACGGCCAGCAGCACCGCCCAGGGGATCTGGGTGCCCCCGGTGGCATCGCGCAGCGCGCCGAAGACGACCGGGCCGAGCGAGGCCGCGGTGTAGCTGATGAGGAACACCAGCGCGGTCAGCCGGGCGGCCGCGGTGGGGCTCGCGCTGTAGACGACCAGCAGGACCAGCCCCAGCGGGAACCCCGCGCCGAGGCCCAGCCCGAGCAGCAGCACCCACAGCAGGGGTGCCGCACCGGGCGCGAGCGTCATGCCCACGCAGCCCACCGCGGTGATCAGCACCGCCGGGGCCAGCAGCCAGCGCAGGTCCCGCACCCGGTCGGCCAGCGTTGGCGCCGCGATGCCGGAGAACGCCTGGCTCACCGTGAAGATGGTGAGCATGCTCGCGGCCGCGGACGGGCTGCGGCCGAGATCCTCGTAGGTGGCCGGGATCCAGCTGACCTGCGTGTAGAACTCCCAGGAGTTGCCCACCAGGTAGCCGGCCAGCAGCCAGGCGGTGACCGACCGGTAGGGCAGCCCGGCCCGCTCGGCGGCGGGGAGCGTGACGTGGCCGGCGCGCAGCTGGCGGGTCACCGGCAGCCAGACCAGCAGGGCCAGCACGGTGAGCACCGACCAGGACGACAGCGAGGCCTGCCAGGAGCCGAGCAGGTGGGAGAGCGGCACGGACAGCTGGCTGGCCACGGCCGCGCTGGCCATCATGCCGCCCATGTAGAGGCCGGTCGCCAGACCCGAGCGGCGAGCGAAGTGCTCCTTGACCACGCCCGGCAGCAGCGTGCCCGCGATCGCGATGCCGACGCCGGCGAGGAACGCACCGAGGTAGAGCAGGGCCGCGGCGCCGCCGCCGAGGCGCACGAGCGTGCCGGCCAGGACCAGCAGCAGGGCCACGGTGACGCCGGCCTCGCGGCCGATGCGGTGCGCCAGCGACTGCGCCGCCGGGGCGAACAACCCCATGCACAGCACCGGCAGCGTGGTGAGCAGACCGGCAGCGGCGCCGCCCAGGTGCAGGTCCTCGCTGATGGTGACCAGCAGCGGCGGCACCGAGGTGATGGGCGAGCGCAGGTTGAGCGAGACCAGCACGACGGCTGCCGCGAGCAGCAGCGGGGCCGGCGGAGCGGCGAGCGGGCGCGCATCGGTCGCGGGGCCGGCCTGCCGGGCCTGCCGGGTCTGCGGGGGCGTGCTCATGGCTCCATGCTCGCAGCCCGTCGCGAGCGCCTTGCGAGCCACGGCGGACCGGACGGCGTCGCCGACGCTCCGACCGGGAGCGACCAGCGGCGGGCCGGCCGGTCAGAGCGGGGGCGCGGCCTCGGCCAGGGCCCGCAGCGCGGCCGGGAAGACGGCCGGCGGCGGGGTGACCAGCCCGGCGCCGACCTGCCCGGTGCCGGCCACCCGGCCGGCCATCCCGGTGTTGATCTGCGGCAGGATCCCGGTGCGCACCACGCGTGTGACGTCGATGCCGGTCGGTGTGCCGCGGAAGCCGAGCAGCGGCACCTGGTAGGCCGGGTGCTCGGCGAGGGTGATCTCGTGCATCCGCTCGGTGGTGGCCAGGGCCAGCGGGACGTCGCCGCCGACGAACCGCACGATGGCCGGCGCCGCCGCCATCGCGAAGCCCCCGATCCCGGCGGTCTCGGTGATCGCCGAGTCGCCGATGTCGGGATTGGCGTCGTCGGGGCCGAAGGCGCCCAGGAAGAGCCCTTCCGGGGTCAGGGCCGGTGCGGTGAACCACCGGTCCCCGGTGCCGGACACCTGGATGCCGAAGTCGGTGCCGTTGCGGGCCATCGCCACGACGAGGGTCGACCCAGGCTCGCCGCGGGCGGCGTCGGTGGCCAGCTTGCAGGCGGGCATGACCAGGTTGAGGAAGAAGTGGTCGTTGCCGGCCACGAACCGCACGCACTCGGCGACGTCGGAGGACAGCGCCCCGCCGTCGATCATCGCCGGCAGCAGCTCGCGCAGGAGCATGAGCGTCCCCGCGCGGTTGCGGTTGTGCCCCTCGTCGCCCATCTGCAGCATCTGGGGGACGATCGCGCGGACGTCGACCGGGCCGGTCGTCTGCACCGTGGCCCGCACGGCGCGCTGCAGGAGCGGGCCGAGCACTCCGGACATCCAGCGCAGCCGCTCGAGCACCTCGGGTCCGTAGGCGCCGTAGCGCAGGACCTTGCCCAGGCCCTCGTTGAGCGAGCACCAGGCCCGGCCGCCGTGCACCGGGTCCTCCAGCTCGAACACCCACATGGACGGGCTGATCACCCCGGCCATCGGCCCGACCGCCGAGCGCGAGTGGCAGGGCGCCAGCTCGGCGGCCCCGGCGGCCAGCCGGCGGGCGGCGTCCACGGGGTCGTCGGCCAGCCCCTCGAGCACCATGGCGCCCTGCAGGGCGCCGCGCATCGGGCCGGACGCGCGCTCCCAGTCCAGCGGGGGACCGGCGTGCAGGAACTGGCCGGGCTCGAGCCCGAGGGCCTCCCGCGCCGGGCGGACGTCGACGAGGCGGGCGCCGGCCGCCAGCATCCGGCCCACCGCACGCCCGTTGGCCGCGGTGCGTCGAGGGTCTGCCATGACCCGGGCCAGCAGCTCGGGCAGGTCGGCGGGCGTCTCGGGGTGCCCCGACGCCGGCGTGCCGGTCAGCGCGGTCCACGGCGGCCGCCAGTCCACCCGCTCTACCGCGACGGCCTGCTCCGACAGTGCGTCGGAGAACAGGTCCGCGCCGACGGTGACGACCCGAGGCTCGGCCGAGAGCAGGTCGGTCATCGTTGCTCCCCGGTCTTCTCGCCCGACACGAGCCCGGCGGCGGCGCGGGCCGCCGCCGCGTTGGACAGCAGCACGTGCGCCCCGGCGTCGGCCAGCTGCCCGCCCTGCCGCTCCAGCCCCTGCGGGTCGCCCGCGGTGCCGGTGAGGGACACGACGACGGGGACGTCGCTGCCGTCGATGACGTCGGCCAGGCCCGCGGCCGGATCGGGGTGGGCGCCGTGCCCCAGCACGACGTCGAGCAGCACCGCGCCGGTCGCCGGGTCCGCCAGGACGTCGGCCAGGCACGCGAGCCGGAGCGAGGGATCGATCATCGGGTGCGGGCGGCCGGCGGTGAGGGCGTCGTCGCCGAAGTCGACCATCCAGTGGCCCTCGCTGGGTTGCTCGGAGGGCAGGCCCGGCGGCAGGGCCCAGGCGGGGTCGAGCGGGATGTTGCTGCGGATCGGCCCGAGCAGCTCCGAGGCCACCACCATGGCCTCGTCGCACAGGGTGCCGCCGCAGAACAGGCCGCGCAGCGACCCGGCAGGGCGGGGTGAGCGGCGAGCCTGCCCCCACTCCGGCCACGGCCCGGCCGCTCGGCCCAGGGCGCGCAGCACCTCGCCGGCCACCGCGGTGAGGTCGGGGCGACCCCGCCCGAGGGTGGCCAGCAGCACCGGCGTCCGCAACGACGCGGCGTAGGACTCGAGCGAGGCGGCCACGGCAGGGTCGGCGGGCTTGCTGACCAGGACGACGAGCTCGGTGGCCGGGTCGGCGTCGAGCAGCGCCAGCGCCTGGCGGGTGGACCGCGCGCCCACGGCCGCGGAGAGATCGCGCCCGCCCACGCCCAGGCAGTGCGAGACGCCCACGCCGGCCGCGTCCAGCAGCGCCATGAGGTGCTGCGCGCCGGTGCCGGAGGCCGCGACGATCCCGACCGGTCCGGGCCGGACGACGTCGGCGAAACCGAGACCCACCCCGCCGACGACGGCGGTGCCGCAGTCCGGCCCCATGACGAGCAGGCCGCGCCGGGCCCCCTCCTCCTTGAGCCGCACCTCCTGCTCCACCGGCACGTTGTCGCTGAACACCATCACGTGCAGGCCGGCCTCGAGAGCATCCATCGCCTCGACGAAGGCGTAGGGACCGGGCACCGAGACCAGGGCCAGAGTGGCGTCCTGCCGCGCGGCGGCCGCTCGCACGCTGCGTGCCGTGCTGGGGCGCTCGGCAGCGCCGGCCGTCGTGCGCTGCTGGGCGAGCGCTGCCTCGACGGCCGCCAGGGCCGCGGCGAGCGAATCCTCGTCGGCAGCCCGGAGCGCCACCACGAGGTCGTTGGGGCCGGCCTCGGGACGGGGGAAGCCCATGCCCTCGATCAGGTCCAGGTTCAGCGGCGTGGCCATGCAGATCGAGGCGGCGCTCACGCCGGGCACCTGCTGCGCGGCGCGGCTGACCTGCATGAGGGACACCGAGTCGCGGTAGGCGCCGGCCCGGACCTCGACGTGGTCGTGTCCGGTGCCGACACGTTGCCCGGTGCTGACGGGTGCGCTCACGCCACCGCCTCCTCTCGTCGTGGAGCTGTTCCTGGCCGCTCCCGGACACCCGCGCCGGTCGACTCCGACGACGTGTAGGGGTCGGCGACCGCCCGCCGGGACAGCAGCGCGCCCGCGGCCAGGCAGGCCCCGGAGGTGTGGCCGACGGCGAGCAGCCGGCGCAGCGCCGCGGCGGCCTGGTCCGGCCCCGGTGCGGCGAGCAGCGATGCCAGCTCGGGCAGGATCCCGCCGTCCGCGGCGGCTACGAGCAGCGCGGCGGACAGGCGGGTGGTGCGGGTCGGCGCGAGCCGGCGGACGACGTCGCCCAGCCGCGCCGCCGCGGGGTGGGCCGCCGCGTGCAGGCCGGCCAGGGCGCCGCACAGCAGGTCGTCGCCCGCGGGGGTGAGGCCGGGGCCGAGGCCGGTCAGGGCGCGCACGGCCCGTTCGAGCTGGTCGGGCGGCGACGCCGCTCCCAGCGCGGTGGCCAGGTGCCCGGCCGGGGCGCGGACCGCGGCCGGCAGCGGTGGCGGCGGGAGGTGTGTCCAGCCGCTGCTGAGTGGGTCGTAGGGCCGCGGGGTCCACCAGCGGCGGGGGAGCAGGGTGGTCCCCGCCAGCTGCACCCGACCCTCGCCGAGGCGCACGGCGAGGCCCGGACTGCGCAGCAGGTTCAGGCAGCGGGCCGCGGCCGCAGTGGGCAGCACCGCTCCGATCGGCTGGCGGACGGCGTCGGGCGCCAGCAGGGCCAGGACGTCGCGGCCGGCTGGTGCGCCCTCCACCTCGAGGTAGGCCGCCGACGGGAAGACGCCGAGGACGCACGCGGTCCGAGCCGGGCCGTCAAGGAGGGCGGCGACCTGCACCGAGGCGGCGAGCGGGACCGGCTCGCCCGGTGCGGTGCCCCGCGCGAGGTTCCGGCCCGAACACACGGCGCGACGCTAACCGCGCGACTACCGTCCCCCCATGGCTGAACCTGCCAACGATCGGGTCGCTGCTGCCCCCGTCTTGACGAGGCGCGCCGCGGCGACGGGACCGGTGCTGCCCGCCCAGCCCAATCCGGAGTGCACCCCGACGGCCCGCCAGGATCGGCGGGCCGCGTCCGGGCTGATCAGCCGCTCGCTGACCGTCGCGCAGGTGCTGCAGACCGAGGCCCTGCGCGGGGCGCAGGTGGTGGCCGGTGCGGCCGGCCTGGACCGCCGGGTGGAGCGGCTCAACGTCATGGAGGTGCCCGACATCCTGCCGTGGGTCAAGCCGGGCGAGCTGCTGCTCACCACCGGCTACCCGCTGCGCCGCACCCCGCAGGGCCTGGCCGGACTGGTGGCGGCCCTGGACGCCGCCGGGCTGGCGGCAATGGCGGTGAAGCCCGGCCGCTACCTCGACCAGCTGCCCGCCGACGCGCTGCACGTCGCCGACGAGCTGGGGTTCCCGTTGGTGCGCCTACCCGATTCGGTCGCCTTCGACGACGTGCTCGAGCAGGTGCTCACCGACCTGCTCAACCGGCAGGCCGCGGTGCTGGCCCGCTCGGAGGAGGTGCACCGCGCGCTGGTGCAGATCGTCCTCGACGGCGGCGGCCTGGCGGAGGTCGCCGTCGGGCTGGTGGGGCTGCTCGACGGCGCCGTGCTGGTCACCACCGCCGACGGCCGGGTGCTCGCCGACGCCGGGCCGGTCGACGCGCTGGCCGCCCTCCACGCCTCCGGCTGCTTCGAGGAGACCGGGCGGTTCCGCACCGAGCGGGAGGGCACCGGGCTGCACACGCACAGGGGCATGACCGGCAACCACGTGGTGGTGCCGGTGGTGGCCGGCGGGGTCGACCACGGGCGCATCGTGGCTCACTCGTCCGAGGGGCGGCTCGGGCCCGAGGACGTGCCCATCCTCGAGCGCGCCGCCACCGTCGTCGCGCTGGCGGTGACCAAGCAGCTGGCCGTGCGGGCGGTGGAGAGCAAGTACCAGGGCGACTTCCTGCGTGATGTGCTGTCCGGGCGGGTCGAGCCGACCCCGGCGCTCGCGCACGCCGGCAGCCTCGGCTGGGACCTGGACCGGCCGCTGGTCGTCGTCGTGGCCGAGCTCGACCCGGTGGACGTCGGCGTCCGCGCCAGCCCGGCGCGGACGGCGTCGGCCGGCGCGGGTGGGGACCGGCTGGCCCCGCGCCCGGCGCTGGAGCGGTTCACCGCGGCCTGGCAGGGCGTGGTGCGCCCGCGCGACCCGCGTGCGCCGGTGGTCGGCTTCACCCAGGAGGTGGTCGCGGTCCTCGGCCCGCCCCCGCGCGGCGACGTCGAGCGCCTGGTCCGCGAGCTGGTGCGCGAGGTGGCCGGCGACGGCGGGGGCGGGCGCCGGTCCTTCAGCACGGGGGTCAGCCGGACGGTGGCCGGCGTGCAGGACCTGCCGGCTGCCTACGAGCAGGCGCGCACCGCGGTCCGGGTCGGTCGGCGGCTGCACGGGCGCAGCGCGCTCACCCACTTCGACGGCCTCGGCGTGCTGCGGCTGCTCAGCCTGGTGGAGGACACCGCCGCGCTGGACGGCTTCGTGGCCGAGGTGCTGGGGCCGCTGGCCGCCCGCGACGACGACGACGCGGCGGACCTGCGCCGCACGCTGGAGGTGCTGCTGGAGACCAACCTGAACGTGGCCGAGACCGCGCGCCGGCTGCACTTCCACTACAACACCTTGCGATACCGCATCGGGAAGCTGGAACGCATGCTCGGCCCGTTCACCGAGGACGCCACCTTGCGGCTGAGCCTGCTGGTCGCCCTGCAGGCGCTGCAGCTGCGCCCGTGACCGACCGCCCGGCGTGTCGGCGCCGGCGCGGGGGGGCGCAGCAGCGTAGGACAAGACCCGGCTCGATCGGGGGCCGACGGCGCGCGAAGGTCCGCCAAGTCCGCACGGCGACCTCTGGCAGGTCTGCACATCCACGGACCGAAGCGAGAGACCTACCTTCCTCGCAAGCCGTGAACCGCCGATCACGGTCGCCGCGGAACCCTTCCGCGGCACCGGCTGCACCAGCACGTGGCCGTCCCGGCAGGTCGCGGGCGGCCCGCGGGGGAGCGGTCGCGCCACCGGGGCGCGACCGGCCGGCCCTCGGGAGGGCACTGATGGCATTCGGCTG
>JBQCHF010000072.1:0-106144 GCA_051954955.1 Motilibacteraceae bacterium
GATGCGCCTGCTCTGCCTGTGGCACCACCACCTCGTCCACGACCAGCACTGGGACATCCGCGCCACCGCTGATGGGGGCACCGAGTGGCGCGCCCCAGCCTGGATCGACCCCACCGGCACCTGGGTCCGCACCCGCTGAGCCTCGCGCGGCACACGAGCCCCGGCACACTGAGACGATGGCGCCGTGGAGGACGCGTGGATCTCTGGATCAGGGGGGGACCAGAGGGTTCAGTCGGCCGGGAAGGTGATGACCGGCTCGGCGTCCGGCTCGGCGTAGGTCCAGTGCTGGACCCCCCAACAGCGACCGCTCAGCAGTGCCGTCACCGGCTCACGCAGGGGACGGTAGGGCAGCTGCTGGAGCAAGGACGCCGCCTCCGATAGGGGGAACCACCTGGCGTCCCGGATCGAACCATCGGGATCGCGCGGACACAGCCAGGGATCGTCCACCTCGACCGAGAACGTCCAGGCGCGGCGGAGCACGCCGGAGCCGGTCACCGAGGACGTCGCCTCGAGGGCCAGGTCGGCTGACGACACCAGCAGGCCGGTCTCCTCGGCCAGCTCACGACACGCACCTTGTCCTGGGCTCTCGCCGTCCTCCACGTGCCCACTCGGGATGTTCCAGCAGAGGCGACCCAGTCCGGGGTACTCCTCGCGCACCAACGCCACCTGTCCGCGGTGACGCGCGAGGACGCCCGCGTAGCGCAGCTCGCGCGCCGTATGCACGCCGGTCAGCGGGTGGCCGGCACCGCTGCCGGTTCCTCGCGACGGTTCTCGCCAGGCTGGCCGAGGTCCGCTACTGGCACGTCCCCGAGCCGGCGTCCGAACCCCTCGGGGACCAGGATGTCCTCGGGCGTCAGCTCGTGGATGGATGCGCGGCCCAGCCCGCGCAGGGCGGAGTCGATGCCGCCGCGCATGATGTCCAGGACGTTCTCCACCCCGGCCTGGCCGTTCGCGGCCAGCCCCCACAGGTACGCCCGTCCGATCATCACGGCCCGGGCGCCCAGGGCGAGCGCCTTGACGACGTCGCTGCCGCGGCGGACGCCGCCGTCCAGCAGCACCTCGACCTGATCGCCGACGGCTTCGACGACGGACGGCAGGACCCGGATCGTGGCCGGTGTGCCGTCGAGGTTGTTGCCGCCATGGTTGGACACGGAGATGGCGCTCACACCCGCGTCGACGGCCCGACGGGCATCGTCCAGGCGCGAGATCCCCTTGAGCATGAACGGGCCGTCCCACTGCGAGCGCAGCCACGCGACGTCGTCCCACGACGGCGGCGGCGTGCCCATCCACTCGCCGTAGGCCTGGAAGAACGTGGGCGCCGGCTGGCCCGGCAGGGCCATGTTCGGCACCGTCAGGTCCGGCGTGTGGAGGGTGCGCGCCCACTCCAGGGTCCAGGCCGGTCGGGCGACCGCCTCGGGCAGCCGCTTGACCAGCTCCTTCACGCTCATCCGCTCCGGGATGCTAGGGCTGCCCCAGTCGCGCCCGTGCGAGAACGACCAGTCGAGGGTGAGGATGACCCCGACCGCACCGGCGGCGCGCGCCCGCTCCAGCCGGCGGGCGATGTCCTCGCGCGAGCCGCACCAGTAGACCTGGAAGAAGGTCTGCGGGTTGGCGGCCACGACCTCCTCGACCGGCTTGGAGGCGAACGAGCTCAAGCCCATGGCGGTCCCGCGGGCGGCGGCCGCCCGGGCCACCGCGACCTCGCCGTCGGGGTGCACGGCCTGCACGCCGGTCGGCGAGATCAGCACCGGCAACGAGATCGGCTGGCCCATCACGGTCGTGGACTGGTCGCGCTCGGCCGGCATGCCGGCCACGTGCGGGGCGAACCCAAGCTCGGCGAACGCCCGCTGGTTGTCCTCCAGCGTGGTGCCGCGCTCCGACCCGGCGATCAGCGCACCGTAGACCGACTTGGGCAGGCGACGCTTCGCCCGCCGCTGTGCCACCGCGACGCTCTCGAACCAGCCGCCAGCCATGGATTCCTCCGGTTCCTACGTCTGGTCTCGCTGCTCAGGCGCCGGCAGGGACGACGAGCCCGGCCAGCGGGTCCTCGTCGCACGCCGACACCGGCGGGGTGCTCGGCCCGCGACCGATCGTCACGGGGATCGGCCCATGCCCCTGCCGGAGCCCGACGCGGGGTTGCGTCCGGTGGCTGTGGTCGACGTCGGAGCGCTGGACGGCGCCCTCGTCCCGCGCGGCGAGGGCCTGCTCGCCGAAGCCGCGCACGCACTCGGGGTCCGGGCCGTCGAGCGGCAACCCGGTGAAGAACTTGGCCGCCATGCAGCCGCCGCGGCAGCTGTCGTGGTGCTGGCAGGACGAGCACGCCCCGCCGGTCTGCGGGCCGCGCAGGTCCGCGAACAGCGCGGACTCGCGCCACACCTTGGTGAAGCCGCCGCCGTCGAGCACGTTGCCGGCCTTGAACGACTCGTGGATGGCGAACGGGCAGGCGTAGACGTCGCCGACCGGGTCTATCAGGCAGACGACCCGCCCGGCGCCGCACAGGTTCAGCCCCGGCAGGCTCTGGCCGTAGGCGGCGAGGTGGAAGAAGGAGTCGCCGGTCAGCACGTTCTCGCCGTGCGCGACCAGCCAGTCGTAGAGCTCGCGCTGCTGGTGCGGCAGCGGGTGCAGCTCGTCCCAGACGTCCGCGCCGCGCCCGGACGGACGCAGCCGGGTCAGCCGGAGCTGCGCGTCGTACCGGTCGGCGATCGCCTTGAACGCGTCGAGCTGACCGACGTTCTCCCGGGTCACGACCACCGAGAGCTTGAAGCCGCGCATGCCCGCAGCGGCCAGGTTCTCCATGGCCCGCAACGCGGTCGCGTAGGAGCCGGGCCCCCGGACGGCGTCGTTCACCTCCGCGGTGGCGCCGTCGAGGCTGATCTGCACGTCGACGTAGTCGTTGCCAGCCAGCCGCCGGGCCACCTCGGGGGTGATCTTGATGCCGTTGGTGGAGAACTTCACGCCCACGTGGTGGGCCACCGCGTGGTCGACGAGCTCCCAGAAGTCCGGGCGCACCGTCGGCTCGCCGCCGCCGATGTTCACGTAGAACACCTGCAGTCGCTCGAGCTCCTCGATGACCGCCTTGGCCTGCTCGGTGCTCAGCTCCCGGGGGTCACGGCGACCGGAGCTGGACAGGCAGTGCACGCAGGACAGGTTGCAGGCGTAAGTGAGCTCCCAGGTGAGGCAGATGGGGGCGTCGAGGCCCGACTCGAACTGCCCCACCAGCTGGGGGCTCACCGCACCTACGGTCGGTAGGAGTGGACTCATGGGAGCTGTCGCACCTCAGGTCTGAGCGGGGGCGGGCCGGCGGGGGACGAGCATGTCGGTCGCGGCCAGCCGGCCGAGCGCGGCGGCGAACCTGGCCTGCTCGCCCTCGTCGAGCCCGGTGGCCGCGCACGCCGCCGCAGCGGTGGGGGCATCGGCCAGCGCGCGCACGACGTCGAGCAGCCGGCGGTCCTTGAGGAAGGTGAGCCGGCGGGTGCCGAAGTGGTACAGCAGCGCGCCGAAGGGCTCGGGACGCACCGAGACGCTGGGGTGCAGGTCCCAGGCGGCCTCGGGGTCGAAGCCGGGCTGCTGCACCTGTGCGGGTCCGGGCACGGGGACAGGAATGGGGACGGCCTAGTAGACGCCGCACATCCCGTCGATGCTCACGTCCTCCACCAGGTCGTCCACACGAACCTCGACCGCCTCGGCCGCCTCGGCCGCCTCGATGCTGCTGGCACTGGGGGCTGCAGGAAGAGTCATGACATCCTCCGACGTCGGCGTTGACGGGATGTAGCAGATCCCGCACGGTAGTGGCACTGGGTGCCGTTGTGAAGACCCCTCGTCGCGTACGTTCACCCGACGAGACCGGGTGGGCGTGGGGAGGGTGCGTGACGACGACGGAGCTGCCGCGCCAGGCGCCCCGCCCGGCATCCGGGCGGCCCCCCTCGACCACTCACGCCGAGCTCGAGCGGATCGGCATCGCCCTGTTCGCCGAGCGCGGCTTCGACCAGACGAGCGTCGACGACATCGCCGCCGCTGCCGGTATCGGCCGCCGCACGTTCTTCCGCTACTTCGCCTCCAAGACCGACCTGGTGTGGGGGGACTTCGACGCCGGCTGCGAGCGGATGGCTCAGCTGCTCGCGCAGACCCCGGCGGACGTACCCCTCCTCGACGCCCTCCGGCGGACCGTCGTCGCGTTCAACCGCGTCGAGCCCGGCCAGGAGGAGCACCACCGGCTCCGGATGCGGCTCATCCTCGACGTCCCCACGCTGCGCGCCCGGTCCACGCTGCGCTTCGAGCAGTGGCGGCGGGTCGTCGAGGAGTTCGCGGCCGCCCGGCTCGGCGGTGCGCCGGAGGACGTGCTGCCGCGCACGCTCGGCCACTGCGCGCTCGGCTGCGCGCTGGCCGCCTACGAGCAGTGGCTGCGCAGCCCGGGCGCCGACCTGACCGTGCTGCTGGAGGCCACCTTCGGCTCGCTCGCCGACGGGTTCACGGCCAGCGCGCCGCCGTCGGTCCCGCGCCGTGGCAGGAGCGATTCCGATGCCTGAGAAGGAAAGATCCAGGCGGGTCGCCGTCGTCACCGGAGCGTCGCGCGGGATCGGCGCGGCCGTGGCGGAGCGGCTGGCCGGCGATGGCTGGGACCTCGTGCTCGGCGACGTCCCTGGCCCCGACGTCGTCGCCGGGCTCACCTACCCGCTCGCCACCGCGGAGGACCTCGAGCGGACGGCGGAGCGCTGCCGGGGACGGGGCGCCGAGGTCCGGACCGCGGTCTGCGACGTGCGCGACGAGCAGCAGGTGCGCGACCTGGTGGCCGCCGCCGGCGGCCGGCTGCGTGCCGCCGTGGCCGTCGCCGGAATCCTCGGCACGCACGGGCCCGCCTGGGAGCAGAGCGCCGCAGACCTGGAGCGGGACCTGTCGGTGAACCTGCACGGGCTGGCGAACCTGGCCCGGGCCGCCGTGCCGGTGCTGCTCGCCGCGCCGGAGCCGGCGCGCGGCCGGTTCGTCGCCGTCGTCTCGGCGGCCGGCGAGCGTGGCCTGCCGCTGCTGGCCTCCTACGCGGCCGCCAAGCACGCCGCGCTCGGGTTCGTGCGCTCGCTGGCCATCGACCTGGCGCCCACCGGGATCACCGCCAACGCGGTGCTGCCGGGCAGCACGCGCACCCGGCTGCTCGCCCGCACCGCGCAGGTCTACGACCTGTCCTCGCCGGAGGACTTCGCCGCCAATCAGCGGATCGGGCGGCTGCTCGAGCCGGACGAGGTGGCCGCGGCCGTCGCCTGGCTGTGCTCCGACAGCGCGTCGGGGACGACCGGCGCCGCCATCGCCGTCGACGGCGGCTTCGCCGGATGAGGCTGGACACCGCCACCTGGCCGGAGGTGGACAGGCACGAGCGCGAGCTGCTGGTGGTGCCGCTCGGATCGCTGGAGCAGCACGGACCGCACCTGCCGCTGCACACCGACACGCTGGTAGCGGAGGCCGTTTCCTCGCGAGTGCACGGGAACCGGCCGCACAGCGGGCTCTGCCCCGCGCTGCCCATCGGCGCGAGCGGCGAGCACGCCGACTTCCCGGGCACCCTCTCGATCGGGTCGGACGCCCTGTGCCACCTGACGGTGGAGCTGGTCCGGCACGCCACCCTGCACTGGCCGGGCGTGCTCGTGCTGAACGGCCACGGCGGCAACCTCGCCGCCGTGCGGCAGGCGGCAGAGCGGTGCACGGACGAGGGGCGGGTGCTCGAGGTCGTCTCGCTCGGCCTGCCCGGCATGGACGCGCACGCGGGCCGCGCGGAGACGTCGATGCTGCTGCACCTGGCGCCGTCGGAGGTCCGGCTCGACCTGGCCGAGGCCGGGCGCACCGAGCCGATGCCCGAGCTCCTGCCCGGCATGGTGGAGCACGGGGTTCGCGCGGTGAGCCCGAACGGGGTGCTCGGCGACCCCACCGGGGCGTCGGCGGAAGAGGGCGCGCAGCTCGTCGACGGCCTGGTGCGGCTCGCGCTGGCCGGCTACGACCGGGCGGTGGCGGCGATCCGACGCCAGTGAGGCGCCGCGACGAAAGCTCTGCTGCGACTTACGATCCGCGGGACAGCCGGCCCGCCCACGGCCGCGACGGCAGGCGCACCTCCGGCCGCAGCGCGGCCCAGCGCCGGTGCCGCAGGCTGCTGGCGAGCACCCCGCTGCCGTAGGCGGCGTCCTCCACCAGCCGCAGCGCGGCGTAGCGGGCCGGGTCCACCGCTGGGCGCTGCCGGACCCACTCCAGCGCCACCGGCGCCAGCATGGCCGCCGCCCCGGCCCGGGCCAGGCGGCTGCGCGGGGAGAGGGCGAGCGCCGCCCACCCCACCGGCCACCACTCCCGCCGCAGCGCGTGCCCGGCGGCAGCGGCGTCGGCGAGCAGGCCCTTGCCGACCACCAGGGCCGCCAGCCGCGGGGGGGCCTGCACCTCGCGCAGCCGGTGCGCCAGCGCGGCGGCGGCGCCGGCGGCCACGATCCCGGCCGCTCCCGGCCGCCGGGCCAGCAGCAGCGCCGTGGCGGCCACGTTCCAGCCCGACACCCGGGCCGGCGCCAGCAGACCGGGGTGCCGGCGGTCCAGGTCGGCCGCCGACGTGCCGTACTCGTAGCGCCGGACCAGCCACTCCCGGGCGTCGGTGCGGGCGGCGTGCCCGACCTGCACCGACGGCTCGTAGCGCACGTGCCACCCCGCCGCGGCCAGGCGCCAGACCAGGTCGACGTCCTCGCCCAGCCGCAGCGCCTCGTCGAACCCGCACGCCCCCAGCGCCTCGCGGCGCACCACCAGCGCCGCCGAGGGCAGGAAGCCCAGCGCCGCCCCCGGCCGCACCAGCTCGCGCCGACGCCCCATGTCCAGTGCCGAGCGCGCCTCCTCGTGCCGCGCCAGCAGCGAACCCCGCCCGTCGCCTGCGCGCGGCCGCACGCTGTGCTCGACCGCGCGCGGCCGCACGCGCGGCGCTACCGCCGCCACCCGCGGGTCCTCGAACAGCGGCAGCAGCGCGTCCAGCCAGTCCGCCGGCACCTCGACGTCGGAGTCGACGAACGCGACGAACGGCGTGCTCGTCTCGGCCAGCCCGCGGTTGCGGGCCGCCGCCGGACCGCGGTTCACCGCCTGGCGGAGCAGCCGGGCGCCGTGCCACGAGGCCATTGCTGCCACGGCGTCGACGTCGGTCGAGGCGTCGTCGACGACGACCACCGGCACCCCGCTGCGGGACAGCGCGGCCAGGCACCGTTCCAGCAGCGGGACGCGGTCGTGGGCGGGGACGACGACCGTCACCTGCCCCGGGGGCACCGGTGCGGGCTGCGGCAGCGGGTGGGCCAGTCCGCGGTCCACCAGCAGCGCGGCGACCGCCCGCTCCACCGGGCCGTCGGGGACCGCCGCGGCTCCGGCCGCGCGCAGCCGGCGCACGAAGGGTTCCGCCGCCGCCGACAGCCGGACCAGCCGCCACGGCGAGCCACCGGTCGCGAAGCAGCCGCCACGGGCCGCGTGCAGCCGGGCCCGGACGTCCCACGCCACCCGGGTGCCCTCGGGCACGGACGAGGCACGGGGAGCGGACGGGACGGGCACGGGCCGAGTGAAGCACCCGCACGGCGGGTGGGTCAGCGGCGGTAGCCGGACCCCCCGGAGGTCTCCACCACGTCCCGGTCCCACGGCGCGCGGACCTCACGGCCACGGGCGAACCGGGCGACCAGCAGCGAGGCCACCAGCAGCCCGATGGCGCCGGCGACCGCACCGAGCACCCAGCCGGCGACGACGTCCTGCAGGTGGTGGACGTGCGCGGCCACCCGGGCCAGCCCGATCACGACGGCGCACAGCGCCAGCACCGCGCCGATCACCCGGTGCCGCCAGGCGACGACCACCGCGATCGCCATCGCCACCGTGCTGTGGTCGGACGGGAACCCGTCGTCGGCGGGGTGCGGGAACAGCGGGTGCAGGCTCGGGTTCTGCACGAACGGCCGCGGGTCGGAGTGCACCGCCCCCGCGACTTTCACCAGCACCACCGCGACCAGCAGCGCCACCACCGCCGCGACGGCGAGCTCGATGCGTCCGGACGGGCGCTCACGGAGCAGCCACACCCCGGCCGCCACCAGGGCGACGACGTAGAGGAGGTCCTGGGCGAGCACGACGACGAGGCTGTCCACGGCAGAGATCGTCCCCCGGCGACGGCCAACAGCCGCTCAGCGGCCGGCCACCGGATGTTCAAGGACTGGTCACCTCCCGGTGGTCGTCCCGGTCAGCGGCGGCGCTCCAGGCGGTCCAGTGCGTGCCGGGCCCGCTCCTCGGCCCGGACCGCGGCGCGCTCGTCCAGGGCGGCCGCGGCGGCCCGCCGCTCGGCGTCGACGAGCTGGGCGCGCAGCTCCTCCACCCGCTCCCTGGCGGCGCCGGCGTCCCGCGCGGCCGCCTCCCGCGCCGCCTGGGCCGCGGACAGCTGCTCGCGGGCCTCCCGCAGCGCCCGCTCGGCCGCCTCCGCCGCCGCCCGCTGCCTGGCCTGCCGCGCCGCCTCCTCGCGCTCGGCCCGCTCGCGGCGCGACCGGTCCGCTGCCGGCTCGGGCCGCTCCCGGGGACCGGCCGCCTTCCCCCGCCCGGCTGCGGGCCGCGCCGTCTGGGTGCCGCGCGGGCCGGGCGCGACGGCACCGAACCCGACCGCCTCGCGCGGCCCCACCAGCCGGCCCGTCCGCACCGCCGCGGCCACCTCCGGGTCGCCCAGCGCCGCCTCCAGCGTCTCCTGCACCGCACGGCGCACGTCGGCGTCGGCCGCCGCCCCGGCCTGCTCCGCCAGGGCGGCCGCCTCGCGCACCAGGGCGTCGACGACGGCCCGGCGCTGCGCCGACAGCGTCCGCAGCGAGCCGGCGTCGAGCTGCTCGGTGGCCTCGCGCAGCGCCTCGCCCAGCGTCAGCAGCTGCTCGACGACGTCGGCGCGCTCGCGGACCAGCAGGTTGACCAGCCAGGCGGGGCGGGTGGGGCGGCGCAGCGCGGCCACCGCGGCCGCCGCCGGCTTGTCCCCCGCCGCCCGCAGCGCGGCCACCCGGACGGCGCGCTCGGCCACGAAGCGGTCGGGCGGCACGGCGTAGAGGGCGTCGGCGGCCTCGACCACCTGCGGGTCCTCGCTGTCGCTCACCCGCACCTCCTCCCCGCTCGCCACAGATCGTCCCGCACGCGGTGACGGTCGCCTCAGCTCGCGGCCGGCGCGCCCGACAAGACGTAGGGGCGCGATCGGGCCCTGCTGGTCGTGCGCCTCCTACGCTGCACGCGATCGACGTCGTCCGGCGAGCTGGGCGGTGCAGGGTTCTCGGGGAGGTGCGGTGAGCGTGGCGGTCGCGGAGCGGACCGGGCAAGAGCAGGTGCGCGCCCGCCCGTCCGCCGCGCAGCTCGAGGAGCTGTTCGAGGTGGCCACCGGCCTCGGCGCCGACCTCGACCTGCCCGCCGTGCTCGACCGGCTCGTGCTCGGCGCCATGCGGCTCACCGCGGCCCGGTACGGCGCCCTGGCGGTGCTCGGGCCGGACGGCATGATCGGCGACTTCGTCGCGCACGGCTTCGACGCCGCCACCCGGCACGCGATCGGCCAGCCGCCGCAGGGTCGCGGGCTGCTCGGCGTGCTGGTGGAGGACCCCCGGCCGCTGCGGGTGGACGACGTGGCCGCCCACCCCCGCGCCTACGGCTTCCCGCCGCACCACCCGCCGCTGCGCGCGTTCCTCGCGGTGCCGGTCACCACTCCCGCCGGGATCTGGGGCCACCTCTACGTCGCCGAGCCCGAGCGGAGCGGGCGGGACGTCTTCGACGCCGCCGACGAGGCCCTCGTGGTGTCGCTGGCCGCCGCCGCCGGCCCCACCATCGCCAACGCCCAGCAGCACCAGCGCTCGGCCCGCCGGCAGGCGTGGCTGGAGGCGCTGACCGAGGTGCAGGAGGTCATGCTCACCTCCACCGACCGCACCTCCGCGCTGCGGCTGGTCGCGCGCCGGGCACGGGAGGTGGCCGACGCCGACTTCGCCGCCCTGCTGCTACCCGCGCAGGACGACGAGCTGTCGGTGGAGGTCGTCTCCGGCGACGGCATGGACGAGGGCCCGAGCCTGCGCTTCCCGCTGGCCGGCAGCCTCACCGGCGAGGTGCTGCGCACCGGCCGACCGGTGGTCTCCGACGACGTGCACGCCGACGAGATCGCCTTCTCCCCGGCCGGCGGCTGGCCGGAGGAGTGGCCGCAGCTCGGGGCGGCGCTGTTCGTGCCGCTGACCTCCTCCAGCGGCACCCTCGGCGTGCTCGTCGTGGCCGCGCGCCGCGACGTCGATGGCCGGTTCGGGCTGGGCGAGGTGCAGCTGGTGGGCAGCCTGGCCGGCCAGGCCGCGCTGGCCCTGGAGCGGCTGCGCGCCCGTGACGACCGCGCACGCCTGGCCGTCTACGAGGACCGCGACCGGATCGCCCGCGACCTGCACGACCTGGTCATCCAGCGCCTGTTCGCCACCGGCCTGCAGCTGCAGGGCACCGCCCGCGCGCTGGCCGACGAGGCGCAGCGAGCGCGCGTGGAGCGGGCGGTCGACGACCTGGACACCACGATCCAGGCCATCCGCGCCACGATCTTCCAGCTCGGCCGCCGGGCCGGCGCCCTGTCCGCCGAGGTGCGCGCGGTCGTCGAGGAGTCCGGCCGGTCGCTCGCCTCGGCCCCGGTGCTCACCCTGGAGGGCCCCCTGGACGGCGGCGTGCCCGAGCGAGTGCGCCCGCACCTGGTCGCGGTGCTGCGCGAGGCCCTCACCAACGTGGCCCGGCACGCGAAGGCCGACACCGCCAGCGTGCTGGTCGCCGTCGGCGACGACATCCGCGTGGTGGTGGAGGACGACGGCTGCGGCATGGGCGTCACCGTCCGCCGCAGCGGCCTGCGCAACCTGCGCGAGCGCGCGGAGTCCCTCGGCGGGGTGCTCGAGGTGAGCCCCGCCGACGAGCGAGGCACCCGGTTGGAGTGGCGGGTGCCGCTGCGGGGGTGAGGTCCGCCTCCGCCTCTTCTGGCTCGGCGTCGTCGCGTCGGCTGCCGACGGTTCTGCTGGGCACGGTCAACGGCGCTGGTGACGGCGGCGGCGGGCGGCCGGCGAGGTCCCGCGGCCGGGTGCGGCACGCATGGGTGGCACACCCATAGGCATAGATGCGTATGGGTGTGACCCATTCATCGCAGGCGCATGGGTGGCACACCCATACGCTTCCCACGACGTGGGGGGACCCTCAGCCCGCGTCGCGCACCTTGGCCGCGAGCACCGCCGCCTGGGTGCGCCGCTCGAGGCCGAGCTTGGCCAGCAGCGAGGAGACGTGGTTCTTCACGGTCTTCTCGGCGAGGTCGAGGTGCTCGGCGATCTGGCGGTTGGTGAGGCCGTCGGCGACCAGCATGAGCACGGTGCGCTCTCGCTCGGTGAGGCCGGCGAGGCGGTCGTCCTGCGGCTCGCCGCGGACCCGGCGCAGCACCCGCATGGTGACCGCGGGGTCCAGCAGCGACTGGCCGGCGGCCACTTGGCGGATCGCCTCCACCAGGTCGTTGCCGCGGACCTGCTTGAGCAGGTAGCCCGAGGCGCCGGCCATGATCGCGGAGAACAGCGCCTCCTCGTCGTCGTAGGAGGTGAGGATGAGCGCGCGGATGCCGGCGTGGTGGGAGCGCAGCTCGCGGCAGACGTCGATGCCGCTGCCGTCGGGCAGGCGCCCGTCCAGCACGGCGACGTCGGCCTCCAGCGTGGGCATGAGGGCCCGCGCCTCGGCCGCGGTGGCGGCCTGGGCCACCACCTGCAGATCGGGCTCGGCCTCGAGCAGGTCCTTGAGCCCCCGGCGGACGACCTCGTGGTCGTCGAGCAGGAAGACCCGGATGGTGCCGGTCACTGTGCTCCTCCAGAGATTCCGCCGGACCCGCCGGCGCGGTCCCCCATGGAAACACGGCCCGGGCCCTGCTCCGCGGCCGGCGCCGGGCGCTGGCCGGGCACGTCGCCGGCCCGCCGCTGCAACCCCCCGGCACCCCCCAGCGGCCCCTTGCCCGGCCCGCCGACGTAGGGGCGCACGACGGCCTCGAGCACGGCGCCCCCGACGCTGGCGACGACCAGCGCCACCAGGGTCCGCTGCAGCGCGGTGCCGGCGGGCATGGTCCCCTCCACCAGCGAGCGCCACAGCGCCGGCGAGGCGATGAGCAGGCCCACCAGCAGGGCCGTCGGCCGGAGCCTCACGCGTCCTCCAGGGTCGGGATGGTCAGCATGGTCGAGGACGTGCTCACTGCTGGCTCGCGGTCCGCCGCTCGAGCAGCTGCTGGCGCAGCACCGCGCGGCGGATCTCGTCGGCCACCGCCACCGGCTCGTCGAAGGCGATGGCCGCCTCGCCGCGCCCGTCGCGACCGGGGTCGACGCGGATCACCGTGCCGACCAGCACCGCCTCGAAACCCTCTAGGGACAGGTGCACCTCGATCGCGCCCCCCGGCTCGAGCGGCACGCAGGTCTCCAGCAGCAGCCGGGCCCCGCCCTCGGACAGGTCCAGCACGCGGCCGGTCACCACCGAGGTGAGGGTCTCGTGCCGGGGCACGACGGCCACCCGCCCGGGCACCGCCGCACGGGCGTACTGGCGGCGCTGGAGGATCATGACGTCCCCCTCCACCCGCAGCAGCCACCGGGTGCCGCCGTGCCGGCGGACCTCCTCGATGTGCGCGACCAGCACCCGCAGGCCGCGCCGGTCGGCCCAGCGCACCAGCACCCGGGTGCCGGGCACGGCGTCGACGTCGCCGTCGAAGGCGGGGGCGCCGACCAGCAGCCGGGCTCCGGCCGCGTCGTCCTCGCGGTCCTCGACGCGCGAGGGCGCGCCGGACACGTAGAGGGCCTCGGCCGGGCCGACGTCGAGCCGCACCAGCGCGTTGACCTCCGGGGGAAGGTTCACCGCGCCCTCACGCCGTCCGGGCGCGGCGGCCGGCCGCGGCCAGCCGGTCGACCACGAGCGCGGCCCAGCAGGCGGCGTCCCCGCGACGGCGGTCGACCAGGGCGGTGGGCAGCCCGCGCTCGATCGCCAGGGCGAGCGGCGAGGCGGGATCGCCGGTGGCAGCGGTGGCGCGGACGACCAGCGCGTCCACGCGGCCGAGCAGCTCCAGGTGCGCGGCGACGTCGGCGCTCTTGCGGGTGGCGTCCACGACCGCCCACACCGCGGTGGCGCCGATGCCGCCGACGACGTCGCGCGCCCAGTCGGCGCTGCCGTCCTCCAGCGGGGCGTCCACGGCGACGACGGTCGGCACGTCGGCCCGCTGCAGCCGCGGGGCACGGCGGCGGGCGTCGGCCGGGCCGGTCACCCGGCGCGCCGAGTGGACCGACCCGTAGGTGGACGGGCCGGCGAGCAGCACGGTCGCGGGGTCCAGGCGCAGAGACTTGGCGACCTCGCGGGCCACCTCGAGCGCGACGGGCCCGTCGCCGACCACGGCGAGCACCTCGCCGGCGCCGGTCGGTGCGGCCGGGGCCGTGGGCAGCACGGCCTCGATGGCGCGGGTGAGGCCGCCGACCAGGCCGTCGGCGCCGTCCAGCTCGACGTCCGCGGCCAGCTCGCGGGGCAGCCCGAGCGAGGTGAGCCGGCGCAGCAGGCCGCCGAAGAGCTCCTCCGGGGCGACCGACGACGCGGGCTCGGCGACGACCGTCGACGCCGTCTCCGACGCGGTGTCGGACTGGACGATCACCGCGGGGGCACTGTCCATCGCGCTCGCTGCCGTGACGTCCTCCGACGTCTCGTCGGAGAAGGAGGCGGCCGGCTCCTCCCGGCGCGCCGGGCGCACCACGTTCCCGAGCTCGCTCGGCGCGATCGGCGCCGGCACGAACGGGCGCGCGTGGCTGAGCGGGCGCACGACCGGCTCGGGCTCCGGCAGGACCGCCGGTGCGAGCAGCTCCGGCAGTGCGGCCGGCAGGTCGGTGGGGGCGGAGGGACTGCCGGCGGTGCGGGCGATCCCGGCCAGCACCGCGGCGAAGTCGGGCCGCTCGGTGGAGATCGGACCCTCCGCCGGCGCGGGGGGCGTGGGCGGGGTCAGCGTGGCCGCGGTTGCGGCCGGCATCGCGAAGGCGGCCTCCGCGGCGTCGATGGCGGCCGCGAGGTCGAGCAGCGAGGTGGGCGACGCGGGACTCTCGACGGCCGCTGCCGTCGCCTGCCTGGTTGGCGCGGCAGCAGCGGCTATCTCCGACGCGTCGTCGGAGGAGGATGACGGGGCGTCGACCTCCACCGTCACCTCGAAGCGCTCGCGGGCGAAGAACCCGGCGAAGCCGCCGCTGCGCACCTTCTCCGCGGACACGATGCGGGCGCCCGCCCCGTGCTCGGTCCGCACGCGGTCCAGCAGCACGGCGATGTCAGGACCCTCAAGCAACAGCCGCGTGGGCACGCGTCACCACTCCGATCGTGTCGATGTCGACGCCGTTGGACACCTCGCCGTAGGCGAGGACGGGCAGGCGGGGCAGCGTGGTCGCGACCAGCCGGCGCAGCGCGGGGCGCACCTGCGGGGAGCAGACCAGCACGGGGGTACGGCCGGCGCGCTCGCCGTCGTCGTGGGCGCGGGCGACGTCGCCGACGATCGCCTCCATGCGCTCGGCGTCCAGCAGCAGGAACGAGCCGTTGTCGCTGGGGCGCAGCGACTCCAGCAGGCCCTGCTCCACGCGCGGGTCCAGGGTGATGACGGCGAGGCGGCCGTCCACGACGTAGGGGGCGCAGATGGCGGCGCCGAGCGTGGCGCGCACCGCCTCGACCAGGCCCTCGTGGTCGGTGGAGGTGCGCGCGCGCAGGCTCATCGCCTCGAAGATGCGGACCAGGTCGCGGATCGCGACCTGCTCGTCCAGCAGCGACTGCAGCACCCGCTGCACCTCGCCGAGGCTGAGCGCGGACGGGGTGAGCTCCTCCACCACCGAGGGGTGGGTGCGCTTGACCAGGTCGGCGAGCACCCGCACGTCCTCGCGGCCGAGCAGGTCGGCGGCGTGGCTGCGCACCACCTCGGCCAGGTGCGTGGTGAGCACCGAGGCACGGTCCACGACGGTGGCGCCGGACAGCTCGGCCTGGTGGCGCAGCTCGGCCGGCACCCAGCGGGCCGGGAGGCCGAAGACTGGTTCGCGGGTCGGGCGGCCGGGGAGCACCTCGAGGTCGTCGCCGATGGCGAGCACCATCCCCGGCGGGGCCTCGCCGCGCGCCACCTCCACGCCGTTGACCCGCACCGCGTAGCTGGACAGCGGCAGCTCGAGGTCGTCGCGGGTGCGCACCAGCGGCAGCAGCAGGCCGAGGTCGAGGGCGACCTTGCGGCGCAGCGCGCGGATGCGGTCGAGCAGGTCCCCGCCGCTGGAGCTGTCCACGAGGTCGAGCAGGTCGGGGGCGAGCTCGAGGCCGAGCGGGTCCACCCGCATCTGCTCGGCCAGCGTCTCCGGAGAGTCCGGGCCGGCGATGGCCGGCAGCGCATCCGCTGTCTCCGACACCTCGTCGGAGGGGTTCGGGATGCGCGCGGCGATGAGCAGCACGGCGCCGCCGACGAGCAGGAACGGCAGCTTGGGCAGACCGGGGATGAGGCACAGCGCCACCGCCGCCCCGCCGCCCAGGCGCAGCGCGTGCTTCTGCGCGCCGAACTGGCGCAGGATGTCCCCGGCCATGTCGCCCTGGGTGGTGGACCGGGTGACGATGAGACCGGTGGAGACCGACAGCAGCAGCGCGGGGATCTGCGAGACCAGGCCGTCGCCCACCGAGAGCAGGCTGTAGGTCGTGACGGCCTCGCCGATGGGCATGTGCTTCTGCACGACGCCGACCACGAACCCACCGATGAGGTTCACCGCGGTGATGACGATGGCCGCGATCGCGTCGCCCTTCACGAACTTGCTCGCGCCGTCCATCGCGCCGTAGAAGTCGGCCTCGGCGGCCACCTCGGCGCGCCGCTTGCGCGCCTCGTCCTCGTCGATGAGCCCGGCGTTGAGGTCGGCGTCGATCGCCATCTGCTTGCCGGGCATGGCGTCCAGGGTGAACCGGGCGCCGACCTCGGCCACGCGGCCGGCACCGTTGGTGATGACCAGGAACTGGATGATCACCAGGATCAGGAAGATGACCAGGCCGATGACCAGCGAGCCGCCGACGACGAAGTGCCCGAAGGCGTCGATGACCTTGCCGGCGTAGCCGTCGCGCAGCACCAGCCGGGTGGCGCTCACGTTGAGCGCGAGCCGGAACAGGGTCGCGACCAGCAGCAGCGAGGGGAACACCGCGAAGTCGAGCGGGCGGTGGACGTACATGCTCACCAGCAGGATGAGCAGGCCGGCGGTCACGTTGACCGCGAGCAGCATGTCCAGCACCGGCGTCGGCAGCGGCACGACCATCATCACGACGATCGCGACGACGGCCGCGGGGATGCCGAACCGGCTCAGCCGGGCTCCGGCACCGGTCGGCTCAGGAGCAGCTGCCATGGAGTGCGCACCGTCCGCAGGGTTGTCGGTCGGGGAGGGTCCCCCGGTCTGGCGGGTGGGGTGGCGAGCAGTCCGTGCCCGCCGGTGCGCCGTCCTGGCACCTCCTTCTTCGGCCGCGCCGATCACGACCTGAGCGGTGAGATGGGTGGAAGTGACCGTCCAGCTGCGGTTGTATCGGGGCAGAACCGGGCGAGGGAGCGGGGATGAGCGAGCACGAGCTGGGCCGGGACGACGTCAAGGCGGCGCTGGCCGCACGCCGGGAGCTCGGGCCGGACTACGACGACGCCGTCGCCGACGCGCTGGGGGCCCCGGGTGGAGGCGGCGCTCGAGGCCCGCGGCAAGTCCCTGTCCAAGGCCGGCAAGGAGGCCAAGGCGAGCCAGGAGCGCGCCCTCGGGGTGGCGCTGGGCAGCCTCGGCATCGGCGTCCCGCTCACCGCCATCGCCGGGGGCATCACCGGCCTGCCCGGCATCGTCACCGCCTGGGCGGGCATCGCCGTCGTCAACGTCGCCTACGCGTGGGGTCAGTGCCAGCACCGTCACTGACGCCACTCCCAGCCCGTCGGTCGGCCCTGCCCTCAGCGGCGGGCGAGCGTCCGCTCGGGCGGGAGCCGGTGGGTGCCCGAGGCCACCCCGCGGGCCTTGAGCGACATGATGAAGGCGAGCACGCGGGCGACGGCGGCGTAGAGGTCGGCGGGGATCTCGTCGCCGAGGTCGCAGGCGCGGTGCAGGGCGCGGGCCAGCGGCACGTCCTGCACCAGGGGCACCCGGTGCTCGGCGGCCCGTTCGCGGATCTTCGCGGCCACGGTCCCGGCCCCCTTGGCCACCACCCGCGGGGCGCCCTTGGACGGGTCGTACCGCAGGGCCACCGCCACGTGGGTCGGGTTGACCAGGACGACGTCGGCCGTGGCGACGTCGGACATCATCCGGTTGCGGCTCATGGCCAGCTGCCGGGAGCGGATCTGGCCCTTGACGTGCGGGTCGCCCTCGGACTGGCGGGCCTCCTCCTTGATCTCCTGCTTGGTCATCCGCAGCTGCTTGTCCAGCCGACGGCGCTGATAGGCGTAGTCGGCCGCGCCCATCACCAGGCCGGCCAGCGCGACGTCGCGGACCAGGCGGAGCACCGCGTCGCCGGCGGTGGCCAGCACCGAGGACAGCGGCAGCGGGCCGGTGCCGACCAGCTGGGGCACCAGGTCGCGGCAGGTGCGGTAGACCAGGAAGGCGATCACGGTGCTCTTCGCGACGGCCTTCACCGCCTCCCACATCGCGTGCGGGCCGGCCATCCGCTTGATGCCGTTCACCGGGTTCAGGTTCTTCAGCTGGGGTTTGAGGTTCTTGGTCGCCACGTGCACGCCACCCTGCGCCGCGCCGATCGCGAACGCGGTCACGGCCAGGGCGAGGCCCAGCGGCAGGATGCCCCACACCAGGGCGCGGGCCCCGGCCGCGCCCACTGAGGCCAGCGAGGACACCTCCGGGTCCGCGACCGCCTGCGGCCAGCGGCCCACCAACGCCACCAGCTCCTGGCCCGCGTGGCTGAAGCCGATCTTGGCCACCACCGACGCGACGAGCACCAGCGTCCAGGCCCCCAGGTCCTGGGTGCGGGCGACCCGCCCCTCCTTGCGCGCCTCCTTCAGGCGCTTGGGAGTGGGCTTCTCGGTCTTCTCACCGCCGCCACCGCCGCCGCTCACCGCTCACCTCCCACGGCTCAGCCACCGCCCAGCGCGGCCGCGGCCCGGGTGGCGGTGTCGACCAGGTCGGTGACCACGCCGGGCAGCAGCGGGAAGGTGAGGCCGACCAGCAGCAGGGTGAGGCCGATCTTCACCGGGAAGCCGATGGAGAGGGCGTTGAGCGAGGGCGCCACCCGGGTGAGCAGGCCCAGGCCGAGGTCGGCGATGAAGAGCACGGCCACCAGGGGGGCGGCGATCTGCAGCGCCGACACGAAGAAGTGACCCAGGCCGGTCGTCAGCACGGTGCCGAGCCGACCCAGGTCGATGCCGCCGTCCAGCGGGATCGCGTCGTAGGAGGACAGGAAGCCGCGGACCACCAGCAGGTGCCCGCCGGTGGCGAACAGCAGCACGGTGGCCAGCATCTGGTGCAGCCGGCCGAACACCGACGACTGGGCCAGCGACAGCGGGTCGTAGGCCGCAGCGAGGGTGAAGCCGCCGAACAGGTCGATCAGGTCGCCGGCCGCCTGCACCGCGGCGAAGACCAGGTAGGTGATGAATCCGAGCGCGGTGCCGACGACCACCTGCACCACCACCGCCCCGGCGAACGCGCCGAGGTCCAGGCTCGGGACCTGCCCGGCCAGCCGCGGCACCACCGGTAGCGCGAGCGCCGCCGCCATCGCCCCCTTGGCCGCGCCGGGGATCGCCCGGGTGCTGAACGGCGGGCAGATGACCAGCCAGGCCGCGGTGCGCACCGTCGCCAGCAGCAGGGCGACGAGCGAGCCGGTGGCCAGCTCGAGGTTCATGTGCTCAGCCCGCACCGAGCAGCTTGGGCAGCTGCGTGAACAGGTCCTGGGTGAACGACACCAGCGTGTGCAGCATCCAGTTGCCGGTGAGGAGGATCGCGAGCCCGACGGCGATCGCCTTGGGCACGAAGGAGAGCGTGACCTCCTGGATCTGCGTCACCGACTGGAACAGCGAGATCCCGAAGCCCACCACGAGCGCGGTGAGCAGCATCGGGGCGCACAGCTTGGCCGCCACCAGCATGGCCTGCAGGCCGATCTGCAGGACGTCGCCGTCAGTCATCTCGGCCCCCTACCGGTAGCTCTGCACGAGGGAGGTGACGACCAGACCCCAGCCGTCGACGAGCACGAAGAGCAGCAGCTTGAACGGCAGCGACACCATGACCGGCGGCAGCATCATCATGCCCAGCGACATCAGCGACGCCGAGACGACGATGTCGATGACCAGGAACGGCACGAAGATGACGAAGCCGATGATGAACGCGGCCTTGAGCTCGCTGAGCATGAAGGCCGGGATGAGCGTGGTGAGCGGCACGTCGTCGCGGGTGGCCGGCAGGTCGCGGTCGGCCGCCTTGGTGATGAGCGCCAGCTCCTCCTTGCGGGTGTGATCCAGCATGAAGGTCTTGAGCGGCTTGGAGCCTGCGTCGAAGGCCTGCGACGCCGTCACCGTGCCCTTGAGGTAGGGCTGCACGCCCTGGCTGTTCACCTGCGCCAGAACCGGGCCCATGATGAACAGCGAGAGGAACATCGCCAGGCCCACGAGCACCTGGTTCGGCGGGGTGCCCTGCAGGCCCAGCGCGTTGCGGGTCAGCCCGAGCACCACCACGATCTTCGTGAAGCTGGTGGTCATGAGCAGCAGTGCCGGGGCCACCGAGAGCAGGGTGACCGCCAGGATCACCGCGACCGAGCTGCTCGGCTTGCCGTTCACGCCGTTGATGTCCACGGTGACGGTGCCACTGCCGGTGGGCGCGGCCGGCGACGTCGGCTGCACCGGCGCGGTCGGCGCGCCGGGCGCCGCGCCGACCTGCGAGGTCACCGACAGGTTGTAGGAGGAGGCGGTCGCCGCCTGCGCGGGCGACGCCAGGGCCGCCGTGGTCACCGCGACCCCGCCACCCAGGGACAGTGCGAGCACCGTGCCGGCGACCAGCCTGCGGGCGCGCGTCATCGAGGCCGGGCGCTCGCTCCGGCCGGGGGACCCCACGATCAGCCCTTCCGCACGCTGCGCTCGCGCAGCACCTCGACGGCCTGCCGCCACGTGCCGGGCGAGAGGACCGAGCCGGCCAGCGGTCCGCTGGTGGCGCCGGCCGCGGCCGGCGAGGCCACGCCGGCGCTCCCGGCGGACAGCTCCACCACCGGCTCGCGGCGCTCCACCGGGGCCGGTCGAGCCGTGGCCGCCTCCACCGCGAGCGGGTCGGCCGCGCCCAGCAGGCTCACCGAGTGCTCGGTCACCCCGAGCACCAGGACGTCGCCGGCGACCTTGACCACCGCGACCGAGGAGCCCTTGCCCAGCGGTGCCCGGCTGACCACCTCGACGACGCCGGCGGACCGGCCGGCGCCCCGCGACTGCAGCACCCGGGCCGCCACCCACATCACGCCGAGGACGGCGATCAGGGACAGCGTGACCCGGATGGCCAGGGCGGCCCCGTTCACGCGGCCCCCGCCACGCCGGCGGCGCCGTTGGCGTTCGGGCCGACGATCTCGGTGATCCGGATACCGAAGTCCTCGTCCACCACGACGACCTCGCCGCGGGCGATCAGCGTGCCGTTCACCAGCAGGTCGGCGGGGCTACCGGCGGCCCGGTCCAGCTCCACCACCGCGCCGGGCGAGAGCGAGAGCAGCTCGCGGACGGTCATCCGGGTGCGGCCGAGCTCGACCGTCACCTCCATCTCGACGTCGCGCAGCAGCTCCAGGCCGTTGGCCCGCATCTGCGCGGGCACGGTCGGGCCGGCGGCCACCGCGGCCGAGGTCGCCGCGATGACGACGGTGGCGACCACCGACGCGTCGTCGGAGACGAGCGGCGCCAGGTGCGCGCCCGGCTCGCCGAGCACGCTCTCCAGGGCCACCTCGAGCGGCAGCTCGGCGGCGCGCTCCACGCTGGTGCCCAGCGCCGCGGCCGCGGCGTCCAGGGCCGGCTGCACGGCGGCGGCCACGTCCAGCTCGCCCAGCGGGCTGGAGCGCAGCGCCTCCACCAGGTCGGCAGCGACGACGACCACCAGCTGCCCTTCCACCGGGCTGCCGGGGGCGACCCCGAGCCGGGCGACCACGGCCGCCCCGGGAGTCTCGGGCAGGGGCACCTCGGCGTCGACGGCCACCGGGGCGACGTCGGCGGCGGTGAGCGCCACCGGCACCGGCAGGGCCGCGGCCAGGGCGGCCACCGCGGGCCGCAGGTCGGGGACGACGGGCTTGGCGAGCTGGCTCATGACTGGCTCTCTCCCAGGGGTTCGTCGACGACCAGGCAGGCGAGCCGCTTGCCCTTGGCTCCGGCCACGGCGTGGGCGAAGGTGACGTCGGCCGCGGTGACGGCGAGGGGTGCGGAGACGGGGTGGTCCAGGCCGATGACGTCGCCGACGGCGAGCCCGACCAGGGCCTGCGGGGTGAGCGGGGTGGCGCGGAAGCGGACCGCGACGTCCACCGGGACCTCCTGCAGCCGCTCGGCGACCGCGCGCCCGGCGGCGGCGCGGGCAGCCCGCTCGCGCTCGCTGGTGACGCCGTGGCCGAGGGCGATCTCCAGCAGCGGGAACACGCCGTTGAAGGGCAGGCACACGGTGGCGACGCACTCGTCGCGGCCCACGTGCAGGTCGAAGCTGGCCACGATGACGACGTCGGCGGCGGAGGCGGCCTGAGCGAACTGTGGGTTGTACTCGATGCTGGTGACCTCGGGCTGCACCCGGGTGACCGGCTCGAAGGCGTAGCGCAGCTCGCCCAGCACCCGGAGCACCAGGCTCTTGAGCAGCGTCGACTCGATGTCCGAGAGCGGCCGGGTCGGCTGGTCCGGCGCCCCCGGGCCGCCGAGCATGTGGTCCACGCTCGTCATCGCGCTGGACACCGAGAACTCCAGCACGCCCGCGCCGACGATCGGCTCGAGGGAGAGGATGTGCATCAGCGTGGGGTTGGACAGCGTGCCGACGTACTCGTCGTAGGTCTGCTGCTCGATACTGACCAGCGACACCTGGGCCAGCGCGCGCAGGCTCGTCGTGAGCACGGTGGTCCACTGCCGGGCGAACGTCTCGAAGACGATCTGCAGGGCGCGGACATGCTCGCGCGAGAGCTTGGTCGGGCGACGGAAGTCGTACGGCTGAGGACCGTTGCCGCGCGAGCGCCGCCCGACGCGATGACGGGAGGCGCGCGCGGACCCGTCCGGGGTGGCGGCAGCGGCCGGCGCGTCGATGCTCACGACGCACCGGATCGGCACTACGGCGGACCGGATGAGGAAAAGGGGCGGACCGGGCCGCCTGCTGGCCCGTCCGTGACGGTGGGTGACGGCGGAGGGAGCGAGCCCCCCGCCCCGCTCACCGCAGGGTCACTGGGTGACGAACTGGGTGAAGTACACCCCCATCACGTCGCCCTCGTAGGCCTTGTCGACCTGCTCGCCGAGCTGCTGCTTGAGCTTCTCCCGTGCCGTGGCGCTGCCCAGCTCAGCCACCTTACGGCCGCTGAACAGGTCGATGGCGAGGTCGAGGGCATGGCTGCCGTCGGGCGCCTCCTTGGCGGCCTTGGTCGCCTGCAGGGCCAGCCCGAGCTTGAGGTAGTGGCCGTCGGCGAGGTTGAGGGTGATCGGGTCCAGCGCGATGACCGCGCCGGGCACGGGCTTCGCCGGCCCGGACGGCTTGAGGAAGAAGAAGTAGCCGGCGCCCAGCACCGCGACGAGCAGCACCGCGATGACGAGCAGCTTCTTCTTGCCGCCCTTCTTCGTCTCCTCGGCACCCTCCTCGGGGGCTTCGGTCTTCTCCTTGGTGGCAGTGGCCATGACGACCTCCTCTCGTCAGCCGGCGGCCGACGTCGGCGCGATCTTGGGAAGCAGCGCCCGGTCCTCGGGCGGCAGCGTGGACAGGACGGTGATCTCGACCCGGCGGTTGACCCGGTTGGCGACCTCGCCAGTGCCGGGGATGAGCGGGCGCTGGTCGGCGTAGCCGGTGGCGGAGAGCCGGTGCGCCGCCACGCCGTCGACGATGAGGGTGCGGACCACGGTGACGGCTCGGGCCGAGCTGAGCTCCCACTCGGTGGGGAAGTACTTGGGCTTCACGGGCACCAGGTTGGTGTGGCCGTCGACCGCGATGTCGTTGGGCAGCTTGGTCAGCACCGGCGAGACCACCGCGAGCACCTTCGCGCCCAGGGGCGAGAGCTCGGCGCGGTCGGCGGCGAACACCACCTCGTCGGTGATGACGCTGACCACCAGGCCGCGCTCGTCGTAGCGGTACTCCGCGGTGTCCTTGAGCCCGGCCTTGGCCAGGGCCGCCTGCAGGTCCTTGCGGACCTGCTCGAGGTTCTTGACCTCCTGCTCGACCCGCTGGCGCTGCGCGTCGGCCTGCGCGCTCTTGTACTGGCTGACCGCCGCCGACTGCTTGGCGTCCCCCTGAGCCGGGTCCTTCGGCTGGGAGGCGGCGGCGCCGATCTCGAACGCGCCGGGAGCGATGGCGTCGGCGTTGATGGCGCTCTGGCCGCCGTCGTTGACGATGACCGGGGCGCCAAAGCCCTGGGCCAGGCCGTCCTTGAGCGCCTTGAACTTGTGCTGGTCCACCTGGCTGATCGCGAACAGCACGATGAACAGCACCATGAGCAGGGTGATCATGTCCGCGTAGGTGACCAGCCAGCGCTCGTGGTTCTCGTGCTCCTCCTCGTGACCCGCGCGCTTCTTGCGCGGGCGGGCGGCCGCGTGCGTGGCCATGCTCAGGCCGCCTTCTTGGCCGGCTCGGCAGGGGGCAGCAGCGACCGGAGCTTCTGCGCCACCAGCCGCGGGTTGCTGCCGGCCTGGATCGCCATGATCCCCTCGATGACCAGCTCCATCGAGTGCGACTCGAGCTCGCTGATCCGCGCGATCCGCTTGCCCAGCGGGAGCCACATGATGTTGGCGGTCATGACGCCCCACAGGGTGGCGACGAAGGCGCCGGCGATGAGGTGGCCGAGCTTGTCCGGCTCGCTGAGGTTCTCCAGCACGTGGACCAGGCCGAGGACGGTGCCGATGATGCCGATCGTGGGGGCGTAACCACCCATGTCGGCGAAGAACTTGGACGCGTTCTTGTCCACGCCCTTCTTCGCGCTCAGCTCGGCCTCGAGGATCTCGCGCAGCTCCTCGGGGTCGGTGCCGTCGATGGCCAGCTCGAGGCCGCGCTTGAGGAACGGGTCGGTCACGTCGCGGGCGGCGTCCTCCAGGGCCAGCAGGCCCTCACGGCGGGCGCGCTCGGCGAGGGAGACCACGGTGGCGACGATCTCGTCCGGCGGGGCCGGCTTGGCCATGACGAAGCGCTGCAGGCCCTTGAGGGTGCCCAGCGTGTCGGGCAGCGTGCTGCCGGCCATGGCGGCGCCGAAGGTGCCGAGGAAGACCAGGACGATCGGCGGGATCAGGATGATGCCCATCGGGTTGCCGCCCTCGAGGATCATCGACCCGAAGATCCCCGCGAAGGCCATGCCGATGCCGGCGAGCGTTGCCGGATCCACGGTTCAGCCCTCCCAGCGGTGGTGCAACGGCACCACGGTCGCGGCACTGTCCGGGGGTGGCGCTGCCGCGAGGTGCGGCGGCGGGGTCTCACCCGCCAGCTCCCGCTCGAGCAGGTAAGAGCGAGCCACGACCGAGGCGCGGAAGTCGCGCACCCGCTCCATGATCTCCTCGACCGGCTCCTGCACGACGTACTTGGTGCCGTCGACGAGCGTGACCACGGTGTCGGGGGTGCTCTCAGCGCGCTCCACCAGGTCCGGGTTCACGGCGAAAGCCGCCCCGTTCAGGCGCGTCAGAAGAATCACGTCAATCCGTCCCTGGATCGATTCGTCGAGGCCGATCCGTCGGCCCTGTACACCGACGATCGGTAGGAGGAGGCCCTGACTGAGCAACTGGGGCCGGTCCCGGCCCCTCGTCACCCGTTCGGGTGTGCAGGCCGCGTCGCCGCGACGTCGATGCGGCGGAATTGGGTGAGGGGCACCCCGTGCCAAACCTATTGGCACAGGGTGCCCCTCACCCAACACGGACGATCTTCGTCCAGCCTCAAGCCGCGGTCAGTGCTCAGCGCTTCATATTGACGAGGTCCTGGAGAATCTCGTCGCTGGCGGTGATGACCCGCGAGTTCGCCTGGAAGCCGCGCTGGGCCACGATGAGGTTGGTGAACTCCTGGGCGAGGTCCACGTTGCTCATCTCCAGCGCGCCGGAGCTGAGCAGGCCGCGTCCTCCCGAGCCGGCGGTGCCCAGCTGCGGGGTGCCGCTGTTCACCGTGTTCCGGTACATCGAGGAGCCCACCTTCTCCAGGCCCGGCGGGTTGTTGAAGCTGGCCAGGGCGATCTGCGCCAGCGGCTGCTTGAGGCCGTTGGAGAAGACGCCGACCAGCGTGCCGTCGGGCGAGAGCGAGAACGCCTGCAGCGAACCCATCCCCGAGCCGCTCTGCGAGAGCGCGGCCACGGTGTTGTCGCCGCCGTAGCTGGAGAGCCCGGAGATGTCGACGTTCACGCTGCCCCAGGGAGCGGTCACCGCGGCCGGGCTCGCCGTCGTCAGCTTCCCGCTGGTGTCGAAGGCGAGGGGGACGGTGGTGGCCGAGCCGCCGTCGATCGACGTTGCGAGCGACCAGGTGACGGGGTCGGTCGGCGTCGCGCCGGGGGTCGGGGTGAACGTGTAGGAGAGCTGGTGCGAGGTCCCCTGCGGGTCGTAGACCGTGATAGAGGAGACGATCGGGTCTTTTGCTCCGGCAGGGAGGTTTCCGCCCACCGCCGCGGCATCGGTCGCCTTCGGCGCCAGCAGCGTCCCGATCGGCAGGCGCACGTCGCCGGCCGAGGCGTTGGTGTTGATGACGCCGTTCGCCGCGGTCCAACCCTGCACCACCGCGCCCTCGGGCGAGACCAGCCGGCCGTCGCTGTCGAAGTTGAAGGCGCCGGCACGGGTGTAGAGGTTCTCCGCGCCCTGGCGGACGGTGAAGAAGCCGTCGCCCTGGATCATCAGGTCGGTGGTGCGCCCGGTGGTCTGCGCGGCGCCCTGGCCGAAGTTGGTGTTGACGCCGGCCAGCCGCACGCCCAGACCCACCTGGGCCGGGTTGGTGCCGCCCAGGCCCGCCTGGGGAGCACCGGCGCCCTTGAGCAGCTGGCTCAGGGTGTCCTCGAAGACGGTCTGGCTCGACTTGAAGCCGACGGTGTTGACGTTGGCGATGTTGTTGCCGGTGACGTCCATCATCGTCTGGTGCTGGCGGAGGCCGCTGATCCCACTGAACAGCGAACGCAGCATGGAGTTCTCCTGGAGGAAGAGGCCCGCGGAAGGCGGGTAGGACGGTCGGGGACGGTGGGCCGGAGGCCCTCTGTCAGCTGCTTCGGACCTCCGTGACCGAGCCGACAGTCACGTCGTCGCCGGTGGCACCCGCGGGGGCGCCCACCGGCAGGACGTGGAGGGAAGCGCCCGCGGTGCCCAAACGCACCGAGGCGACGGTTCCGGTCTTCGTCGAGCCGTCCGTGGCCGTGTAGTCGACCGTCTTGCCGATCAGCGAGTTGGTGCCGAGCAGGTTCTGCCCCGCCACCATCTCGGTCATCGCCTTGGCGATGTCGTCGAGCTTCTCGACGCTGTTGAGTTGCGCCGTCTGCGCGATGAACTCCGAGCCCTGCACGGGGTTCATCGGGTCCTGGTACTTCATCTGCGCCACCAGGAGCTTGAGGAACACGTCCTTGCCCATGGCGCTGTTGTCCGCCGACTTCGCCGACGACGCGGACGCCTGCTGCCCGGAGAGCGCGGAGGCGACCGTGCTCACCGGAGCGGTGGGGATCGGCGTCGGGCTGGTCATGCGCTGGCCTCCTGGCGTGAAGCGGGGTGATCGGGACGACGGATGGAATAAGTCGTCATCACACGTGCAGGTCCAAGGACCTGCCCCCTCCTGACCATCGACCGGAGGGTCCCTGAACCAAAGAATCCTCAGACTGTGCTTGCCGACCGAGCGATCCCCAAGCCGGCGCCGAAGAGCGGCCCGATGTGTCCGACCGACCGTCGGAGAAGCCTGAGGCGCCGGCCCACGAGGGCTGGCCGCCGGAGCCGGGTAGGTCCGAGCGGACGTCGAGCCGGCCGGTGGTCACACCGGCGTCCTCCAGCACCCGCCGCAGGTCCGGCAGGGCAGCACGCAGGGCGTCCCGCCCAGCCTCGCTGCTCCCGGCGAGTGCGAGGTCCAGCTGGCCGTGGTGCAGCTGCACGGTGAGCCGCACGGGGCCGATCTCGTCGGGGGTGAGCGTGACGACGACGCGGTGGGTGCCGTCCACGCCCCGGCGGTAGACCGCGGCCACCTGGGGCAGCAGCTGCGCGGCGGTGGCCGCCGGAGCCGGCGGAGCGGGCTGGGCCGGGGTGGCCGCCGCGGCCGGCTGCGTGGCCGGCGTGGTCAGTGGCTGCGCCGCGCCGGGGGTCAGGGCACTCACCGGGACGCCGGTGTCGCTGGTGCCAGCACCTGCCTGGGCCGGTTCGATCGTGTTCGCTGCCGGGGCACCGGGTGCCGCTGCTGACGTCGCCGGGGCAACCGGCAGGGTGGTGGCGGCGTCGGCGCCATCCTGACCGTCCCCGCTGGCTGCGTGCCTGTCGGTGGCGGTCGCGCCGCGCGATCCGGTCCGCGAGGGCGTGCCGGCGGCCGTGGGTGAGCTGGGCGCAGCCGGGATAGCCGGGGAGGCGGGAGTGGCGGGGGTCGCCGGCGTGGCCGGAGTCCCGGGGGTGGCCCCGGTGCTCGCCACGGCCGGCTTCGCACCTTCGGCGCCGTGAGCGGCCGCGGCAGGGGTGGCCGGAGCCCCCGCAGGGGCGCCGACCGGGCCGGGGGCACCGACAGCGGTGACGCCATCCGCGGCCGGCGTCGACGCAGCGGTCCCGCCGGCGACTGCGGGGGTTCCACCCGCGATGGCCGTGCCGGCGGCTGCGACGACCGGCTGACCGGCTGCCATCGCGGCTGCAGCCGGGTCCGGCACCGCAGCGGCGGCAGCGCCGGGCTGGCCCGGTGCTCCGCCCGCCGCGGAGGCGTCGGCGGGCATGGCGGCGTCAGCGCCGGCGGACCCCTGCGACCGGTCCGACTCGTCGTCGTGGTGGTCGGCCCGCGCGTGAGCCTCAGAGCGCGAGGCAGCGTGCGCGTCCCGCCCCGGGCGCTCAGCACGCCGGGAGCGGTCCGTGCGGTCTGTGCGGTCAGTGCGATCAGGGCGCTCGGCTCGCTCGGCGGCCCCTCGCTCGCTCCGGTCGTCGCGGTCGCGGCCGGAGACGGGGCTGTCCTGCTGGGCGCGGTCCAGGTGGTCGGCGAACGCGTCGGGGCGCTCCGCACCGTCACTGCGAGGCGAGCGCTCCGGCGAACGGGCGGGGGCCGTCGGTGCAGGGGCCAGAGCGGGGAGGGCGGTCATGCGGGGCTCCTTCCAGCGAGGGAGAGGACCTTGCTGACGTAGGCCTGGGTCTCGGGGTAGGGCGGAATGCCGCCAGCCTGCTTCACCGCGCCGGAGCCGGCGTTGTAGGCGGCCAGCGCGAGGTCGGTGCGGCCGCCGAACTCCTTCTGGAGCGAGGCGAGCAGGCGGGCCGCGCCGGCGATGGCTTGGTCCGGCTGCATCGGATCGACGCCAAGGGTGCGGGCGGTGGCCGGCATGAGCTGCATGAGTCCCTGCGCCCCGGCCGGGCTGACCGCGTCGGCACGGAACCCGGACTCGGTCTGGGCCACGGCCGTCAGCAGCTGCAGCGGGACGCCGGTGGCGGCGGAGGCGGCGCGGAACGAAGCGGCGTACGGCGCCGCGTCGGCCGGGAGCCCGGCTGCCGCGGAGGAGGCGCTCGCCCAGGCGGGCATCGAGGCGGCCTGCTGGACGACGGTGCCGCCGCTGCTGGCCACACCGTCGGGGGTGTCCGGGGCGACCCGCCGGATGGCCAGCACGCCCGAGGGAACCGTGACGACGTCGACGTTCTTGCCCGGACGGGGCGCCTGCACCATGCGGTTGTCGCCGAGGTAGATGCCGACGTGGTCGATGCCGGGCTGCTTGGTGCCGTTGTCGAAGAACAGCAGGTCGCCGGGCTGGGCGGCGGCCAGGGACGGCACGGCGACGCCGGCGCGGGCCTGGTCCGCGGCCACCCGGGGCAGCGGCACGCCGAGCTGGCGGTAGACGACCTGCACCAGGCCGGAGCAGTCCAGCCCGGTGCGCGGGTCGGTGCCGCCCCAGACGTAGGGGACGCCGACGTAGCTGGTCGCCAGGTCCGCGGCCCGGCGGCCGACGCTCGCACCGCTGGTGGTCAGAGCCGGAGTCGGGGAGGTGCCGCCCAGCGCGAGCGCGTCGGTGGCGGCGGACAGGTCGGTGCCGAAGTCGCCCGTCGTCGCCAGCGCGGCCGAGCTCTCCGACACGCTGTCGGAGGAAGGCGGGACGACGCTGGGGCCGGCCAGGAACCCGAAGCGGGACTGGATGGCGGCGATGCGGCTCTGCACGTCGGCGACGGCCGGGAAGGACATGCTCATCGCGCACCCTCCGGGCCACTCGAGCCATTCGGACGGCGGTAGCTGGCCCGCTCGTCGAGCTCGCGCTGCTCCGCGCGCTCGTCCTCGAGGCGCACAGCCTCGGCGTGCCGTTCGGCCAGCCGCTCCACACCGCGAGCCGCCGCGCGGGCCGCCGACCACTGGTCCAGTGCACCGGCCACGCCGGCCTCGCGCTCGCGCCGCGCGGTACGGGCCGCGGCGGCGTCGTGGGCCAGGGACAGGCGGGCGCTCGTGGTGGCGACCCAGTCCACGTAGGTGGCGCTCTCCGGGGCCACCCCGCCATCCAGGCGAACCTCCAGCTCCTGCTCGCGCTGCACGGCGAGCGCCAGCTCGGCGCGGGCGGCGGCCACCGCGGCGGCGGCCTTGTCCTCCTGCACCTTGCGCACGCGCAGCACGGCGGCCAGCGGGAACCTGCGGTTCATGCGGCGACCCCGAGCGGTCCGCGGCCGAGCAGCTCGCCGAGGTGGTTCCACGCCGACGCCGCGTCGGAGCGCTCGTCGAGGTCCTGGCGGAGGAAGCCGTCGATCTGCTGGCGGAGCATGACCGCGCGGTCGACGTCGGGGTTGGTGCCGGCGGCGTAGGCGCCGATCTCGAGCAGCTCGCGGGCGTCGCGGTGCGCGGCCATCAGCCGGCGCAGCTCGACGGCGGCCTCGCGCTGCGGGCGCGAGGTGACCGCGTTGGCGACCCGGGAGACCGACTCGAGCACGTCGATGCTCGGGAAGTGCCCGGCGGTGGCCAGCCGGCGGGTGAGCACGACGTGGCCGTCGAGGATCGAGCGGGCGGCGTCGCCGATGGGCTCGTTGTGGTCGTCGCCCTCCACCAGCACCGTGTAGATGCCGGTGATGCTGCCGCGCTCCCCCGGCCCGGCCCGCTCGAGCAGCTTGGGCAGCAGGGCGAACGTGCTCGGCGGGTAGCCGCGGGTGGCCGGCGGCTCGCCGGCCGAGAGGCCCACCTCGCGCTGAGCCATGGCCATGCGGGTGAGCGAATCCATCATCAGGACGACGTCGCGGCCCTCGTCACGGAACCACTCGGCGATGCGGGTGGCCACGAACGCGGCGCGCAGGCGCACCAGCGGCGGCTCGTCCGAGGTGGCCACGACGACGACGGAGCGGGCCAGGCCCTCCGGGCCGAGGTCGTTCTCGAGGAACTCACGCACCTCGCGGCCACGCTCGCCGACCAGGGCGATGACGGACACCTCGGCGTTCGTGCCCCGCGCGATCATCGAGAGCAGGCTCGACTTCCCGACGCCGGAGCCGGCGAACACGCCGATGCGCTGGCCGCGGCCGACCGGGATCAGCGAGTCCATCGCGCGCACCCCGACCGACAGCTGACGCTCAACCCGACCGCGCAGCAGCGGGTTGGGCGCGCTGGCGTCGACCGGCACGGTGGGTAGCCCGTCCAGCGCCGGGCCGCCGTCGATCGGGCGGCCCAGGCCGTCGAGCACACGACCCCGAAGTGCCTCTCCTACGGAGACTCGGAGAGCAGAACCGGTTGCGAGCACCGGAAGACCAGCGCGGATGCCGCTGACCGGACCGATCGGCTGGCAGGCCAGGCCCTCCGGCGTCACCGCGACCACCTCGGCGGCGATGTCACCATCCGGGGCCTTGACCTGGACCAGGTGCCCGACGGCCGCGTGCAGCCCGCGCACGGTCACGGTGAGGCCGACGACGCCGGTCACCTGGCCGGTGACGAGCGGGGCGGCGGCGCTCAGGGCGCGGTCGAGCCCGGGGAGGTAGCGGGAGGTGGCGGTGCTCACGGCAGCAGCACCTCCCGGGCCCGCTGCAGCGCGGTCTCCAGCCGAGCGTCCACCCGGGTGGCGTCGCAGTCCGCGACGGCGCTGCCGGGGCCGACCGACGGGTCGGCGGCGAGCACCACCTCCCGACCGTCGACCAGCAGCTCCGACGACCGGTCGGAGGTCCCGACGAGGGCGGCGTGGTCGGCCGGGTTGAGCCGCACCAGCACGCGTGACCCCTCGGGGGCCAGGTCGAGCGCGCGCCGCAGCGCGGCCCGGCCGGGCTCGGGGTCCAGGGCCACCTCACGGCCGAGCACCGCGGCGGCCAGCGCCAGCGCAGCCTCCACGACGGCGTCGCGCACCTCCTCGGCCTGCGGGAGGGCGCGGCGCTCCAGCTCACCGGCCGCGCGTACCACCGCGTCCATCGCGCGGTGGAAGGACAGGCTGCGCGATGCCTCGGTGGCCTCCTGGGCGGCGGCCAGCGCGGCGGCGCGCTGCGCGGCGTCGGCGAGGGCGGCCGCCTGCCCGGCCGCCCAGCCCTCGGCGTAGCCCTGGGCGCGGGCAGCGGTGCGGACCTCCTCGGCCGCCTCCTCGAAGGCGGCCTCCAGACGCGGGTCGGCCAGCCGCGGGTCCAGCCGCACCGAGCCGTCGGCCGCGCGGAGGAACCGGCTGTGTCGCAGGTCGGCGTCGAGCCGGGCCGGGGCGAAGGCGGCCGCTGCCGCCCCGCGCAGCACCGGCGCCTCAGGCGACGAACTCATCGTCCGACCCGCGACGCACGACCAGCTGACCGGCCTCCTCCAGGCCACGGATGGCCTGGACGATCTTCATCTGCGACTCCTCGACGGTGCGCAGGCGCACCGGGCCGAGCATCTCGATCTCGTCGGCGAGGTTCTCCGCCGCGCGCTCGGACAGGTTGCGCATGACCTTCTCGCGCACGTCTTCGCGCACGCCCTTGAGCGCGGTGGCCAGGTCCGCGGTCTCGACCTGGCGCAGGACCAGCTGCACGCCGCGGTCGTCGAGGCTCACGATGTCCTCGAACATGAACATGCGGCTGCGGACCTCTTCGGCCAGCGCCGGGTCGCGGCCCTCGAGTCCCTCGAGGATGAGCCGCTCGGTGGCGCGGTCGCTGCGGTTGATGATCTCGACCAGCGGGGTGAGGCCGCCGATCTCGGACAGGTCCGCCGGCTGCAGCACCGAGGAGAGCTTGCGCTCCAGCGTCCGCTCCACCTGTTTGATGATGTCCGGCGAGGTGCGGTCCATCACCGCGATGCGGTGCGCGACGTCGGCCTGCAGCTCCGGGGCGAGCCCGGACAGGATGGTGGAGGCCTGGTCCGCGGTCATGTGCGCCAGCACCAGCGCGATGGTCTGCGGGTGCTCGTCCTGCAGGAAGGACAGCACCTGGCGCGGATCGGCGCGGTGCAGGAACTGGAACGGCATCTCCATCACCGCAGCGGAGAGCCGGCCGAGGATCTCCCCGGCGCGGCCCTCACCGAGGCTGGCCTCGAGGACCTCCTGGGCGAAACCGAAGCCACCCTGCCCGACGTAGCGCCGGGCGGTGAGGAGCTGGTGGAACTCGGTGACGACCTCGTCGGCCTCGGTGGGGTCGAGCTGCTGCAGCCGCACGATCTCGGCCATCAGCTCCTCGACCTCGGACTCGCGCATCTCCGCGAGCACCTTGGTGGTGGCCTCGCGGCCCATCTGCACGAGCAGGATCGCGGCCTTGCGCACGCCGCTCCCGGTCATGGTGCCGGCCATGGCTCAGCCCCTCCGGTCCGCGAGCCAGCCGCGCAGGAGCTGCGCGACCTCCTCCGGCTGCTGCTGCACCAGCTGGCCGATCTCGTCACGGGCCAAGGCGGCCAGCTGCGCAGCCGGGTCCGGCGCCGGGGCCGGGTCGAGCGCCGCGATGGCGACGTTGCCGGTGCCGGTCAGCTCGCCGGCCGGCTGGACGTTGGCCAGCTCCAGGCTGCGCTGGAGGGCCTCGATCTGCAGCCGCTCCTCCGGGCTCAGGGCGGGCGCCTTGCGGCGCTTGCGGCCGGCGAGCAGGGCGTAGAGGACCACCAGCACGACCAGGCCGACCAGGCCGCCGGTCTTGATCAGCGACATCCGCGACGCCGTCTGCTCCGCCTTCTTGGCCTCGGCCAGCTGGGTCTGGGCGTCCTTCTCCGCGCTCTGGTCGAACGGCATCCGGCTGACCTGGATGGTGTCGCCACGGCTGGCGGTGATGCCGGCCGCGCTGGCCACCAGGGCCTGCACCTGGGCCGGGTCGATGGTGCCGGCGGTACGGGTGTCCAGCAGCACCGCCACGTTGAGCTTGCGCACCGTGCCGGGGGCGGACTTGCGCTGCTCCACCACCTTGCCGACGGCGTTGTTCACCGTGGCCGAGTCCTTCTGGTAGGTGTTCGCGCCCGGGGTGGCGCTGCCGGCCGGCACGGAGATGTTGTCCGGGCCGAGCACGCCGCCGACAGCCGTTCCGCCGGCACCGGACCACTTCTCGGTCGTCGTGCTGCTGGCCACCGGCGGCACGGTCTTGTCGTAGACGTACTTCTCGGTGGTGGTGTCGGTGCTGTCGTAGTCGAGGTCGGCGGTGAGGCGGACCACGCTGTGGCCAGGGCCGACGACGCGGTCGAGCATGTCCTGCAGGGACTGGCTCATCCGGTCCTCGTAGGACCGGGTCTGGTCGCCGCGGGTGTCCGCGCCGGCGCCACCGGCGGTGCCCTGGGCGGAGAGCACGCGGCCCTTGCCGTCGGCCACGGTCACCATGTCCGGCGTCAGGCCCGGCACGCTGGAGGCGACCAGGTTGGTCACCGCCTGCACCTGCTGGCTGGTCAGGTCCTGCCCGGCCTTGGTCCGCACCAGCACCGACGCCGTGGGCTTGTCGCTCTCCTTGGTGAAGACGTCCTTCTGCGGGATGGCGAGGTTCACCACCGCGGCGTCGACGCCCTGGATCGACTGGATCGTCTTGGCCAGCTCGCCTTCCAGGGCCCGCTGGTAGGCCACCTGCTGCTGGAACTGCGAGGACGTCATGCCCTGCTTGTCCAGCAGCGCCCAGCTGGAGGAGTCGCTGGCCGGCAGACCCTGCCCGCTCATCTGCAGCCGGACGCCGTCCACCTGCCCCTGCGGCACCAGGATGGTCGAGCCGCCGTTGGCCAGCTTGTAGGGCGTGCCGGCGCTGTTGAGCTTGTCCACGATCGCCGAGGCGTCCGAGGCCGCGAGGTTGGAGAACAGCGGCGCGTAGGTGGGCGTGGAGGCCCAGCGGTTGAACAACAGCGCCCCGAGCGCTAGGCCGATCACCGCGAGCACGGTGACGACCTTCTGGCCGAGGGTGAAGTCTCCGAAGGTGCGGCCGGCCCGCCGGGCCGCGCCGAGCAGGTTCTGGCCCATCAGATCTGCATCCGCATGATCTCGTTGAACGCGTCGACGGCCTTGTTGCGCAGGGTCACCGCGAGGTCGGTGGCCAGCTGCGCCTGGGTCGCCGCGATCGTGTAGTCGTGGACGTCCTTGAGGTCGCCGGTGGCGGCCTGCACCGCGAGGGTGTCCGCGTTGGCCTGGGTGGCCTGCAGGCTGTCGACACCCTTGGCCAGAATGCTGGCGAAGTCGGCACCCCCGGCGCCGTTCACGTTCTGGGCCTGCTGCACCGGCGCGGCCGCGGCCAGCGGCGCCACCGGGGCGATCGGCAGGCTGATCGGCGAGATGCTCACGCGCCCCTCCCGAGCTGGATCGCGGACGTGTAGGCCTCCTGGGCCGCCTTGACGACCTGCAGGTTCGCCTCGTAGCCGCGCTGGGCCATGATCAGCTGGGTCATCTGGGACCCGAGGTCGATGTCCGGCAACCTCACGTTGCCATCCTTGTCGGCCAGCGGGTTCTGCGGGTCGTAGACCACCCGGCCCTGGGCCGAGCCGAGCTTCACCCCGGCGACGTCGACACCGCCGTCGCCGCTGCCGTACTCGCGGGCCTGGGCGACGACGTAGCGGGCCTGGAAGGCGTTCTCATTGGTCGGCTTGACGGTGTTGATGTTGGCGATGTTGTCCGAGACCGCGTCGAGCCACTTGCGGTAGACGGTCACGCCGCTCGCGCTGATCCCCAGCGCCCCGAAGAGGCCGCTCACGAGGTCCTCATCGCCGAACGGAGCACCGAGAACTGGTTGTCCATCGCCCGCAGCGCCAGCTGATAGCGCATCCCGGTGTCGATGTTGGACAGCGTCTCCTCGTCGAGGTTGACGTTGTTACCGTCCTCGCGGGTGGGCTCCAGCGAGCGGGCCACCGACGGCGCCACCGCAGGGCTCTGGCCGCTCGCGACGGCGTCCTTGAGGGCGGACTCGAACTGGACCTTGCCGGCCAGGAACCCGGGAGTCTGGATGTTGGCGATGTTGTCGGCAATGGTGCGCTGCCGCATGGCCAGACCGTTGAGCGCGCTGTGCAGCGCGACGGTCGTCACGTCATCGAACACGAAGGAACTCGCCACCAGTTCGTCGGAGGTGCCGAAAAGGGGTCCGCCGAATCCGTGGCGGGTGCGAGCGATCCGTGCTCAGTGTGTTGATCGGCCGGGCCGGTCAGGATCTGAAGCAGACCAACCGGTGTACCGGGATGGATTCAGCCGGCGAGCAGAGCGAGGTCCTCGCTCACGTCGATGCCCCGGCGCGCCGCCTCGTCCAGAGCCACCCTGGCCGCGCAGGCATCGCCGAGGACTGCTCGGGCCAGCGCCAAAGAGCGCCAGGCCGCTCCACTTCCCCAGCGTCTGCCGGAAGCATCGATCAACTCATCCACGGAGACGCAGCCCTCGAGAATCGTCGCTCCCTCGACCGCCGCTCCCGCGAGCACCATCGCCTGACCGCGCAGGTGGTCGCAGTAGGCGGCCTGCACCCCGTGCTCGCGCAGGTGCTCGGTGAGGGCCAGGACGAGGTCGTGCTCACCCGCCCCTATCAGCAGCCGAGCCATGAAGTCCGCGGCGGACAGTCCGGGGAGCCCCTCGGGGTCGAGCGCCTGCGCCTGTCCGAGGACCTCCAGAGCCTGCTGCCGGCGGCCGGCGGCGATGAGCGAACGCCCCAGATCGAGCAACAGCGCGGCTCGTCGACGCGGAGGTGCCTGCTCGGGAAGGTTCTCCAGCTCGACCGCCAAGAGCTCGGCATTCCGCAGACCCTTCGCCTCGTCGTCAGCGGGGTTCGCGTAGCCATGGTGAACGAGCATCCCTACCTCGGGCGGCAGCAAGGGCCCAGAGGCCAGTTCGCCATGCACGTCGACGAGCTGTTCATGAGCGGCGCCCGCGTAACGCATCTCGCCTGGGCGGTAGAGCCGTGAGGACTCGATGGTCCAGCCCTCTCGCCCAGATCCCTCTGCTGCGACATTGCGAACCAGGAGTCGCGGGGCGACATTGGCGGGCTGCCCGCTCAGTGCGGTCCGCAGGGCATTGCCGTCGGATACCAGTTCCTCGTCGGCATCCACCACGAGGACCCATTCGACAGGATGCTTCTGCGCAGCCAGCGCAGCCGCGGCGTTTCGTGCCGCCGAGAAGTCGTCCGTCCAGGGGACGTCCACGACGGTCGCCCCGGCCCGCGAGGCCAGCTCACAGGAGCTGTCCGAGGAGCCCGTGTCGGCCACGACCACGGCATCACAGGCCTTGAGCAGGGGGGGCAGGGACCGTGGAAGGGTCGCCTCCTCGTCCTTGACGATGAGCACGGCCACCAGGGACGCCATGGAAGTGCTCACAAGCTGGCGTCGACGTAGACGGGGATCTCTCGGCGTGCACCCGAGCCGAGCTGCCGGACGTAGGCCGCGTGGCGACGGTTGCCCAGCATCGTGTGGGCGATCTCCGCAGACACGGCGAGCTGGCGGTCGAGGATGTCGCGAGCGCGCTCGAGGAGGTGCGACGGCAGCGGACCGGGCAGCTGCGGAGGGATCCACTGCGGCTGCTGCAGCGGAGGTTCCAGCGGGTCGTGGCCCCGCAGCAGGGCCTCGGCGCGGTCGACCTCCAGCTCGAGCTCGTCGAGCGCGGCGACCCAGGCCGCGTGGAAGTCGGCCGAGCTCACGTCAGGCTCCCGACCCCTCGGCGGCGACCTGCCGAGCTGCCTCATGCCAAGCGTCACGCAGAGGCTCGACAAGGGCACGGCAGGCCGACGTCGCGGCAAGGTCGTTCTGCACGTTCGCGCGGATCAGCTCGGTGTGGAGGAAAGTGTAGATCGATGCGAGCGCGGGCCCGCCCTCCCAAAGCTCGGGTCGGAGCCCGTCCTGCAGCGCGATGACGATGTCCTGCGCGTGGACCAGCTGATCGTTGGCCTTCTCCCGATCCCCTGCCTGCTGTGCCAGCTCGGCGCGCTCGAGGTCGAGCACGAGGCGGTCGTAGAGCATGGTCAGCAGCTTGGCAGGGGAAGCCGTTGTCACGCCGGAGCTGACGTATCGAGCTCGTAGGGCTGTCCCGTTCACGGTCACGCCTTTCCTCTCACCTTGTCAGCCCGTAGGTAGGGACGCGATCTGGCCGGCCAGCCAGTTGCCCTGGTCCTTGAGCTTGCCGAGGGCGACCTCGAGATTGCTGAACTGCAGCTGGAGCGCCTGCTGACGCTGGGTCAGCCGCACGTCCCAGTTCGAGATCTGGTCGTTGAGGTCGCGGATATCGGAATTTCGGCCGTTGATGGCCGTCGTGATGGAACCGGTCACCGAGTCAGTGGCCTTCGTCGCGATGCTCGTGAAGGACGTTGCGAGCGACTGCACGGTCGACTGAGCCTTCGCCGGATCGGTGGCGTAGAGGTCGAGGAACTTCTGCCGGTCGAAGGTGACGTTCCCGTCCCGGTCGACTGAGAGACCGGCCAGGGAGGAGCCACCGGCGCTCGACGTCCCGGGGGCGCCCGCGATGGACTGTGCGATGAGCCGGACGCCGAGATCACCGTTGAGCGGCGCCCCGCTCTTGGTCGCGCTGTTCCAAGCGGTCTGGTTGGTGATCTCCTTGGTTGCCGCGTTCGCGGCGGTGACCATCGCCTGGACCTTGTCCGCGAGGGCACCTGGGTCGGTCGCGACGGTGACCGTGCTCGTCACCCCCGCCGCACCGACAGTGAAGCTCGTGCCCTGCAGGACGTCGGAGAAGGTGTTGGTGGACGAGGTCACCTGGTAGCCAACGGCTCCGGTGCCGGTCCCGCCGATGCTCAGGACGGCGTCGCTGCCGCCCACAGCGCGCTGGTAGGAGCCGAGCGCACCGAGGGAGAGGGCGGAACCGCCGGTGAAATCGCTCGCCGCCCCTGTGCTGCCCGCGGTCAACGACAGGTGGTAAAGACCGTCGCTCGTCTTGACTGCGGAGGCACGCACAGAAAGCCCGGCGTTGTTGATGGAGGAAACCACGTCGTTCAGGGAGGAACCCGTCACGGTCACGGTGCCCGGGCTCGCCCCAGCGAAGGTGATGGTGTCTCCGGCATTCCATACGGCAGCTGTCGGGTCGGCGACGCCTCCAGTGCTGATCCCGCTCTCCGCAGCGGCCACCGCATCGACGTGGAACGTGAGGGACCCCGGGGTCGCGGACGACGTCGACGCCACCGTGACGGAGCTGTCGCTGCTGGTGCCCTTGGCCGCGACGAAGCCGCCGACGGCCGTGAGGGCCTCCGCCGCAGTCTGCAGCGCCGAGAGCCGGCTGTTCACCGACTGGTAGCTCGACACCGCCTGCTGAGCCGCCGAGACCTTGGCCTTCAGCGCTGTCTGCGGGGCCGCTTCCACCTGCATGAGCTGGGAGATCAGCTGCGAGGTGTTGAGGCCGGAGACGAGCCCGTCGACGCTCGTGCTCATGAACGCTGTTCTCCTCGCTCGAGCCCAAGGCGCGTGCGCGCCAGGCTCGCCTCGATCGCTCGAACCACCTGCTCTGGCGGAAGCTGGAGCAGCGTCTGCCCGGTCTCGGGATCTAGCACCGAGGTGACGGGGAGACCGTCCCGCTGCTCGATCCGCACCGCCATGCTCGGCCGTACGGCAGCCTCCAGCCGCACGCGAATCGCGGCTCGCTGGTGCTGCTCGACCGGCACGTCTCTCCCGTCGGCGGCCGGCCGCTCGACCTGAGGAACGGGGGGGCGCGGGAACGTGGGTCGTGCGGCTGCGCGCGCATTCTCGATCGGTTGTGACACGGATGGAACCTGCACGTGCGACACCTCCTTCGACGCGTGCGGGGCGGCCGGCTGGTGCCGACCGCCCCGACGTGCGCCCTACGGCGTGGCCTAGCGGAGCAGGGACAGCACGCCCTGCGGCGCCTGGTTCGCCTGCGCGAGCATGGCCGTGCCGGCCTGCGACAGGATCTGCGACCTGGTGAAGCTCACCATCTCCGACGCCATGTCGGTGTCACGGATCCGGCTCTCCGACGCCGACAGGTTCTCGACGGCGACGTTGAGGTTGTTGATCGTGTGCTCGAACCGGTTCTGCGAGGCACCGAGCTTCGCACGGACGGTGGAGACGTCCTTGATGGCCTCGTCGATCTGGGTGATCGCAGACTGAGCACCCGTCGTAGAGGTCAGGGCCAGGCCCGACGTCTTCAGGCCCGCCGAGTCGAAGCCCGAGATCGCAGTGGCACCAGTGGCGGCGGTGAAGCCAGTGATCATGCCGCTGGCACCACTCGTGACGTCGATCGTGATCTGGTCGTTCGTGGTGTTGTTGGCGCCGACCTGGAAGGTGCCCTTGTAGTTGCCGTCCAGCAGCTTGGTGCCGCCGAACGCCGTGGTCTTGGCGATGCGGTCGAGCTCCTTGTTCAGCTCCTGGAACTCGGTGTCCGCGGCGGCCTGGGCGGTGGAGTCCTGCGAGCCGGAGTTCGCCGCCTGCACGGACAGGTCGCGCATGCGCTGGAGGATGCTGGTGGTCTCGTTGAGCGCACCTTCAGCGGTCTGAGCGACCGAGATGCCGTCCTGGGCGTTGCGGACGGCGACCTTGAGGCCACCGATCTGCGAGCGCAGACCCTCGGACACCGAGAGGCCGGCCGCGTCGTCGGCGGCACGGTTGATGCGGAAGCCGCTGGACAGCTTCTCCAGGGACTTCTCCATCTGGCCCTGCGTCACCGACAGGTTCCGGTAGGCGTTGAAGGCCGCGATGTTCTGGTTGATGCGGAGACCCATGATGATCCTCCTTGAATCGGGTCCGTTGCTCCCGGGCCGTCCGTGGCCCGTTCGCTCTGACAGTCGGCGCCTGGTCCAGGCGCCTGAGGGGGAAGCTCTACGCCGAGCGGGTGATCGTCGCGAGGGCGACGCTGCCCATGTCGACCGGGCGGGCCGACAGGCGGGTGCGGAAGTCGCTGTGCGAGGCGACGGCGGCGAAGTAGGCCTCGCGCCGGCGGGTGGCGCAGCCGTCGGGGCGACCGACCGGCTGGACCAGCTCGGGCTCCAGCGCGGAGTTCATGCCGTCGCGCAGCAGGCTCAGGGCCTCGGCCCGCATCTGGGAGACGCGGGACTCGGTGACGCCGAGCTCGACCGCGATCTCCGCCATCGGCCGCTCCTCGAAGAAGTAGCGGACGACGACGGTGCGCAGGCGCTCAGGCAGCACCGCGATGGCGTCGTGCAGGTAGCCGATCTTCTCGTTGAGCAGCAGGCGCTCGTCCGGGCTCTCGTCGCCGACCGGAGCGACCTCGTCCAGCGCGGAGGGGTCGGCGAAGCCCTGCAGGCTCAGCACGACGGCGCGCTGCACGTCCTCCTCCACCGACTCCACCTCGCCGACGGCGACGCCCAGGTGGGCGGCGATCTCCTCGGCGGTGGGGGTGCGGCCCAGGACACCGGCCAGCGCCTCGATGGCGGCGTCGCGGCGGCGGGCCTTGGAGCGGACCGAGCGACTGGCCCAGTCGTGGCTGCGCAGCTCGTCGATGAGGGCGCCGCGGATGCGGGTGCTGGCGAACCGACCGAACGGCACCCCGCGCTCGGGGTCGAAGCCGCGGGCGGCCTGGGCCAGGGCGGCGAGGCCGGCCGACATCAGCTCGTCGCGGCTCACGTGGGCCGGGACGCGGCCGATCATCTCGGAGACGAGGTAGCCGACCAGCGGCAGGTTCGTCGTCACGAGCTCCTCCTCGACGCCCCGGTCGACGGGGCGGCGGGGGGCCGGGATGGGCATCGGCGTCACGGTCATGGGGATCCCCTCGGCCGATTGGTGGCCTCGAGTTGAGCCCCCGGAGTGAAAACGGCTAGGGGTGGCTAGTCCCCTCGGTCCCGATGGCCCGGGCCCTCTGGGTCCAAAGACCTAGACGACCGGTGCACGCGGACAGGTCGGTGCCCGATTGCGACATGAATCGGTGGCACGAGACGGCTCAGAAGCCAGCCGCTCCAGCCGACAGGTGGTCAGACAGCAGCTCGGTGGGACCGCAGGCAGCGGCAGCTCACCCGGAAGCGGAAGAGAGGTGCACGACCCATGGGACTGGCTGAGGTGTCGAGCGTCCTCTGGCGTGAGCGGGAGCTGCTCGAGCTGCTCCTGTTCAAGCTCGAGGAGGAGCAGCTCGTCCTGACGTCGGGGCGCACCCGCTGGCTGGCGCGCGCCACCAAGGAGGTCGAGGTCGTCCTGGAGGAGATCCGCCGCGCCGAAGTGCTGCGGGCCGCCGAGGTCGACGCCCTGGGCGTCGCGCTCGGCCTCGGAGCCTCCCCGAGCCTCTCCAGGCTCGCTGACTCCGTGGACGAGCCCTGGTCGTCGATGCTCCAGCAGCACCGGCAGGCCTTCCTCACCATGACCGCCGAGATCACGGCGCTGGCCGAGTCGAACCGCGACCTGCTCACCGCCGGCGCCCGCGCCACCCGCGAAGCGCTGCTCTCGCTCACCGACGGCGCCGAGACGTACACGCCGGGCGGCGCGACGGTCAGCGTCGGCTCGCGCCACCGGCTGCTGGACCAGGCCCTGTGAGCCGCGCGTGAGCACCTTCTCCGGGCTGTCCACCGCCCTCTCCGCTCTGTACGCCCAGCGCCGCGGCCTGGACGTGACCGGCCAGAACATCGCCAACGCCAACACCGAGGGCTACTCCCGCCAGCGGGTGGACCTGCAGTCCGTCGGCGCACCGGTCACCCCGGCCATCTGGTCGGTCTACAGCGGCGCTGGCCAGGGCGTCGATGTCAGCGGGGTCCAGCGCCTGCGGGACGCCTTCCTGGAGCTGCGCGGCCAGACCGAGCACGGACGACTCTCCTACTTCCAGGGCGTGGACGCCGTCTACGGCCAGATCGAGCAGTCACTGGGCGAGCCCAGCGACACCGGCATCCAGTCCCAGCTGTCCGACTTCTGGGCCGGCTGGCACGACGTGGCGAACGCCCCTGGCGACCCTGCAGCCCGCAGCCAGCTTCTTCAGCGCGCCCAGACCCTGACCGACGGCCTGAACAAGGCGGCTGACTCGCTCTCCACCCAGTGGGGGCAGCTGCGCGAGCAGCTCGGGACGACCCTCAGCGACGTCAACAGCGTGGCGGCGAACGTCGCTGACCTGAACCAGGCCATCCTCCGGGCCGACCAGGCCGGCCTGCCGGACAGCGAGCTGAAGGACCAGCGGGACGGCCTGGTGATGAAGCTGGCCGACGCCGTCGGCGGCCGAGTGGTCTACGGGGACAACGGTGTCGCCGATGTGTACCTCGGTGGGACCGCGCTGGTCCGCGGCTCGACCTCGCTGAAGCTGCAGGTCTCCGGCGCCTCCGACCTCCAGTCGCAGTCGACAGACCCCGTCCGCATCACGTGGGCCAAGGACGGATCCCCTGCCGACGTGACGACCGGCTCGGCCGCTGCGCTGGCCCAGGGCCTGACGACCACGGTCCCGAGCACCCTCGCCTCGCTGGACTCCGTCGCCGCCGCGGTGGTCACCCGCGTGAATGCGCTCCACACCGGCGGATTCGACCTTGCCGGGAACCCGGGCGCTGATTTCTTCGACCCGGCAGGAACGACCGCGGCCGGCATCCGGCTCAACCCTGCGCTCACGGACCACCCCGAGCTGGTGGCGGCCTCCGGGACCGCCGGCGCCACCCTCGACGCCAGCCAGGCCGACGCGTTGGCGCGCCTCGGCACTGACCCGACCGGTCCGGACTCGACCTACCGCCAGGTCATCGTCGACCTCGGGGTGCAGGCGCAGACGGCCACGCGCCGGGCTGCGATCCAGTCCGACGTCACCAGCCAGGTCGACGCCGCGCGCGACGCGCAGTCCGGCGTCAACTTGGACGAAGAGATGATCAATATGGTGCAGTACCAGCACGCCTACGAGGGGGCGGCGCGCCTCATGACGGCGGTCGACCAGACCCTCGACACGCTCATCCACAACACCGGACTCGTGGGGCGGTGACCGCGTGACGACGTTTCGGATCACTCAGCGCTCGGTGGGCGAGCGGACCCTCGCCGGGCTTCAGACGAACCTCGCGCGGATGGGCAAGCTCCAGGAGCAGCTCTCCAGCGGCAAACTGATCTCCAAGCCGTCGGACGATCCCACGGGAACGGTGTCGGCGCTGCAGATCCGCTCGCAGGTCCGCACCCAGCAGCAGTGGTCGCGCAACGCCTCCGACGGCGTGGGTTGGCTCAACACCACCGACACGACGCTCACCGGGATGCTCGGCGAGGTCCGGCGCGTCCGCGAGCTCGCCCTCCAGGGCGCCAACAGCGGCGCCGCCGGCCAGGACGCCCGCGAGGCGATGGCAGCCGAGGTGGACAAGATCAAGGAGTCGTTGATCAGCGACGCGAACACGCGGTACCTGGACCGTCCCATCTTCGGCGGGACGACCGGGGGTACCGCTGCGTACGCCTCCGACGGGACCTTCCTCGGGCAAACCGCAGGCGTCTACCGCACGGCGGGAGACGGCGCCCCGGTGCGGATCGACGTCACCGGCCCCGAGGTGTTCGGCAGCGGCGCGAGTTCTCTGTTCGCCGTCGTCCAGCAGGTGTCCGACGACCTCCGCAACAACCCAGCCAGCCTCAGCAACGACCTGGGGGCGATCGACGGCGCCATGAAGAACCTCACGAACAGGCTCTCCGACGTCGGAGCGCGGTCGAACCGGCTGGACACCATGCGCCAGGCCGCCGAAGACGCTGCGGGGAGCCTCACGAACCACCTCGCCGACGTCGAGTCGATCGACCTTCCGGCCACCGTCGTACAACTTCAGCTGCAGCAGACGGCGTACCAGGCTGCGCTGGGCGCAACCAGCCGGGTCGTGACGCCGTCCCTGATCGACTTCCTCAGGTGACCCTGCACATGTGCCCCGGCGCACCCGAGATGGTGAAGGATGGGCGCGTGACGAAGGAGCAGGACCTACCAGTCATCGACCTCGTGTCTCCCATCGCCGGCTTCCCCGAGCACCGGCGGTTCGTGCTGGTACAGCTGGACGATGCGGGTCTCCTGTCGGCCCTCCGGTCCGTCGACGACCCGGACCTGCGCTTCCTGGTCGTCCCTCCGGCGCCGTTCTTCCCCGGGTACGAGCCAGAGATCGACGACGAGTGGGCCGAGCGCCTACAGCTGCGCCGCCAGGACGAGGCGCTCGTGCTGATCATCGTCACCCCCGGCCCCACCGCCGCGGACTCCACCGCCAACCTCTTGGCCCCGGTCGTCGTGAACACCCGGACCCGGGTCGCGGCGCAGGTGCTGCTCGAGGGCAACCTTCCCCTGAAGGCCCCCCTCGCCGCGTGAAGGCGCGGCCCTCGATCCGGCCGATGAGAACGCCACGCGAGGCATGCTTCGCGAATAGGCTGGGCGGAACGCCCGGTGGACATGGGCGCACCCATGGAAGGGGCCCGCCAGTGCTCGTCCTCAGTCGCCGCGCCGGCGAGAGCATCGTGGTCGGCGACGACGTCGTCGTTACCGTGCTCGAGGTGAGGAGCGACGTCGTCCGGATCGGCATCGACGCCCCCCGCTCCGTTCGTGTGCACCGCGAAGAGGTCTACCGGGAGCTGCAGGCCGCGAACCAGGCCGCGGCGAGCAGCGTCGGACCGTCCGACGAGGCGCTCGTCCAGGCTATCCACTCGCTGCTGCCCCCGACGGCCCGGGTATCGGAGCCCCCCCTCCCTCCCGCCGCCGACTGACCGCCCCGAAGGCTCGCCACCGCCCGGCTGCTGCCGATAGGTCGTGCGAGGTCTGGGAGGTCACATGGTCCATCAACCCGTCACGGTCGCCGTGCAGGTCGGCAACGATCCGGCCGCGACCCGCTCGATGCTCGACGCGGTCCTCGGACAGCTCGGCGTGCGTGACGAGCTCATCCTGCTGTGCCCGCAGAACGAGCGCACGACGCCCTGGCGGTCGAGCAGGGCACGGATCGTCGTCTTCGACGGGTCCGGCCCCGACGCGGCGACCCGGGCAGCGCTGGAGGCGGCACAGCACGACCGCGTGCTGGTCACCTGCGACGACGTGATCTTCAGCCACCGCCTGGTGGAGCGACTCGCTCACGCCCTCGACAGCGACCCTGCCCTGGTGGCCGTCGGCCCGCTGGCGCCACACGTCAACGGCATCCAGCGGGTGGACCTGCCCGACGACGTCGCCGGCGACCTGCGCGCCCTGCGCCGCTGGATGAGCGAGGTGGGGCGCGGCGCAGGCGACTCGGTTCTGCCGGCGCGCCGGCTGGATCCCGTGTGCCTGCTCCTGCGTCGCGAGGGTGCGTCCCTCACGGCCCCCGGCCTCGGCCCGGTTGGGTCCCTGGCGGTCGTGCCCGGGGCGGTAGTCGCACATTTGGAGTCCGAGGGCTGCGCACGCGCCCTGGCCGCTGACGACCCCCTGCTCAGCCTCTGCATGATCGTCAAGGACGAGGAGGCGAGCATCCTCGACACCATCGAGAGCGCGCGGCGCATCGTCGACGAGGTCATCGTGTACGACACAGGCTCTCGGGACCGCACCAGGGACCTGGCGCGGGAGGCGGGAGCCCACGTCGTGGAGGGGTTCTGGAACAACCACTTCGCCGAGGCGCGGAATCGGGCCGCGGAGCACGTCCGCACCCCGTGGATGCTGGTCCTGGACGCGGACGAGACCCTCACCGTCGACAACCCTGCCGCCCTTCGAGCCTTCCTGCGCAGGACGACGTGCGACGCTCTCCTCGTGGGCGTCCGCAACACCCACGACCTGGGTGGGGTGAGCCTCGAGAACTGGAGCGTCCGGGTGATGCGCCCGATGGCGGCGCGGTACGTCAACCCCCTGCACGAGCAGGTCGTCCACTCCATGACCGGCGAACAGATCGATCTACTGCAGACACGTTATGACGACCTTCGCGTCGAGCACGTCGGCTACCGGCGCCAGCGGATGGAGGATCGGGACAAGACCCGGCGCAACTACGAGATCGCGATCAGCGGGCTCGCAGCGGCGAGAACGTCCGGGTCCGTCGGCGTGCTGATGGATGCCCTGGTCAACGCCGGCCGCTCCGCGACCGGCACTGAGCAGCTGTGCCGGGAGGCGCTCACCTTCCTCGAAGAGGCGTGGAAGCACTTCACCGAGACGAATCAGTACAGCGGCACGGCCTCTCTCGGGGCCTACACCGCCGCCATGCATTCCATCGTTCTGGGCGAGATGGAGGCCGCCGCCACGTGGCGGGACCGGTTCCGCAGAGCCTCGGGGAACGAGTCCGAGGCCGTCGTCATCGATGCCAACATCGCCGCCCGCTCGGGAGAGACACAGCGAGCCATCGAGCTGCTCGAGAGCCTGCCGGAGACCTACCTGGGCAGCATGGGTCGGCTCACCCCCCGGGCCCATCTCCTTCCCACGGTGCTCGGCTGGCGGCTCTCATGCGGCCTGCCCACCGAGGTCACGGTCCGAGAGATGGTGCGAGGCGACGTCCCGCTGGTCGACCTCGACCTGCTCTTGTCAGCGTTCGACGGCAGCAGTTCCGCCCTGGCGGAGGTGCTCACGTCCACACCTGCTCCGACCCTGCTCCGCTCGGTCTGCGGACAGGCGATCAGCCACCCTCAGGGGGGCGAGCTCCTCCGCAGCCTGCACGAGGCCGCACCCACCGAGCTTGCGCCCGTCGCGGCAGCCGCGAACCTTCCAGCGAACGACCTCTCCCTCGAGGCCGCCGTCTACTGGTCCCTGGCCCTGCGGGCGGTCGGCCACGCCGAAGAGTGCCCGCTGCGCAAGATCCGGGACGGAGACCAGCCGTCGCGAGCAGCGGTCGCCTGCGCCGTCCTCGCCGACGCCTGCTCGGACGAGGAGTCCTGGAAGCTTCTCCCGGAGAAGCTGGGAGATGTTCCGAGCGAGGACGAGCACGAGGTCGTCGGGCTCCTCCAGACTTTCGCACCGCGAGTGGCGGACGCCGTGGTCTCCGCCTGAGGTCCGCCGTCTCACCGAACGCAGTGGGCCCCTGTCACTCCAGGAGTGACAGGGGCCCGTTCGGCGTGAGCCAAGCCACGGCTCGACCGGCAGCGCTCAGACCAGCACGACCGCCAGCTTCCCCGTCCCGTACCCGCCGATCTCGACGGACAGGTCCAACCGCCGGCCGATGGACCGCAGCGCGGCACTCACGTCGGCCGGCGGGATGTCGCCGGGGGCGTGCAGGGCGTAGAGCTTGGTGTGCACGTGGCCCGGCAGGTTGAACAGCGCGGACACGATGTTGAGGACCTCGTAGAGGTTGTCCCGCACCATGGGCGAGAGCTCGCGGTCCTCGACGCACGCCTCCGCGCCGCCCTTCGGGATCAGCCCGATCGAGGCGCCGGCGAACGCCGACAGCGGCAGGTCGCAGGCGACCAGCGCGCAGGTGCGCAGGGTGTCGTCCACGTAGACGGCGACGGAGACGAGCTCCTTCTCGCCGGGCACGAGCGGGTCGCACGGGGCGACCTCGACGTCGCGGCCGAGCAGCTCCTCGAGCATGTCCCGCACCGCCTTGGGGTGCGGCAGCGTGGTGGCAGCAGCCGTGGTCATCGGTCGATCACCCCAGCACCGGGGTCAGGGCCTCGCGGAACGTCTCCGCGGTGAACGGCTTGGCGATGAGGAACAGCGCACCGGCGGCCTCGGCCTTCTCCCGCATGTCCGGAGAGCCCTCCGAGGTGACGAAGCCGAACGGCACCTGCTCGCCGCGGGCGCGAAGCGCCTGCAGCAGCTCCAGGCCGCTCATCTCGGGCATGTTCCAGTCCGAGAGCACCAGGTCCGGCGCCTCGGCCCCGACGACGTCCAGGGCCACGCGACCGTTCTCGGCCTCCACCAGGTCGTGGCCGTCATAGCCCGCCTGGCGCAGCGTGCGGGTGACGATCTGCCGCATCACGCGGGAGTCGTCGGCGATGAGGATCTTCACTGCGCGGTCCCTTCCAGGCCTTCTTGCACGTTCTCGGGCTCCCGCGACCACACGGTGAGCTGCACGGGTTCCCCCCGCCAGGACAGCGATCCGCTGGCGACCAGCGCCGCGGTCTCGGGCAGCACCGACGCGGCCGCCGGCACGCCGCCGACGGCGACCTCCGGCAGGGACAGCGACGACGGCCCGGGCACGATGCTCTTCACGCTGCCGCCGACGATGTTCGTGAACTCCCCCACCGCGTCCAGGCAGTCGGCCTCGACGACCTGGTCCGGGGTGAACATCGCGCGGGCCAGCGCCTCGGCGGCCGAACGGCTCAGCCCGACGACGACGTCGCCGGCCCAGCCGCCGCTGACCACCACGTGCCCGGTGAAGTCCACCTCGGCCACCACCGGCTGCTCGTCGAGCGGGCCGTCCTCGTCCGGCACCACGGAGGCCCAGGACTCCTGGCCGATCCCGACCAGGTCCTCGTCGCTCACGACGGGCTGTAGGACATCGGCGCTGCTCATCAGGACACCCCCTGCGGGGTGAGGCCGAGCAGGGCGAGTTTGTCGGCGATGGCGTCCGGCGTGAACGGCTTGATGACGTACTCGTGGGCGCCGGCCGCGAGCGCGCGCACGATCTGCGTGTGCTCGCTCTCGGTCGTCACCATCATGAGCGTCACGTCGCGCCACTCCGGGCGGGACCGGACCTCGCTGATGAAGGACAGTCCGTCCATCACCGGCATGTTCCAGTCGACCAGAGCCACCTCCGGCAGCGGCCCGGACTCCATCGCCGCCAGCGCCTCCTGGCCGTCGCCCGCCTCGGCCACGGTGAACCCGAGGCCGGTGACGATGCGGCGCAGGATGCTTCGCATGGCGCGCGAGTCGTCGACGACGAGTGCGTGCATCACCGCTCCTTGCTCCGGTAGACGACCGATCCCGCAGAGGAGACCGGGGTGTAGCCGTCGACGACCCCCAGGGTCGTCTCGGCGGCGCCGAGGAGCAGGTAGCCCCCGGGCCGCAGGACACCGCGCACCTGCTCGAGGATGCGGCGCTTGACCTCGACGTCGAAGTAGATGAGGACGTTGCGCAGCAGCACGACGTCGAACAGCGGCCGCGGTGGCCACCGGCCGATGAGGTTGAGCTCCTCGAACCGGCAGCGGTCGCGCAGCTTCTGCGTCACCCGGAAGTCGCGGCCCTCGCGCTCCATGTACTTCACCAGCAGCGGCGCCGGCAGCCCGCGGTTCACCTCCAGGCCGGAGTAGCGCGCCTCACGGGCCTTGGCCACCACCTCGGTGGACAGGTCGGTGCCGAGCAGGTCCACGCTCCAGGTGGCCAGCTGCGGGAACTCGGTGTCGAGCAGCATGGCTACGCTGTAGAGCTCCTGCCCGGTTGAGGACGCCGCCGACCAGATCCGCAGCGAGCGGGTGACGGCGTTGCGCTCCAGCACGTCGGGCAGGATCACGTTCTTGAGGGCCTCGAACGGGTGCACGTCGCGGAACCACGACGTCTCGTTCGTGGTCATCGCCTCGACGACCTTGTTCTCCAGCGTGCGGTCGCGGGTGCGCCGCAGCTGCTCGACCAGGCCGCCGATGCCCGGCAGCCCCAGGTCGCGGGCCAGCGGCGCGAGCCGCGACTCCACCAGGTAGGACTTCTCCGGTGCCAGCACGATCGCCGACCGCTCGCCGACCAGCGTGCTGATGTAGGTGAAGTCCGCCGTCTCGACACTCATCGGGCTCCTCCGAGATGAACAGCAGGAACCCCCGCACCGGCCGGGCGCACCCCGGCCGCACCAGCAGGAACAGCACCGGCGACGCCGCTCAGCGAGCCGGCGGCGGCACGCGCGGCGGTCGCCCGCCGGGTCACCGCCTCGGCCACCTGGTCCAGCGGCAGCACCTCGTCGGCGAAGCCTGCCCGGGCGACGAACCCGGGCATCCCCCACACCACCGACGTCTCCTCGTCCTGGGCGAGCACCCGGCCCCCCTGGCCGAGCACGACCTCGCAGCCCTGCAGGCCGTCCTTGCCCATCCCGGTCAGCACCACGGCCAGCACGCCGCTCCCCCACACCGACGCGGCGGCGCGGAAGGTGACGTCCACGGCCGGCCGGCAGGAGTTCTCCGGCTCGGCGTCGGAGAGGGTGAGCACCACCTGGGTGCCCCGGCGCACCGGCACCAGGTGCGAACCGCCCGGCGCGATGTAGACGTGGCCGCGCCGGACGACGTCGCCCTCGGCGGCCTCGACGACCGTGAGCGCGCACTGCGCGTCCAGCCGCTCGGCCAGCATCCGGGTGAACACCGGCGGCATGTGCTGCACCACGACCACCGGCACCGGCAGCGAGGCCGGCAGCGCCGGCAGCACCTCGGCCAGCGCGTTCGGGCCACCGGTGGAGACACCGACCACCACCACGTCCACCGGGGACGGGCGCCCGGAGGGGCGCAGCGCAGCAGGCGCGACGGGCGCGGCCACCGCGGGCTTCGGGGCCGACGGGCGCAGCCGGCGCTGGTTGCGCTGCCCCCAGGCACGCACGAGCGGCAGCAGGGTGTCGCGGACGACGCCCATCGCCTCCTCGCGGCTGCCGGTGTTGGAGGGCTTGGTGACGTAGTCGTTCGCGCCCTTGGCCAGCGCGTCCAGCGTGGCGGTCGCCCCGCGCTCGGTGAGGGTGCTGAACATGATGACCGGCAGGTCCGGCCAGCGACGCCGCAGCTGGTCCAGCGTGGCCAGGCCGTCCAGGCCGGGCATCTCCACGTCCAGCGTCACCACGTCCGGGTTCAGCTGCTCGATCCGCTGCAGCGCCTGGTGGCCGTCGGACGCCGTGCCGACCACCTCGACGTCGTCGGCGGCGTCCAGCACGCCTGCCACGAGCCGGCGGACGACGACGGTGTCGTCGACCACGAGGGCCCGGACGGGCGGCGTGGGCGCGAGAGCCATGGGAGCTCCAGACGAGGTGAGAAAGCGGGAAGGAAAAGGGGTTTCTTCGCCCGGCGGCGCCGACGACCGTGAAGGGGCGGCGCCGCCGGGGAAGCTCGACCGAAGTGTCGGCCGATCAGATCCGGAAGTGACCGATCCGGGTCTGCAGCTCGGCCGCCATCGTGGCCAGCTCGCTGGCCGCGCGCTGGGTGTCCTCGGCGCCGCGGCTGGTCGACTGCGCGGTCTCGGCCACGACGACGACTCCGGCGGAGATCTCGTTGCTGCCGGTGGCTGCCTCGGTCACGTTGCGGGCGATCTCGTTGGTGGTGGCGGTCTGCTCCTCCACCGCACCGGCGATGGTGGTCTGGATGCCCGAGATCTGGTCGATGATCGAGGAGATCTCGCCGATGGCGTCGACGGCACCGCGGGTGTCGCCCTGGATCGCCTCGATCTTCTGCGAGATGTCCTCGGTGGCCTTGGCGGTCTCCTTGGCCAGCTCCTTGACCTCGTTGGCGACCACGGCGAAGCCCTTGCCGGCCTCACCGGCGCGCGCGGCCTCGATGGTGGCGTTGAGGGCGAGCAGGTTGGTCTGCTGGGCGATCGAGGTGATCACCTTGATGACCTTGCCGATCTCGGCCGAGGACTCACCCAGGCTGCCCACCGTGGTGGTGGCGTTGCCGGCCACCTGCACCGCGGTGGAGGCGACGGACGCGGCGTCCTGCGCGTTCTTGGCGATCTCGCGGATGCTCGCGGTCATCTCCTCGGCGGCCGAGGCCACGGTCTGGATGTTCGCGCTCACCTGCTCCGCCGCCGCCGACGACGACGTCGCCCGCTCCAGCGTCTGCCCGGCGTTCACGCCCATCTGCTGGCTCACCGCGGCCAGCTCCTCGCTGGCCGCGGCCAGCGACTGCGCGGTCTGGCCGAGCTCGCCCACCGTCTCGCGCAGGCTGGCGAAGAACACCGTGAGGCCCTCGCCCAGCTGCCCGACGGCGTCGGCGCCGGAGACGCCCACCTCGCGGGTCAGGTCGCCGTCGGCGGCCGCACGCACCACGTCGAGGATCTGGTCGACCTTGCCGCGCAGCTCCGCGGCCGCCTCGGCCTCGGCCTGCGCCTTGGCCAGCCGCTCCAGCGTCTGGCCGACCAGGCGGCCGACGTTGCGCAGCGCGTCCAAGCGGCCCTCGCTCGGCTGCAGCCGCTCCAGGGCGAAGAAGTCCATGGTGCCGACGACCTGGCCGTCCATGAGGATCGGGAACGCGATCCCGCTCTTCACGCCCACCTTCAGCGCGATGGGGGCCCGCACGCAGTCGGTGATCTCGGCCAGGTCCGGGGTGAAGAACAGGTCCCGGTTGCGCCACGCGCGGCCGGACAGGCCCACGCCCTCCTTGAAGGACGCGGTGAGGGTGACCCGGCGGAACTCCTCGCCGGCGTCGCCGGACTCCACCTGGTAGTGCAGGGCCAGGTCGGCCGGGTCGACGGTCCAGTAGGAGCCGTAGACCCACCCGAAGGCGTCGCGCACCGTGTCCAGAGCGATCTGGGCGGCCTGCTCCCGCGAGGTGGCCGACGAGAGGGCGCTGAGCACCCGATTCACCGCGGCGGTGTCCGCCGCGGCCTCGGCCTGGTGCTCGGCGTCCAGCAGCCGCTCGAAGGTCTGGCCGACCAGCTTGCCGACGTTGCGCAGCGCCTCCAGCCGGTTCTCGCTCGGCTCCAGCCGCTGCAGGGCGAAGAAGTCCATCGTGCCGACGACCTCGCCGTGCACGAGGATCGGGAAGCAGACGCCGGACTTCACGCCCACCTTGAGCGCGATCGGGGCCCGCACGCAGTCGGTGATCTCGGCCAGGTCCGGGGTGAAGACCAGGTCGTGGTTCTTCCACGCCCGCCCGGACAGGCCCACGCCCTCGCGGAACGAGGCGGAGAGGGTGACCTGCCGGAACTCCTCGCCGGCGTCGCCGGACTCCACGACGTAGTGCAGCGCGTTGTCGGCCTGCTCGACCTTCCAGTAGGAGCCGTAGGCCCAGCCGAAGGCGTCGCGGACGGTGTCCAGCGCGATCTGCGCGGCTTGAGCGGAGCTGGTGGCCTTGGTGAGCGCACCGACCACGCGGGCCAGCGCTGCGGAGTCGGCGACGGCGTCCGCAGCCACCTGCTGCAGACGCAACCGCTCGGCGCCGTCGTCGGGCACCGACGCGGCGGGGACGTCGGCGGGCTTGCGGCGGGGTCGCGGGGCGCTCTTGGCGGCGGGGGTCTCGGGGGCGATGGTCACGACAGGGCTCCTTCAGGGGTGCGCTCGGGCGAGCGCGAGGGGTCGACGGCGACAGCGCGGGCGGTGTCCAGCACGAGCAGGAGCCGTCCGGGGAGCTTGTAGGTGGCCGCGAGCAGCTCGCGGGCCGGGCCACGCAGGGTGGGCGGGACGTCCTCGCGGTCGGCGGGGTCGGCCTCCACCACGTCGCCGATCTCGTCGACGAGCAGGCTCACCGGCTCCTCGCCGCTGCGCACGACGACGTTCATCGGCAGGTCGTCGCGGGCGGGGAGCCCGAGGCGACGGCGCAGGTCGATCGCGGTGACGATCTGCCCGCGCAGGTTGATCAGCCCGCGCACCACCGACGGGGCGAGCGGCACCTCGGTCATCTCCTGGTAGCGGATGACCTCCTGGACCTCCATCACGTCGACGCCGAAGTAGAGGTCGTCGACCCAGAAGGTGCAGTACTGGCCGCTGGGCTGGGAGCTGTTGCTAGGCGGCACCGGCCACCTCCTGGTCCTCGCTGGAGCTGTGGCTGGTGGGCGCGGCGGCTGCCGTGGCCCGGGGGGTGGAGCGGGGGCGCACCGCCGCGGTGACGGCGTCGACGTCGAGCAGGTCGGTGACCCGGCCCTGCACCACGGCCGAACCGAGCACCCCGGCCGCGCGGCCGACGTCGGAGAGCACCAGGTGCTCCTCGGCGATGTCGAGGATTTCCTCGACGACCAGGCCGACGGCGTCCGCGCCCGTGCCGTGCACGACGACCGGCAGCAGCCGGTTGACGTCAGCCTCATCCGACGAGCTGTAGGACTGGTTGCCGAGCGCGCGGGACAGGTGCACCAGCGGGAGCAGGCTGCCGCGGTACTGCACGACCTCCCGCCCGCCGGCGCGCTCGATGTCCTGGGCCGGCACCTCCTCCAGCCGGGAGACCGAGGACAGCGGCACGGCCAGCCGGCTGCCGCCGGCGGCGACGACCAGCAGCGTGGTCAGCTCGTCGTCCAGCGCCGCGTCGTCGGCGAGGGCGCTGGAGCCGGAACCGGCGGCCGAGCGCAGCGCGTGCGACTCGGCGGCCAGGCCCATCACGTCCAGGATCAGCGCGACCTTGCCGTCGCCCATGATCGTGGCGCCGGCGAACACCGACAGGTGCTTGAGCTGGCGGCCCAGCGGCTTGACCACGATCTCCTGGGTGTCGCTCACCTCGTCCACCACCAGCCCGAACGGGGCGTCGCCGGCCTGCAGCACGACCACGTTCACCGCGCGGTCCTCGCCGGCGCCCGACTCCTCCGACGAGGCGTCGGAGACCGTCTTGGGGCGGCCGAGGACGTCGCCGAGGTGCACCAGCGGGAGCAGCTGGCCGCGCAGCCGGAACACCGGCGCCCCGGCCACATGCTCGATGCCGGTGCGGGCCGCCTCGCCCTCCAGGCGCACCAGCTCGAGCAGGCTGGCCTGCGGGATGGCGTAGCGGTCGCCCCCCTGGCCCACCACGAGCGCGGGGATGATCGCCAGCGTGAGCGGGATCTTCACCCGCACCGTGGTGCCCTGCCCGACGGCGCTGGACAGGTCGACCGTGCCACCGATCTTCTCGATGTTGGTCCGCACGACGTCCATGCCGACGCCGCGGCCGGACACGTTGGTCACCGCGGCGGCGGTGGAGAAGCCGGGCTGGAAGATGAGGTCGAGCACGTCGCGCTGGCTCATCCGGGCCAGCTGCTCCGGGCCGACCAGGCCGCGCTCGACCGCCTTGGCGCCGACCTTGGCCGGGTCGATGCCGCCGCCGTCGTCGGAGACCTCCACGACCACCTGGCCACCCTCGTGGAACGAGCGCAGCGTCAGGGTGCCCTGCGCGGGCTTGCCCTTGGCCACCCGCTCGGCGGGGGTCTCGATGCCGTGGTCGACGCTGTTGCGCACCAGGTGGGTCAGCGGGTCCTTGACCGCCTCGAGCAGGGTCTTGTCCAGCTCGGTCTCGCGGCCCTCCATCACCAGGCGGACCTGCTTGCCGCACTGGTGGCCGAGGTCGCGCACGACCCGCGGCATCTTCTGCCAGATGTGGTCGATCGGCTGCATGCGCGTCTTCATGACGCCCTCCTGCAGCTCGCTCGCGATCAGGTTGAGACGCTGCGAGGCGCGCACCAGGTCCACCTGGGTGGCCAGCATGCTGGTGTGCTGCAGGATCTGGTTGCGGGTGAGCACCAGCTCCCCGACCAGCCGCATGAGGGCGTCGAGCAGGTCCACGTCCACGCGAATGGTGGAGTCGGCCACGCTGCGCCGGGTCTGCTGCTCGGCCTGCTGGGTGAGCGCGGCCTCGACCTCGGCCGGCTCGGCGGTGCCCGCCTCCACCAGCAGCTCGCCGATCGGACGCTCGTCGCCGCGCAGCTGCTCGGCCACGGCCTCGGCCACGGCCTCCGGCGTCGCCGCCCCGCTCTCCACGAGGATCTCGCCGAGCCGGGCCGGCTGCTCCGGCACCGGGTGGGCGACGACCTCCGCCTCGGGTGCCGCCTCCTGCACCGGGGGCACGACCGCGAGCGGGACCACCGGCGCAACCGGCTCGGCGACGTCGACGTCGACGACGTCGACGTCGCTGGTCGCGGTGGCGTCCACGCAGGCGTCTGCGTCCTCGTCCTCTGCCGGCGCCGGCTGGTCCTCGAGCACCGCGCTGATGGCGGCGACGACGTCCTCGATGGCCGCGTCGCCCTCTCCGCCGGTCTGCTCGATGACGGCCAGCAGCCCGCGGACGGTGTCGACCATCCGCAGCAGGACGTCGGTGCGGATGGGGGTCAGCTCCAGCGCGCCGTCGCGCAGCTTGGACAGCAGGTTCTCGCCCACGTGGGTGACCGCCTCGAGCTTGCCGAAGGCGAGGAACCCGCTGGTGCCCTTGATCGTGTGGATCGTGCGGAAGATGCTGGACAGCCGCTCGCGCGAGCCGGGGTCCTGCTCGAGCGCGACGAGGTCGCGGTCGAGCTGGTCCAGGTTCTCGTGGCTCTCCACGAGGAACTCCTGGACGATCTCGTCCATCTCGTCCACGTCGCACCCTCCCTGGCGCTCCGCGCGGCACTACCTCAGGTCCGCTGCGACCGCAACATCGACGCACTGCGAGAGCACTTGAGCGGCCGAAGGTCCCTGGTCATGTCTGCGTCGCAGGAGTTGGGGGGTGCTCCTGGGACAGGCCGGGCGCTCTGCCCGGGAGGGCCGCAAACACGCGAAGGCGCCGCACCCGGGACGGGTGCGGCGCCTTCGTCGTCTGTGCGCTGACAGCGCTGGTGCGGAGGGTCGAGCAGAGGTGGCCCGGTCCGGGCCCGTCCGCTCGCCGGACGCTGGCGTCAGCCGGCGTCGCGCTGCTGCGGGATCCCCGCGAGCAGGGCGCGGACCTCGGTCTCGCGGTAGCGGCGGTGGCCGCCCAGTGTCCGGATCGAGGTCAGCTTGCCGGCCTTGGCCCAGCGCGTGACGGTCTTGGGGTCTACCCGGAACATCGAGGCGACCTCAGCCGGCGTGAGCAGCGGCTCGGTGTCAGGGGTGCGCGAGCTCATGGATGGGCCTCCTTGGCATGAACCGACCAACTCAGGTCGGCTCCCTGCCCCCATGGTGGCCGTTGACGCGATTGTCCGGAATGGCACGACGGGACCATTCCTCGGGTGGTCGGACCGGGCTAGTCGCCACGGACCAGGTCCCGGGGGTCCTAGTGCACGCACACCAGACGGGTCGGGACCCACGGCGCAGGAGGCCGCATGCCGGAGGAGAGCGGCGCCGACGGCGCACGGGGCGGACGTGCGGGCCGGGTGCCAGGGAGGGGACGGGACGGGGGAGCCACCGGGAGGAACTGTCCCGGGAACGGGACCCCAGGCCGTCACCCGGATGGGCGAACCCGCTGCAGACGGGGGGACGGCCTCAGCTGGCCGAGGCCAGCGCCTCGAGCGGACGCCAGCGCTCCAGCAGCTGCTCGTAGGCGCCCAGCGCCCCGGCCTCATCGCCGGCGGAGAGCGCCGCCAGCCCCCGGGCGACCTCGGCGGCGGAGCGGTCCTGCACCAGCGCCTCGTCGGGCAGGAGGTCCACCAGCCCGGCGTAGTCGAGCTCCACGACCGCGCGCGGGTGGAACTCCTCCAGCCAGCGCGCGAGGTCCTCGACCTCGATCGCGAGGTCGCTGCCCGGCAGGGCACCGCGCACCGCGCGCAGGGCGTGCGCGGCCCGGCGGCGGGCAGCGGACATCGGCGTGCGGTAGGAGAGGCGCCGGGCGTCGCCCAGCAGAAGCTCGCGCTCGGCGTCCTCCACCAGCACGAACCAGGTGACCGGCACGTGCCATGCGGCGTCGCGGACGTGCACGGGGGCCAGCCGGGGCGGGCCCACCTGCGCCCGCAGGGCGGGCGGGACGGCCGCGGCCAGCAGCGGCGCGGGCAGCTCCTCCTGGGCGCGGGCCAGGGCATGGGTGACCCGCAGCTCGAGGTCCCAGGGGCAGACGCAGGTGATGCCGTCGACGTCGAGGACGTAGGCGCCGCGCTCGCCGTCGTCCTCGGGCAGGCGAGGAGGGGTGGCCAGCACCGCCGTGAACGCGACCCGGCGCTCGGCCACGTCCACGCCGAGGTGGTCCTTCCGGGCCCGGCCGGCCCGCGCGGCCCAGCGGCTGCGCTCGGGCTCCTCCCAGGCGGCCAGCGGCTCGTAGACCCGCAGCTGGGCGACGGCCGGCAGGCCCCGCACCGGCACGCGTCGCTGCTCGCCCTCGCCGCGCCCCTGGGTGCCTGCCACGCACCCATCGTGGCACGCGGCCCGGCGGCGGCGCCCTGCCCGGCCACCGCTGCACGATGCGCCGGCCCCTGTCTAGGCTTCCCTCGTCAACGACGACACCCGCCGCCACAACCCGGCGGCCCCTTCGAGCGGAGTCACCACCGTGACCAGCAGCGACTCGGGCGTCTTCGGCCGGCACGCGTCCGGCCACACCCACGAGCAGGTCGTGTTCTGCCACGACCCCGGCAGCGGCCTGCGCGCCATCATCGCCATCTACTCCACCGCGCTCGGCCCGGCCCTGGGCGGCACGCGGTTCCACCCCTACGCCTCCGAGGACGCGGCGCTCGCCGACGTCCTGGACCTGGCCAAGGGGATGGCCTACAAGAACGCCCTCGCCGGGCTGGACCACGGCGGCGGCAAGGCGGTGATCATCGGCGACCCGGCCACCGACAAGACCGAGGCCCTGCTGCGCGCCTACGGCCGCTTCGTCGAGTCCCTCGGCGGCCGCTACGTGACCGCGTGCGACGTCGGCACCTACGTGCAGGACATGGACGTCGTCGGCCGGGAGACCCGCTGGGCCACCGGCCGCTCGGAGGCCAACGGCGGCGCAGGCGACTCCTCGGTGCTCACCGCGTGGGGCGTCTTCCAGGGCATGCGCGCCTCCGCCGCGCACGCCTGGGGCAGCCCGAGCCTGTCCGGCCGCACCGTCGGCATCGAGGGCGTGGGCAAGGTGGGCCACCACCTGGTCGAGCACCTGCTCGAGGACGGCGCCACCGTGGTCGTCACCGACGTCGACGAGGCCGCGCTGGACCGGGTGCGCACCGCGCACCCCGAGGTGGAGGTGCTCGACTCCACCGCCGACCTGGTGCGCGCGGACCTCGACGTCTACTCCCCGTGCGCGCTGGGCCACGCCCTCACCGACGACGTCGTGCAGGTGCTGCGCGCCAAGGTCGTCTGCGGCGCCGCCAACAACCAGCTGGCGCACCCCGGGGTGGAGAAGGCGCTGGCTGACCGCGGCGTGCTCTACGCCCCGGACTACGTGGTGAACGCCGGCGGGGTGATTCAGGTGGCCGACGAGCTGCACGGCCCGTCGTTCGCCCGGGCCAAGGCGCAGGCCACGAGGATCTTCGACACCACCGCCGCCATCCTGGCCCGCGCTGACGCCGACGGGGTGCCGCCCGCGGTGGCTGCGGACCGGCTGGCCGAGCAGCGGATGGCCGAGGTCGGCCGGCTGCGCGGGATCCTGCTGCCGAAGGGCTGACAGCCTCCGTCACCCGACCGGCCCATCGCCTGACCGTCTGCGTGAGGGGTCCCCTGACCTGCTTCTTCGCGCGTCGGGGGTCCCCTCACGGCGTCCGGGCGGCCCGGCGTCGGCAGGACCTTGCGCGAACGTGCCGGAACAGGCTCGCGCCCTGTACCGTTGGGCGCACGAGACGAACGTGGACTACCCGGGGCCGCCTTGCGCCGGCCGTCCCGATGACCGCATGAGGGGGTCGAGCCCTGGGGCGCGGCCGCGCGAAGGCCAAGCAGACGAAGGTCGCCCGGGAGCTGAAGTACCACACTCCCAGCACCGACCTCACCGCGCTGCAGCGTGAGTTGGCGGGCACTCCGACGACCTCTCCCAAGGTCGTGGAGGACGAGCCCGACGACGAGTACGACGCGTACTCCTACGAGGACGAGGACGAGGACGACGGCCCCTGGGCCTCGTCCCGCTGACGTCCTCCCACGCGGGCACCGATCACTTCACGGCAGGAGCCGGGACGCCGACAGGCAGTCCCGGCTCCGTCGTCTGCCATGCCGGGGTGGGCCCGGGTCGCAATGATCACGCTCCCGTGATCGATGCATGCTTCCCTCGCCCGATCGGCGCAGGTGAGCATGGAACTGTGGTGGGGAGCGCGGCTGGCTCAGGCCTGGTGGTCGCCCTCGAGCCGCACCGTGCCGCCGGGCAGCCCGGCGTCGACGTCGGGCTCGACGACCTCGCCGAGCACCCAGGCCGGCACCCCGCGCGCGGCGAGCACCCGCAGCGCCTCGTCGGCCTCTCCGGCGGCCACCACCGCGACCATGCCCACGCCCATGTTCAGGGTGCGCTCGAGCTCCTCGCGGGCCACCCCGCCCAGCTCCCCCACCGCGGCGAACACCGGCGCCGGGGTCCAGGTGGAGCGCTGCAGCCGCACCGCCAGGGAGCCGGGGACCACCCGGGCCAGGTTGGCGGCCAGCCCGCCGCCGGTGACGTGGCTGAAGCCGTGCACCTCGACGGCGTCGATCAGCGCCAGGCAGTCCAGCGAGTAGATCCGGGTCGGCTCGAGCAGCTCCTCGCCGAGAGTGCGCCCGAACTCGGGCACCTGCCGGTCCAGCGACCAGCCGGCGACGTCGAAGAACACGTGTCGCGCCAGCGAGTAGCCGTTGGAGTGCAGGCCGGAGGCGGCCATGGCCACCACCACGTCGCCGGCCCGCAGCCGGTCCGCACCGAGCAGCCGGTCGGCCTCCACCACGCCGGTGCCGGCGCCCGCGACGTCGTACTCGTCCGGGGCGAGCAGGCCGGGGTGCTCGGCGGTCTCGCCGCCGATGAGGGCGCAGCCGGCGCGCACGCAGCCCTCGGCGATGCCCTTGACGACGGCGGCAACCTTCTCCGGCACCACCTTGCCGGTGGCGATGTAGTCGGTCATGAACAGCGGCTCGGCCCCGCACACGACGAGGTCGTCCACGACCATGCCGACCAGGTCGATGCCGATGGTGTCGTGCACGTCCATCCGCCGGGCGACGTCGACCTTGGTGCCCACGCCGTCGGTGGAGGTGGCCAGCAGCGGGCGGCGGTAGCGGGTGAGCGCGGAGGCATCGAAGAGGCCGGCGAAGCCGCCGAGGCCGCCCAGCACCTCCGGGCGCTGGGCCTTGGCGACCCACTGCTTCATCAGCTCGACGGCGCGGTCGCCGGCCTCGATGTCGACGCCGGCGGCGGCGTAGGTGGCACCGGCAGGGCTGGTCATGGCGCCGGGCGCCTGCGGCGCGGTCACGGGCGACGCAGCGCGTCGCTCGCGCCGCCGGCCGCCGGGGAGGTGGACACCCCGTCCGGGCCGGTGACCACCGCCTTCTCCAGCCCCTCGAGCAGGTGCTTGCCGAGCAGCTCGGGCTCGGGCAGCGGCACCGGGTAGACGCCGTCGAAGCACGCCTTGCACAGGTTGTCCGCGGGCTGCTCGGAGGCGGCCACCAGGTCCTCGAGCTCGACGTAGGCGAGGGAGTCGGCGCCGATGGAGGCGCAGATCTCGTCCACGCTCAGCCCGTTGGCGACCAGCTCGGCGGGGCTGGCGAAGTCGATGCCGTAGAAGCACGGCCACTTGACCGGCGGGCTGGAGATGCGCACGTGCACCTCGGCCGCGCCGGCCTCGCGCAGCATCCGCACCAGGGCGCGCTGGGTGTTGCCGCGCACGATCGAGTCGTCGACGACGACCAGCCGCTTGCCGGTGATGACGTCGCGCAGCGGGTTGAGCTTGAGCCGGATGCCCAGCTGCCGGATGGTCTGGCTGGGCTGGATGAAGGTCCGGCCCACGTAGGAGTTCTTGACCAGGCCGACGCCGTAGGGGATGCCGCTGCCCTGGGCGTAACCGATGGCTGCGGGGGTGCCGGACTCGGGCACCGGGATGACCAGGTCGGCCTCCACCGGCAAGGTGGAGGCAAGCCGTCGGCCGATCTCGACCCGGGCCGCGTGCACGCTGCGGCCGGCGATCTTGGTGTCCGGGCGGGCGAGGTAGACGTACTCGAACAGGCAGCCCTTGGGCTGCTTCTCGGCGAAGGTGCGGGTGCGCAGCCCGTGCTCGTCGACGGCGACGATCTCGCCGGGCTCGACCTCGCGGACGAAGGAGGCGCCGACGATGTCCAGCGCGGCGGTCTCGCTGGCCACCACCCAGCCGCGCTCGAGCTTGCCGAGCACCAGCGGTCGGATCCCCTGCGGGTCGCGCGCGGCGTAGAGGGTGGTCTCGTCCATGAAGACCAGCGAGAACGCGCCCTTGACCTGAGGCAGCACCTCGGCGGCCGCGGCCTCCAGCGAGAGGTCGGGGTAGCTGGCCAGCAGCGCGGTGAGCAGGTCGGTGTCGTTGGTGGCGCCCATGGCGTTCCCCGCGGAGAACGGCATCTCCCCGCTCAGCTCGCGGCGGGAGGCGGCCAGCGCGGCCAGCTCGTGGGTGTTGGTGAGGTTGCCGTTGTGGCCCAGGGCGATCGACCCGGTGGCGGTGGCCCGAAAGGTCGGCTGGGCGTTCTCCCACACGCTGGAGCCGGTGGTGGAGTAGCGCGCGTGCCCGATGGCCACGTGCCCCTTCAGCGCGGCCAGGTGGGACTCGTCGAACACCTGCGAGACCAGGCCCATGTCCTTATAGACCAGGATCTGCGAGCCGTTGCTGGTGGCGATGCCGGCCGACTCCTGCCCGCGGTGCTGCAGTGCGTAGAGGCCGAAGTAGGTGAGCTTGGCGACCTCCTCGCCGGGGGCCCAGACGCCGAAGACCCCGCAGGCGTCCTGCGGGCCCTTCTCGCCGGGGAGGAGGTCGTGGGTCAGCCGACCGTCGCCGCGGGTCACGGGGGAAGTCTACGGGCCGCTCGGCTAGGGAGCGGGCGGGCGTCCGCCGGCTGAGCGCTCCTCGGCCCGCAGCTCGGCCTGCACCTCGGCCTGCACCGCCCGGCGCTCGGCCTCGTTCTCGTCTGCGTGCTCGTCCGGATCGTCGGTCTCCGGCATCGCAGCGACCGCCGGCGGGACCGGCTGCTGCGGCTGCTGCGGCTGCTGGTCGACGACACCTGCCGGCTCCCGCCGGTCGGCCCGGGCGTCGAGCACCGACGCGGCCACGCCGGACAGCAGGGCGCCGGCGCTGCCGAGCACCAGCACGAGGTAGAGGGCGACCTGGTGGCGCGAGTAGCCGCCGGCCGGCGAGGCGGTCAGGGTCAGCAGGAGCGCGACGACGACCCCGGCTGCCGCGCCGGTGCCGATCCAGGCGCCGAAGCGGGGACGGCGGGGCGCCCCTCCGGTCGTTGCCCGCTGTCGCGCCGCCTGCTGCGCTGGCTTGTCGCCCACGCTTCGACGGTACCCGGCCCCGTCTCAGGCGGCGCGCCGGCGAGGTCCGTCGGCCGGGCGCCGGGTCAGGTCGCCGATCAGAGCCGACCGCCGCCCTCGCTGCCGGAGAGCTTCTGCGCGGCCCAGATCGGGATGACCGAGAGCACCACGAGCAGGGCGGCCACCACGTTGATCACCGGCGCCTGGTTGGGCCGGAACAGGTTGTTGAAGATCCAGATCGGCAGGGTCTGGATGCCGGGGGCGATGGTGAACGTCGTGACGACGATCTCGTCGAAGCTGAGCGCGAAGGCGAGCAGGCCACCGGCCAGCAGGGCCGAGCGCAGCTGCGGGAAGGTGACCAGCCGGAAGGTCTGGAAGGTGTCGGCGCCGAGGTCGGCCGAGGCCTCCTCCAGCGTCGTCCCGGTCCGCCGCAGCCGGGCGAGCACGTTGTTGTAGACCACCACGATGCAGAAGGTCGCGTGGCCGATGACGACGGTGAGGTAGCCGAACGGGACTCCGCCGTAGGTGAAGGCCGAGTTCAGCGCGATGCCGGTCACGATGCCGGGCAGCGCGATCGGCAGGATCACCAGGAACGACACCGTCTCCCGGCCGAAGAACCGGTAGCGCTGCACGGCGAACGCGGCCATGGTGCCGAGCACCAGGGCGATCGCGGTGGCCCCCAGGCCCACCTCGACGCTGGTGAGCAGCGCGTCGCGCGCCCCGGCGTTGCCGAGGGTGCGCCGCCACCACTCGAGGGTGAAGCCGCTCGGCGGCCAGCCGAAGGTCTTGGAGGTGTTGAACGAGTTGACCAGCACGACCAGCAGGGGCACGTAGACCACCGCCAGGCCGAGCGCCATCGCGGCGGTCAGGGCGGCCCGCGCCCGGCGCGAGAGCGTCATCGGATCTCCTCGCTCGCGAAAGGTGCCGTCACAGGTTCTCCAGGGCGCCGGTCCGCTTGACCAGGACCAGGTAGAGGATCACCACGATCACCGGGAAGAACGCGGCCGCGGCGGCGAAGGGGAGGTTGTTGGCCACGCCGATGTTGTCGTAGATGACGTTGGCGAACAGCTGGGTCTTGCCACCGACGATCTTCACCGCGATGTAGTCGCCGAGGGACAGCGAGAACGTGAAGATCGAGCCGGCCACGAGGGACGGGAACACCAGCGGCAGGACGACCGAGCGGACCGTCCGCCCGGCCGGGGCGCCGAGGTCGCTGGAGGCCTCCAGCAGGGAGTTCGGCAACCGCTCCAGGCCGGCGTAGACCGGCAGCACCATGTACGGCAGCCACAGGTACGCGAGCGTGAGGGTGGTGCCGGTCAGGCCGTAGCCGGGGCCGCTGAGCCCCAGCGGGGCGAGCGCCCAGTTCAGGACGCCGTCGCCGGCGAGCATCGTGCGCCAGGCATAGGCCTTGACCAGGTAGCTCGCCCACAGCGGGGTGAGGATGGCCGCCACCAGCAGCTTCTGCGCGCGCGGGCTGGCCACCTTCGCCATGTAGAACGCCATCGGCAGCGCGATGAGGCCGTCGACGAGCGTGACCAGCGCGGCCACGCCGAGGCTGCGCAACGCGACGGTCCGGTACACGTCCTGGGTGACCAGCGTCTTGACGTTGTCCAGCGTCGGGACCCTGATGAGCGACCCGGTGAAGGAGTCCACGCTCCAGAACGCGGTGGCCAGCATGACGGCCAGCGAGCCCAGGTAGGCCACGACCAGCCAGAGCATCGGCGCGCTCAGCAGCCCCGTGAGCCGTGCCCGCGGGGCGCGGTGCAGGAACGCCGAGAGGCGGGCGACGGCCTGTGGTCGGCGACTGCTGCCGGTGACGGCGGTCGGCGTCGCGCTGGTCACCCTCGCTCCTCTCCTACGTGCTGTCGTTGGTGCGCTCGTCGCCGTGGACGCAGCCGGCGTGGCCCCACCACGGGGTGGGGCCACGACGACGGCAGTCTCGGCTCAGCCCTTGATCTCGGTCCAGGCCTGGGTCCAGGCGGCGTAGTCCTTGCACACCGCGCCACGGGCGTCGCCGCAGTCCTTGGTGGGCGTGGTCCAGTACGAGATCCGGTCGGCGTAGGCCTTGTCCAGGGCGTGGTAGACGTCGCAGTGCGTCTTGTCCGCGGTCTCCTTGCAGGCCAGCGTCTGCGCCGGGGCCTCACCGAACCACTCGGCCACCTGGGCGTTCACCTTGGGGCTGATGATCCAGTCCATCCACTTGTACATGCAGTTCGGGTGCTGCGCCTTGGCCGCGATCATCCAGGTGTCCGACCAGCCGGTCGCCCCCTCCTTCGGGACGGTGCTCTCCACCTTGGCCTTGCCGCCGGCGTTGACCAGGTTGTCGTTCACCTGCCACTCGCTGCCGACCACCGTGTCGCCGCTCTCCAGCGCCTGCACGGCCTTGGTGTAGTCCGACCAGTACTCGCCGACGACGCCCTTCTGCTGCTTGAGCAGATCCACAGCCGCCTGGAACTGCTTGTCGTCCAGCTCGTACGGGTCGGTGATCTTCAGTTCGGGCTTGGTGGCCTTGAGGTAGAGCGCCGCGTCGGCGATGTAGATCGGCGAGTCGTAGGCGGTCACCTTGCCCTTGTAGGGGCTGTTGGGGTCGAAGACCACGCTCCACGAGTCCGGAGCCGGAGACACCTTGTCCGGCCGCCAGGTGAGGACGTTGGCGCCCCAGCCGTGCGGGATGCCGTACATCTTCCCGTCGACCGAGTTCCAGGGCCGGTTCTTGAGGAAGTCCGACACGGTCTTGTAGTTCGGCACCAGGTCGGTGTTCACCGGCGCGACGTCGCCGCCGTAGATGAGGCGCAGGGTGGCGTCACCGGAGGCCGACACCCCGTCGTACTGGCCCGTCTTCATGAGGGTCACCATCTCGTCGGACGTGTTGCCGATCTTGACGTTGACCTTGCAGCCGGTGCTCTGCTCGAACGGGGTGACCCAGTCCACCTTCGGGTCGTTGCTGCCGTTCTCCGCGTAGCCCGCCCACGCGATGATGTTGAGCTGCCCCTCGCCGGCGCCGACGGAGGTGGCGGCCGCGATCGCCGGCGGCTTGGCGCGACCGCTGGTCGAGGCGGTCTTGCCGCCGCTGGACGAGCCGCATCCGGCAAGGGCGAGCGCCGCGGCGGCGAGGGCCGCGGTCACCCCGAGTGGCGTGGCACGCATGAGGACTCCTTCGTCGGTCAGGGGAAGTGCGCCAGGGAGTGGACGGGAAGGCCGGTCGGGCCTGATCCACAGGGGTCAGGAGGCAGGGTCAGGAGGCAGCGGCCCCGGCGGGGGCCGGCACCTCGTAGACGTGGTCGTGCTGGAAGAGCAGCCGCACCTGCCGGCCGCGCAGGGCAGCGACGTCACCGGAGGACGTCGCGAGGTTCTGCTGCAGCGCCACCAGCTCGCCGCCCGCCGCCAGCGCGACGACGAACCGGGTGGCCGACCCGACGTAGACGACCTCGCGCACCACGCCGTCGGCGGCCAGCTCGCCCGCTGCCGGCTGCGCGCCCGGGTCGGCCAGGCGGATCTTCTCCGGGCGCACGCTGAAGGTCCCCGGCCGGCCGAGGACCGCCCGGGCGGCGTCGCCGCGCACCAGGTTGGAGGTGCCGACGAAGCCGGCGACGAACTCGCTGGCCGGGTGCTCGTAGACCTCGGCGGGAGTGCCCACCTGCTCGATCCGACCGCGGGCGAACACCGCGATCCGGTCGCTCATGGTGAGCGCCTCCTCCTGGTCGTGCGTCACGAAGACGAACGTGATGCCGACCTCGCGCTGGATCCCCTTGAGCTCCACCTGCATCTGCTCGCGCAGCTTGAGGTCGAGCGCACCGAGCGGCTCGTCCAGCAGCAGCACGCGCGGGCGGTTGACCAGGGCGCGGGCGAGCGCCACCCGCTGGCGCTGCCCTCCGGAGAGCTGGCTGGGCCGCCGGTCGCCGTAGCCCTCCAGGCGCACCGAGGCCAGGGCCTCGGCGGCGCGGCGCCGGCGCTCGTCGCCCTTGACCCCCTTCACCCGCAGGCCGTACTCGACGTTCGCCTGCACGCTCATGTGCGGGCAGAGGGCGTAGTCCTGGAACACGGTGTTGACGTCGCGCTCGAACGGCGCCGCCCGGGTGACGTCCTGCCCGTCCAGCAGCACCGAGCCCGACGTCGGCAGCTCGAACCCGGCGATCATCCGCAGGACGGTCGTCTTGCCGGACCCCGAGGGGCCCAGCAGCGTGAGGAACTCGCCCTCGTGGACGTCGAGGTCCACTCCGTCCACCGCGTGCACGGCGTTCTCGCCCGAGCCGAAGGTCTTGCGCAGCGCGCGCAGCGCCACCGCGACGGACCCGGCCGCCCGACGGTCGGTCGCCGCCGGCGATCCCTCGGTCGCCACCTCGAGCCCCTGCTCCACCGCACCTCCCGCTGCTGCCCCGACCCGTCGTCTCGTCGTCGGCGGCGACGGACCGACCTACCGTCACGGCTGGACGGTGGCCGAAACATATGGATTCATATGTCAGAGCGCAAGACGGGGTCGCGGGTCGATACGGTCCCGTGACCGCACCGGGCGCAGGGACGGTCGCGAGGAGCAGGGCTCGGACGGGCACGACCGGGAGAGGGGGCGGCGGTGGAGCTGGGGCACCGGTCCCCGTCGCGGGCGCGGGCCACCGTCTTCGCTCCCTTGGAAGCGGCCGGCCGGGTGGAGCTGGTGAGTCGGCGCCTCACCGACGCGATCGCCCTGGGCCTGCTCCGCGACGGCGAGCAGCTGCCCAGCGAGGCCGAACTGGCTGCCTCGCTCGGCGTGGCCACCGTGACGGTGCGCGAGGCCCTCTCGGCGTTGCGCCAGCAGGGCCTGGTCGAGACCCGGCGCGGGCGCGGCGGCGGCAGCTTCGTGCGCTCGCCGGACGATCCGGCAGCCGCCCTGCTCCGCTCACGGCTGGAGGAGCTCAGCCTGAGCGAGCTGCGGGACCTGTGCGACCACTACGCCGCGATCGCCGGCGCGGCCGCCCGCCTGGCCGCCGACCGCGCGGCGGAGGACGAGATCGACCGGCTGCGCGCGGCGGCCGAGGCGATGGACCGCGCCGTCGACGCCGGTCAGCGGCGCAGAGCCGAGGGCACCTTCCACATCGAGGTCGTGGCAGCCGCGCAGTCCGCCCGGCTGACCCGCGAGGAGATCCGGCTCCAGAACGAGGTCGGCCCGCTGCTGTGGCTGGCCAGCGGTGACGGCACCGTCGGCAAGGCGGCGTTCACCCAGCACCTCGAGGTGACGCGGCTCATCGGCGACGGCGACGGCGACGGCGCGCGGGCGGCCACGGAGGAGCACGTGGGCGCCGCGCTCACCCGGCTGACCGCTTTGCACCGTTCGCTCAGCAGGGCGCGCCGCTCCGGGGGGACGGGCCGGTGAGCCGGGAGTACCGTCGCTCCGCTGGGCCGTGCTGACCGGGCGAGGAGGTGGGGCCGTGCCGCTCGTCGACGCCGACGCCGCTGCCGTCCTCGTGCAGCAGGTGCTCGCCCTGGCCGCCCAGGTGTTCGCCGGCGTCGACGCGCTCCGGCTGGCCACCGTGGACGCCTTCACCGGTGCGCTGCCCGCACGGCCGGATCGCGCCGGGCTGGCCGGGCTCGAGCCGCTGGCCCGTCTCGCACTCACCACGCCGGACGAGCTGGTGGTCGGCGCGGGCTTCGTGGCCGCCCCGGGGTCGCTCGCCGACGCCGAGCACTGGCTGGAGTGGTGGACCCGCGGCGACGTCGTCGACGGCGGGGTGCGGGTGGACCGGCTCGCGGTCGTCACCGACCCGGCGGCCCCGGACTTCCGCGACTGGACCACGCTGCCCTGGTACTCCGTGCCGGAGCAGACCGGCTCGCGGCACGTGACCGGTCCCTACGTCGACTACCTCTGCACCGACGACTACACGCTCACCTTCACCACACCGGTGCTCGTCGACGGTCGGTTCGTGGGCGTTACCGGCGCCGACGTCTACGCGCGCACAGTGGAACGTCGCCTGAGCGAGGCCCTGCGGGACGTGCCCGAGCCGGCGGTCATCGTGAACGCGCAGGGCCGGGTGGTGGCCGGCAACGAGGACGCGCCGGTCACCGGCGATCTGCTGCGCCAGGTGGCGGGGGCCTGGTCCGGCGTCGCCCCCACCGAGGGGCTGCGGCTGCACCGCTGCGGCGACCTCCCGCTGGCCGTCGCCGTCGGCGTCTGAGCAGCCCTACCGTGGCGGCCATGTGCCGCAGCATCCAGACCCTCCGCCCCCCGTTCGTCGACGAGGCCACCGACGAGCAGGTCCGCGCGGCGGCCCTGCAGTACGTCCGAAAGATCAGCGGGTTCCGCGCGCCCAGCCGGGCCAACGCGCAGGCGTTCGAGGCGGCCGTGGACGCGGTGGCCGCCGCCACCGCGGAGCTGCTGGCGTCGTTGGAGGTGCGACCGGCGCCGGTGCGCGCGGCGGAGGCTGCCGGGGGGTGACGTCCGGCCCGTCCATGACCGATGTGCGCACACAGGGTGCCGCCTGGGGGCGGCGTGTCGGAGCCTGGAAGGTGAGACACGCCGAGGTCCGGGCTGGGGGTGTGTGCGCAATTCGGACTCTGCTCGGAGGAACAAGAGCAGGGCACCATGCCGAGGGCGAGTCGAGCTGGCCGGGTGCGGGCGTGCGCCGGCCGAAGGACGCTGATGACGGGGCGGACCAGCATTGGGCACGTCATGCGACCGGCGGCGGCTCGAGTGGAAGGCTGATGTGCGACGCGCCGGCGTGTCGTGCGACAACCGTCCACTCGACGGCGGCAAGACCGGCGGCCGGCCGCGCGACCGCACCCTCCGCTCGCTCCGCCCGTCACCAGCGCCTTCGATGTCCAGGAGCAGGAGCGCAGCCGGACCGTGAAGCTGCCGAAGGGGCGTCCCGCCCTAGGCAAGTACTCGCCCACCCAGCCGAATTTCCCTCGGCGGGCGAGTAAAGATCACGGCCCCGTGCTCGTTCCGGACGGGACTGGCGGGGCCACTCGCGCGAAGCGCAGCTCGGGGTCGTCGACGCGGCCCTCGCGCAGCAGCTTGCGGTCGGCGAGGTGGTCCATCGTGGTGCGCCACGGCGACCGCTCGCCCTGGCGGGGCAGCTCGTGCACCGAGCGCTGGATGTAGCCGGCGCCGAAGTCGAGGAACGGGCGGGTCGGCATGGACGCATCGGCGGGCACCGGCGTGCAGACGTCGAAGCCGTGGGCGTCCATGTGGGCCAGCAGGCGGCAGAAGTGCTCGCACAGCAGGCCGACCTTCAGCGTCCAGGAGGCGTTGGTGTAGCCGACGGCGTAGGCGAAGTTCGGGACGCCGGAGAGCATCATCCCCTTGTAGGCGAACGTGTCCGGCAGGTTCACCGGCACGCCGTCGACGCTGAGCGTCGCGCCGCCGAAGGGCTGCAGCACCAGGCCGGTGGCCGTGACGACGATGTCGGCCTCGAGCTCCCGGCCGGACTCCAGCCGCACGCCCGTCGCGGTGAAGGTGGCGATCCGGTCGGTGACGACGGAGGCGGTCCCCTGCCGGATGGCGCGGAACAGGTCGCCGCCGGGCACGGTGCACAGGCGCTGGTCCCACGGGTCGTACGGCGGGTTGAAGTGCTCGTCCACCGGATAGCCGCCGGGCAGCATCGAGGTGTTGATCTTCCGGATGAGCCGTCGGGCGGCCTGCGGGTGCCGCTGGCAGAAGCGGTAGATCGCCCGCTGCTGCGCGATGTTCTTGCGCCGGCTGAGGGCGTGGCCGCGCTCGTCGCCGAGGTACTTCTTGAGCATGGTGGCGACGGGGTCCTTGCGCGGCACCGGCAGCACGTAGGTGGGCGTGCGCTGCAGCATGGTCACGTGCGCGGCGGTGCCCGCCATCGCGGGCACGAGCGTGACGGCGGTCGCGCCGCTGCCGATGACCAGGACCCGCTTGCCGGCGTAGTCCAGGTCCTCGGGCCACTCCTGCGGGTGCACCACGGTGCCCTCGAAGGCCTCGATGCCCCGGAAGGCCGGGGTGTAGCCGCGGTCGTAGCGGTAGTAGCCGCCGGCGCAGAACAGCCAGCCGCACCGCAGGGACTGCTGCTCGCCGGTGTCGGTGCGCTCCACCTGCACGGTCCACTCCGCGGCGCTGGAGGACCACGACGCGCGCAGGACCCGATGGTGGTAGCGGATCCGGTCGGCCAGGCCGTTCTCGCGCACGGTCTCCTGCAGGTAGGCCAGGATCCGCGGCGCATCGGCGATCGCCGACTCGTCCCGCCACGGCTTGAACTCGTAGCCGAAGGTGTAGAGGTCCGAGTCCGAGCGGGCGCCCGGGTAGCGGAAGAGGTCCCAGGTGCCGCCCAGCGCGCCGCGCGCCTCCAGGATGGCGAAGGACTTCCCCGGCAGCGACGTCGTCAGGTAGCGGGCGGCGCCGATCCCCGAGATCCCGGCGCCCACGATGAGCACGTCGAGCCGTTCGACGTCGTCGGGCCCGTCGTCCTGCCTGCCCTCGCCCGCCGCGGCCTGCGTGGAAGCTCTGCTCACCGCACGAGTGTGCGTCAGGGCCGGTAGGGCGGTCTCCCCGGCCCCCAGCCGTGCGTCCCGTGCCGGTGCCGGGCGAGCCTGGTCACCACCAGGACCAGCACCACCAGCGGCACCACCGGGCCGCCGTGCAGCGCCACCCCCACCACCAGGAAGGCGAGCAGCACCAGCGGCAGGGGCCAGCGGGCCGGTGGGCGGCGCATGGCGGGCCGCGCCGCGGCCCACTCCTGCGCACGGAGGTCGGGCAGGTCGGCCAGCAGCGCGTCCAGGTCGGACTGGGTCCTGGCACGCAGCGCCGCCTCGGTGCGCTCCTCGTGCTCGAGGCGGGTGAGCCGGCCGTCGACGAAGTGGCGGCCGAGCAGGTCGATCGTCGTGTCGCGCTCGGCGTCGCCGATGCGCAGGTCCCTGTACACAGTCATCGGTCCTGCCCTCTCCGATCAGCCACGGTCAGCCTGCGTCCTCGCGGCCGGTGTCGTCCTCGGCCAGCAGCCGGTAGAGCGCCCGCCGGGTCTCCACCAGCAGCCGCTCGGCCCGCTCGGCCTGCTCCGGGGTGCCGGCGGAGGCCACCTGCATCACCGCTGCCATCACCTCGCCGGCCCGCTGGCGCAGCGCGGCGCCGATCTCGTCCTCGTCCGGCTGCTCCCAGGGGCGCAGCTGCTCCCAGGGCGCCTTGCCGGCGCTCGACGACTCCTGGCGCGCCACCTCCTGCCGCCCGGCGTCGGTGAGGGTGAAGACGCGCCGGCCGCCGCTCTCGGCCACCGTCACCAGCCCCTCGTCCTCGAGCTGCTGCAAGGTCGGGTAGACCGACCCCGGGCTGGGGCGCCACGCGCCGCGGCTGCGCTCGGCCAGCTCGGTGATGACCTGGTAGCCGTGCATGGGCTGCTCGGCGAGCAGCGCGAGCACCGCCGCCCGGACGTCGCCCTTGCGCTGGCGGGGACGTCGCGGGCCGCCACCGCCGGGGAAGCCCCAGCCGAACGGCGGCCCGCCCCACGGGGGTCCCGGACGACGGCCGCGGTGGCCACCCTCGTCATCCTGCCGATGCCCCATCTGGCCCAGCTGCCCCATCTGGCTCGTCCAGGCCGCCCACGCCGCGCGCCGCCAGCCGCCGGCGAACCCGCCGGGGCCGAAGCCGGGACATCCCGCCGCCGCATCCATCGTGCTCGCCACCCCTCACTGCGCCTGGTCCCGACACATCGACGATATATCGGTGCCCACCAACGTCAAGGGTGTCCGCCTGGGCGATCATGGGTGGGTGGCACGACGCAGACAGCCCCGACCAGCCGCCCAGCACCCGGCACCGGACACGGCCTGTCCCTGCGGCACCGGCGAGGCCTACGGCGCGTGCTGCGGCCCCGTGCTGGCCGGCGAGCCCGCGCCGACGCCCGAGCGGCTCATGCGCTCGCGCTACACGGCCTTCGCCGTCGGCGACGCCGAGCACCTGCTGGCCAGCTGGCACCCCTCCCGTCGCCCACGCTCGCTGGCCCTGGACCCGGACCTGCGCTGGACCGGGCTCACCGTGCTCGCCACCAGCGGTGGCTTCGGCGGGAGCGAGGGCACGGTGGAGTTCGAGGCGCGCTACGAGGAGGGCGGCCGGCCGGGCGCGCTGCACGAGAGGAGCCGGTTCGTGCGCGAGGACGCCCGCTGGTTCTACGTCGCGGCCGTCGGCTGAAGGGGGCGCAGCCAAACCCCACGCTCACAGCGGGCGCGTCGCTAGCGTGCGCTCGTGCGCGGACGTACGCGTACTCAGCACGCTCGAGGGGACCGGGGGACTCCATGCCGACCTGCCCGCACTGCCATGCCTATGTCGAGGACGGCTACGCCACGTGCGGCAGCTGTGGGCGGCTGCTGCGCGAGGGCACCACGACGACGTCGCCTCGCACGTCGGGTGAGTGGACCGACCTCGCCACCGACGCCGGCAACGTGGGCACCGTCCTGTCGTTCGTGGCATGGACCAGCCTGGTGCTGGGTGTGCTGGCCGCCTTCTTCCTCGCGGTGGGCGACCATCTCCTGGCCGGCGCCGCCACCGTGGTCTCCGCCATCGGCACCTGGTCGATGACCCTGCTCGGCTCGGTCGTGGCGCGCTACGTCTCCCTCCTCGCGCGGGAGCGCCGGGCCTGACCCGGCCCGCTCAGCCGGGCAGCAGCGGGAGCAGCGCGGCCAGGTCGGCGCGCTCCCCCGAGGCCGACACCCGGGCGGCCGATACCGCCTCGGCCCAGCCGACCCGGCCGGTGGCCAGGTCCAGCCAGGTGCGCGGGTCGGTCTCGACCACGTTGGGCGGGGTGCCGCGGGTGTGCCGCGGCCCGGCGATGCACTGGGTGACGCCGTAGGGCGGCACCCGCACCTCCACGCTGCCGCCGGGGGAGCGCTCGGCCAGCTCCTCGAGCAGGAACCGGGTGGCGGTCTTGAGATCGGCCCGCAGCGGGTCGACGTCGGCGTCCAGGGCACCCAGGGCCCGCTCCAGCGCGGCGCGACCCTCGACCGGGTCGGTCCTGCGGCGCGCTGGCACGGCTCTCCCCGGCCTCCTCAGGCGCCGAGGACGGCCGGGAGGGTGCCCTCGTGCGCCGCGCGCAGCTCGGACAGGGGCACGGCGAACAGCCCCTGCACGTCCAGCACCGCGTCCTCGCCGGCGCCGTCGGTGACGCCGATGCGCAGGTGCGGGAAGCGCCGCGCGGTGCACATGTCGGTGAAGCGCACCTCCTCCTCGCGCGGCACGACGACGACGGCGCGGGCGGTGGACTCGCTGAACAGCGCGACGAACGGGTCGATGCCGTCCGGCAGCCACACGCGGGCTCCGACGCCACGTCGGAGACACGCCTCCGCCAGCGCCTGGGCGAGACCGCCGTCGGAGAGGTCGTGCGCGGCGTCGAGCAGCCCGTCGCGCGAGGCGTTGACGAGGATCTCGCCGAGCACCCGCTCGGCCTCCAGGTCCACCTGCGGCGGGAGACCGCCGAGGTGCCCGTGCACGACGTGCGCCCACTCTGAGCCGGCGAGCTCGTCGCGAGTGGTGCCCAGCAGGTAGATCTGCTGCCCCGGCTCGGAGAAACCCATCGGCGTGCGCCGGGCGACGTCGTCGATGACGCCGAGCACGCCCACCACCGGGGTGGGCAGGATCGCGGTGCCGCCGGTCTGGTTGTAGAAGCTCACGTTGCCGCCGGTGACCGGCACACCCAGCTGCAGGCAGCCGTCGGCCAGGCCGCGGGTGGCCTCGGCGAACTGCCACATGACCTCGGGGTCCTCGGGAGAGCCGAAGTTGAGGCAGTTGGTGACGGCCAGCGGGGTGGCGCCCGAGGCGGCCACGTTGCGGTAGGCCTCGGCCAGCGCGAGCTGCGCGCCGGCGTAGGGGTCGAGCTTGGCGAACCGTCCGTTGCAGTCGGTGGACAGCGCCACGCCCAGGCCGGTCTCGTCGTCGACCCGCACCATGCCGGCGTCCTCGGGCTGGGCGAGCACGGTGTTGCCGAGCACGTAGCGGTCGTACTGGTCGGTGACCCAGGACTTGCTGGCCAGGTTGGGAGAACTCACCAGACGCAGCAGGGTGTCGCGCAGCTCGTCGCCGGTGCTGGGCCGGGCCAGGCGGTCGGCGGAGGGGGCGTCGGCCTGCAGGGCGTCCTGCCAGGAGGGCCGCTGGTAGGGCCGCTCGTAGACCGGGCCCTCGTGCGCGACCGTCCGCGGCGGGACGTCGACGACCAGGTCACCGTGCCAGGTGATCCGCAGCCGGCCGGTGTCGGTGACCTCGCCGATCACGGTGGCGAGCACGTCCCACTTGGCGCAGATCTCCATGAAACGCTGGAGCTTCTCGGGCTCCACCACCGCGCACATGCGCTCCTGCGACTCGCTCATGAGGATCTCCTCAGGAGCCAGCGAGGGGTCGCGCAGCGGCACCCGGTCCAGCACCACGTCCATGCCGCCGGTGCCCGCGCTGGCCAGCTCCGACGTCGCGCAGGAGATGCCCGCGCCGCCGAGGTCCTGGATGCCGACGACGAGGTCCTCGGCGAAGATCTCCAGGCAGCACTCGATGAGCACCTTCTCCATGAAGGGGTCGCCCACCTGCACGCTCGGCCGCTTGGCCGGCCCGCCGGCCTCGAACGTCTCCGACGCCAGCACGGAGACACCGCCGATGCCGTCGCCGCCGGTGGCGGCGCCGAACAGCACCACCAGGTTCCCGACGCCGGAGGCCTTGGCCAGCTTGATGTCCTCGTGCCGCATCGCACCGACGCACAGCGCGTTGACCAGCGGGTTGCCGAGGTAGCTCTCGTCGAAGACGACCTCGCCGCCGATGTTGGGCAGGCCCAGGCAGTTGCCGTAGCCACCGACGCCGGCCACGACGCCCGGCAGGACCCGGCGCGTGTCGTCGGCGTCCAGCGGGCCGAAGCGCAGCGGGTCCATCACCGCGATCGGTCGAGCCCCCATCGTGAGGATGTCCCGGACGATGCCGCCGACGCCGGTGGCCGCGCCCTGGTAGGGCTCGACGTAGGAGGGGTGGTTGTGCGACTCCACCTTGAAGGTGACCGCCCAGCCGTCGCCGATGTCGACCACGCCGGCGTTCTCGCCCATGCCGACCAGCAGCGCGTCGGTCTCCGGCTTCTTCTCACCGAACTGGCGCAGGTGCACCTTGGAGGACTTGTAGGAGCAGTGCTCGCTCCACATGACCGAGTACATCGCCAGCTCGGACGACGTCGGGCGCCGCCCGAGGATCTCGCGGATGCGGGCGTACTCGTCGGCCTTGAGACCGAGCTCGGCCCACGGCTGCTCGACGTCGGGGGTCTTCCCGGCCTGCTCGACGGTGTCGCTCACTGCTCGCCTCTCCTACCAGATCCGGACGCGCCGGTCCGGCGCCAGCCACAGCCCGTCACCCTCGACCACGTCGAACGCGGCGTAGAACTCGTCGAGGTTGCGCACCACGTTGCAGCGGAACTCTCCCGGCGCGTGCGGGTCGACCGAGAGCCGCCGGACGGCCTCCGCCTCGCGGGTCTTGGTGGCCCAGCACTGGGCCCAGCCCATGAAGAACCGCTGGTCGCCGGTGAGACCGTCGATGACCGGCGGCTCCTGGCCGGCCAGCGAGATGCGGTAGGCGCGGTAGGCGACGGTGAGGCCGCCGAGGTCGCCGATGTTCTCCCCGACCGTGAACGCGCCGTTGACGCGGTGGCCGGGCGCCTCGCGCGGCTCGAACGTGTCGTACTGCGCGATGAGCGCCGCAGCCCGTTCCTCGAAGCGGGCCCGGTCCTCGTCGGTCCACCAGTCCGACAGGTTGCCGTCGCCGTCGTACTTGCTGCCCTGGTCGTCGAAGCCGTGGCCGATCTCGTGCCCGATCACCGCGCCGATGCCGCCGTAGTTGGCGGCGTCGTCGGCGTCGGCGTCGAAGAACGGCGGCTGCAGGATGGCCGCGGGGAAGACGATCTCGTTCATCCCCGGGTTGTAGTAGGCGTTGACCGTCTGCGGGGTCATGAACCACTCGCCACGGTCCACCGGGGAGCCGATCTTGCCCAGCTCGCGGTCGGTCTCGTGCGCGTTGGACCGCTGGACGTTGCCCAGCAGGTCGCCGCGCTCGATGACGAGTCCGACGTAGTCCTTCCACTCGTCGGGGTATCCGACCTTGGGCGTGAACTTGGCCAGCTTCTCCAGCGCGCGCTCGCGGGTGTCCGGGCTCATCCAGTCCAGGGCTGAGATGTCCTCGCGGTAGGCGGCCACGAGGTTCTCGACCAGCTCGGTGATGCGGGCCTTCGCCTCCGGCGGGAAGTGCCGGGCCACGTAGACCTGGCCGAGCGCGTCTCCGACCGCCCCCTCGACGACCTCCACACCGCGCTTCCAGCGCTCGCGCTGCTGCTGTGCGCCGGTGAGGGTGCGCCCATAGAAGTCGAAGTGGGCGGCGGAGAACTCCGACGACAGGTAGGGGGAGGACGACCGGACGACGTGCCAGGACAGCCACGCCTTCCACTCCTCCAACGGCACCTGGCGCAGCGCCGACTCCAGCGCCGTGAAGAAGCTCGGCTGACGCACGACGACCTCGGCCAGCACCGCCTCGGGCGCCTGAAGTCCGGCCAGCCACGCGGACCAGTCGAAGGACGGGGCCAGGGCGCGCAGCTCGTCGAAGGTGTGCTTGTTGTAGGTGCGGCTGACGTCGCGGCTCTCGACCCGGGTCCAGTGCTGGTCGGCCAGCAGGTGCTCGACGCGCAGCACGAGCGCTGCACGCTCGACCGGCTCGGGGAGGGCGGCCAGCCCCAGCACCCGCTCGAGGTGGCCGGCGTAGGCCGCTCGCACCGGGGCGAACTGCTCGTCGTGGTAATAGGACTCGTCCGGCAGGCCGAGGCCGCCCTGAACGAGGTTGACGACGTAGCGGTCGGACGCCTTGGCGTCGGTGTCGACCCACCAGCCGAACAGTCCCGGCACTCCGAGGCGGTTGAGCTCACCGAGGGCGGCCGCGAGGTCGGACAGGTCGGCTACGGCGTCGACGCGGGCCAGCAGGGGCTGCAGCGGCGTGCCGCCGAGCTGCTCGATGCGCTCCTCGTCCATGAAGCTGGCGTAGAGGTCGCCGGCCAGCCGGCCGGGGGCACCCGCCTCGCCGGCCCCATCGCGCAGCTCCTCGAGGATGACCCGCAGGTCGGCCTCGGACTGGTCGCGCAGGTGCGGGAAGGCACCGTCGATGGCGCGGTCGGGAGGGATCTCGGCGGTGGCCAGCCACCCGCCGTTGACGTGGCCGAACAGGTCATCCTGAGGGCGGACGGCGGCGTCGACACCGCTGACGTCGATCCCGCTGCTCACAGCTGCGCCCACCGTCACGTCCTCCCGCGAGCTCACGCCTGCACCAGCCGGGACAGCACCGAGGTGAAGAAACCGAGGCCGTCGGTGGTGGGCCCGGTGAGCGGCTCGACCGCGTGCTCCGGGTGCGGCATCAGCCCGACGACGTTGCCGGCGGCGTTGGAGATGCCGGCGATGTCGCGGTAGCTGCCGTTGGGGTTGACCTCGAGGTAGCGGGCGACGACCCGCCCCTCGCCCTCGAGCTCGTCCAGGGTGCGCTCGTCGGCGACGTAGCCGCCCTCGCCGTTCTTGAGCGGCACCACGATCTCCTCGCTGGGCTCATAGCCCGACGTCCACGCGGTGGAGGTGCCCTCGATCCGCAGCCGCTGGTCCCGGCACACGAACTTGCGGGAGTCGTTCCGGATCAGCGCACCGGGCAGCAGGTGCGACTCGCAGAGCACCTGGAAGCCGTTGCAGATCCCCAGCACCGGCAGGCCGCCGCGGGCGGCGTCGACGAGGGTGGCCATCACCGGCGCGAACCGCGCGATGGCGCCGCAGCGCAGGTAGTCGCCGTAGGAGAAGCCGCCCGGCAGCACCACGGCGTCGACGCCGTGCAGGCTGTCGTCGGCGTGCCACAGCGAAACCGGCTCCGCGCCGGCCACCCGCACCGCGCGCTGGGCGTCGCGGTCGTCGAGCGAGCCGGGGAAGGTGACGACGCCGATGCGGGCGCCGCCGACCATCGTTCCGGTAGCCGCTGCGGTCACTGCTCCACCCGCACGGTGAAGTCCTCGATCACCGGGTTGGACAGCAGGGTCTCGGCGGCCCGGCGGACCTCGGCCAGCCGCTCCTCGGTGACCTCGCCGTCGAGCTCGAGCTCGAAGCGCTTGCCCTGGCGGACACCGGCGATGCCGGCGAAGCCGAGCTTGGGCAGAGCGTTGGCGACAGCCTTGCCCTGCGGGTCGAGGATCTCCGGCTTGAGCATGACGTCGACGACGACGCGGGTCATGCGCGCGCTCCTGACAACGGTCGGGGGGTGGCGGCAGCCAGCCTACCGGCGCGCTCCCGACGGTCCGGATGCCGGGACCGCCACTGACCCTCCTCCTCGCCGTAGGGTCGGACCGGGCCGCTGCTGGACGCTCACGACCCGCTGCCCCCGCGGGGGCGCGGGGTTCGCCTGGTCGCCAGGTCTGCCTCGAGGAAGGCCAAGCTGGCCGGCCGCACGGGCGCCCTGCGCCGCGGGCCGCACGCGGAGATCGACGCGCTGTTCCACGGCCCGGGCTGGACTCGCGGGAGTTTCCTGGCCGACGTCGAGGAGTTCAGTGCCAAATTTGCTTGAGCGAGCGAATGGCAGCGCGCGCCAGCGCGCTCGCAGCTGGTGCAGCCCTGGGACGCCCTTGCATGCCTGGACCTGCGCGGGCGCTGGTGACGTGACAGGTGGTCCGACCCGCCCTGCGCCGCCGGTTCCGCCGTGATGTGCCCTGGAAGGGCATAGGCGAGCCGCCCCTGCGCACGATGCCGCCACCCGAGCACAACGTGCGCTGAACCTGGACCACCCACCACAAGAAGCGCGGGCGCGTCGACCCGCTAGTCGCCCAGCAGCCAACCCTGGCGGCCCAGCCCTGTCGGCGTCGAGCGGTGGGGCCGGCCAGCTGGCGTCCATCAGGCGAACCGCTGGCCGGTGAGCCGGTCGTAGGCCTCGACAGAGACGGAACCCCCGCCGCTACTCATCCTCTGCTGGAACGGCGTCCAAGATCTCGCCACACACCTGCGGCGGAAGGATCGTGGAGTACACAAGGTCACCTGGCGCAGGCTCGCGGTGTCCCGGTCCAGAGTAGTCGTACTGCCAATCGTCGTGGTCCAGGCCAGGAACCGAATCAAGGATTAAGGCAATCACCTGGGGATCGGGAATACCTTCAGCAAAGATCGACAAGTATGCGTCGTGCCCGTCGTCAGCGCGCACCAAGGCCGAGATTCGGTACTTTTCCGCTTCGCCAACGTACTCGTGACCGTCCCGAAGCGACTTCGCGACCAGCCTCAGGACGAGGCGCTTGAGGGCGGTGATCCAGACCAGGCCGAGTTCGAGTTCGAGTCGCTTCCAGTCCCACTCGAGACTCGGAAGGAGGTGTCCGGAGTCGGCTTCTCCATCAACGGACTTGGCGAAAGCCTCGGCCTTCAGGGCTTCGTAGAAGTCACCCCGTGAACCAGCCTCCCTAGTGCCGTACGCGCCCAGCCACCAGCGCGCGACAGCAGGAACGCTAGGCCCGTAAGCATCTAGGTCCGCGTCGCTCAACAGCGTCGCCGCCCCGCGCTCTCGCTCCCCCCGCTTCACCTTGAACCACACGCGGTCAGACAGGCAGAGCACCCGCTCTGCACCACCCGAGAAGTGCTTCTCGGGCAGTTGCTGCGCCTTCTGCAGGAGAGGCTGCGGAAGCTCGTGCAGCGGAATTGTCAATGGCGGCAGAGCCAGCCCCATGTCCGACAAGCACCGACGCGTTGGTCGAACGGCCGCCTTCCCCATGGACGACACTGTATGAGCTACTCCGCTGGGAGACCGCCAAACTCGTCAAGGTCGGAGACACCGGATAGCAGGGACAGAGCAGACGATGTCGACCCATCAAGCCGGCGCAGCGCCTGACGCACACCGCTGGTGATCTCCTCGCGATGGGCCTCGATGTACTCGCGAACAGCCGCATCGACGATGTCCTTCTTGGCGCGCCCTAGAAAGTGCGCAGCATGCGAGACGAGTTCGTCGGTCTCGTGATCTATTTTGATCGGTGCGGCTGCGGCAGCCATGCGAGCGTCCCCTTCAGAAGCGTTGTCCGGCGAGTACCGGCCAACGGCGTCGACTGTACCTGAGTACCCAAGTACCCGCCACTACCAATCGACAACCCTTGCTCCTACCTGACCTCCACCCCTCGCTAACCCCGGCGGTCACTCCTGGCGCCCGAGCCATGACGGTGCCGGCGGCCTTGTCAACCGAACCCTTGGCCGGTGAGGCGCTCGTAGGCCTCGACGTACTTGGCGCGGGTGCGCTCGACGACGTCGGCCGGCAGCTCGGGGGCCGGGGCGCCGGAGGTCCGGTCCCACCCGGAGGCGGGGCTGGTCAGCCAGTCGCGCAGGTACTGCTTGTCGAACGAGGGCTGGGCGTGGCCGGGCTCCCACTCGTCCGCGGGCCAGAACCGGGACGAGTCGGGGGTGAGCACCTCGTCGCCCAGCACGATCGCGCCGCTGGCCGGGGAGCGGCCGAACTCGAGCTTGGTGTCGGCCAGCACGATTCCGCGGTCGCGGGCGATCCGCTCGGCGCGGTCGTAGACGGCGAGGGTGAGGCGACGCAGCTCGGCAGCATCGGCCTCACCCACCGTGGCGACCACGGCGGCGTAGTCGACGTTCTCGTCGTGCTCACCCAGGGCGGCCTTGATGGCCGGGGTGAAGATCGGCTCGGGCAGCCTGCTGCCGTCCACCAGCCCCTCCGGCAGCGGGTTGCCGCAGACCTCGCCGGTCGCCCGGTAGTCCGCGAGGCCCGAGCCGGTGAGGTAGCCCCGCACCACGCACTCGACCGGGAACATGTCCAGCCGCTCGCACACCATCGCGCGGGTCGCGAACTCCTCAGGCACGTCCAGCGACAGCACGTGGTTGGGCACCAGGTCGGCGAGCTGCTCGAACCACCACAGCGACATCGCGGTGAGGATGCGCCCCTTGTCCGGGATCGGCGTCGGCATGACGACGTCGTAGGCCGAGATGCGGTCCGAGGCGACGAACAGGAGCCGGCCGTCCTCGAGCTCGTACAGGTCGCGGACCTTGCCGCTGTAGACGTGGCGCACGAGCGGCATCCTCCCAGGCCGCCCTGCGCTCGCGAAGAGGCGGTCAGGGACCGGTCAGAGGACGTCGGGGTCCCGCGGCTCGTGCTGGTGGTGGCGGCGCGAGAGCACCGGCAGGACGAACCACAGGCAGCCCAGCACCACCGCGAGCCCGGCGGCCAGCAGCGGCGCGAACAGCCCGCCGACGACGAGCGCGGCGGCCAGGTGGACGGCGCCGGCCAGCGTGAGCACGAGCGCGCCGAGCCCGGCCAGGGCGCAGCGGTGCCCCACCTCGACGACCTGGCGCTTGAGCCGGCGGGCGTAGACCAGCCGGTGGAAGGCGACCGGCGCGATGAGCAGCCCCGCGGCCAGCGCCGCGAGCAGCAGGGTGGCGAGGTAGACGACGTCGCCCGCCGCGCCGAGCTCGGTGAACCGCTGCGTGAAGGCCAGCCCGAGCAGGAACGCGAACAGGATCTGCACCCCGGTCTGCGCGACCCGCACCTCCTGCAGCAGCTCGGTGAAGTTGCGGTCGATCCGCTGCTGCTCGGTCTCCCCGCGCACCGCCTGGTTCCACTCGGCGTGGTCCAGCTGCTGACCCGGGTGCGACTGCCACTCGCACTCGGGGCAGCTGCGCCGGCGCTCGCGGCGGCGCCGCTCCACGCGCGCGTCCGCGTCCTGCCCGTTCTGGTGGGTGTGCTGCACCCGGCTCACCTCCGACCGGGTCTTCTGCCCGGCAGGGCGGGTGGCACGCCGGTGATCGGGATGACCGCGGTCTGCCCAGCTTGTTCGCGGCGTGTCGGCGGTGCTGGGTCGCGCACGGCGGGCGATGTCTGCGCGATTCGGAGTCTGCTCGGCTCTGGAAGGGCGCGGCGGGGTCTCGTACCGGACGGTCCAAGGCGCTGGTGACGGCGCGAGCAGGCGCGGGACGAGTCTCGCGGCCGGCCGGCGGTTCTCGGGGTCGTCTGGGGTCTCTGGCGGGCGTCGGGAGCTCAAGTGGAGGGCTGTTGCCCGACACGCCGGCGTGTCGTGCGACGACATTCCAGTCGATCTTCAGCTGGCTCAAAGTGTGACGGTAACGCTGCGACACGCCGAGAAAGCCAGCAATGACGTCACACTTTCCGCGACCGGCCGGCGAGACGCGCCCCCAGCGGCACCGCCGCCGTCACCAGCGCCTTTCCCCCGGAGCAGACCGGACCGGCCGGCGAGACGCGCCCCCAGCAGCACCCGCCGCCTTGGTGCCGCTGAACCCGGCCCGCCCCCGACCTACAGGATCCCCTCCGGCGAGTACGAGGCCGCCTCCGGGTGCCGCGCGACGACCTCCTCGACCCGCCGGACGACCGCCTGCACCTGCGAGACCGCCGCCCCGGTGAAGGACAGCGGCTCGGAGACCAGGGAGGACAGATCGAGGGCGGACAGACCGAGCCGCGGGTCGGCGGCGAGCCGCTCGAAGAGGTCGTTGCGGTCCACGCCCTTCTCGCGCATCTCCAGCGCGACGGCGACGGCGTGCTCCTTGACCACCTCGTGCGCGGTCTCGCGACCCACGCCCTTCTTGACCGCGGCCATGAGCACCTTGGTGCTGGCCAGGAACGGCAGGTAGCGCTCGAGCTCGCGCTGCACCACGGCCGGGTAGGCGCCGAACTCGTCCAGCACCGTCAGGAAGGTCTGGAAGAGCCCGTCGATGGCGAAGAACGCGTCGGGCAGGGCCACTCGCCGTACCACCGAGCAGGAGACGTCGCCCTCGTTCCACTGGTCGCCGGCCAGCTCGCCGACCATCGACAGGTAGCCGCGCAGCACCACGGCCAGGCCGTTCACCCGCTCGCAGGAGCGGGTGTTCATCTTGTGCGGCATGGCGCTCGAGCCGACCTGGCCCGCCTTGAAGCCCTCGGTCACCAGCTCCTGCCCGGCCATCAGGCGGACGGTCTTGGCCAGGCTGGACGGGCCCGCGGCCACGTGCACCAGCGCGCTGACGACGTCGAAGTCCAGCGAGCGCGGGTAGACCTGGCCGACGCTGTCCAGCACGCGCTCGAAACCGAGGTGGGCGGCGACGCGGCGCTCGAGCTCGGCGAGGCGGTCGGCGTCGCCGTCGAGCAGGTCGAGCTGGTCCTGGGCGGTGCCCATCGGGCCCTTGATGCCACGCAGCGGGTAGCGGGCCAGCAGCTCCTCCACCCGCTCGTAGCCGGCCAGCAGCTCCTCGGCGGCGCTCGCGAACCGCTTGCCCAGCGTGGTCGCCTGGGCCGCGACGTTGTGGCTGCGCCCGGCCATTACCAGGCTCTCGTGCTCGACGGCCAGGCGCGTCAGCCGGGCCAGGGTGGCGACCACCCGGTCGCGCACCAGCTCGAGGGAGCGGCGCACCTGCAGCTGCTCGACGTTCTCGGTGAGGTCGCGGCTGGTCATGCCCTTGTGCACGTGCTCGTGCCCGGCCAGCGCGCAGAACTCCTCGATGCGCGCCTTGACGTCGTGCCGGGTGACCTTCTCCCGCTCGCGGATGGAGGCCAGGTCGACCTGGTCGACGACCCGCTCGTAGTCCTCGACGACACCGTCGGGCACGTCGATGCCGAGGTCGCGCTGAGCGCGCAGCACGGCGATCCACAGCTGCCGCTCGAGCACCACCTTGCTCTCGGGCGACCAGAGAGCGGCCAGCGGCGCGGAGGCGTAGCGGGAGGCGAGCACGTCGGGGATCACGCCCGCGATTCTCCCCTACCCGAGGGCAACCCCCGGCAGCGTGGTCGACGCCCCGACGGCCAGCTCCCCCGACGCCGCCCCCAGCAGGCTGGTCGCGCGGTCGCCGAGCGCGGTCACCGTGTCGCCGTCGAGCAGCACCCCGGACTGCTCGGGCAGCCCGAGCACGACGACGTCGGCGGGCAGCTGCCCGTCCAGCGAGCCGAGCCAGCGGCCCCCCGAGCCCGGGGAGTGGTGCGGCAGGACCAGCGCGTGGGGCACCGCCCCCAGCCCCTGCGCCAGCCGCGGCCCGTGCTCGGGCAGCACCGTCCAGGCGCACAGCACCATCGCGCCGGCGCTCGCGCCCATGACCACTCCGCGCCGGGCCAGCACCTCGCCGACGGCGGCGCCGACCTTGGTCGTGGTGAGCGCCTGCAGCAGCCGGGCCGGCGAGCCGCCCGGCAGCACCAGCAGGTCCGCGCCCGCGCACGCCCGGTAGGCGGCGTCCTCGTCCGACCGGGCATCGGGGGCGCTGACGACGTCGTCGGCCCCCAGCTCACGGAAGTGCCGCACGCCGTTGCGCCCGGCGGTGTCGTACTCCCGCCCCGGCGCGCCGGCGAGGGCGGTGACGACGATGCGGCTGCCGCCGGCCAGCTCGAGCAGGCGGGCGTCCATCTCGCGGCAGCGGGAGCCGAACTCCGCACCGCCCTGCAGGCACACTGGCACGTCGGCAATCCTGCGTGCTGCCCGCGCGCGGCGCGACCCTCAGGGGACGGAGACCTCGCCACGCTCGGCGGCCAGCGCGATGTCCGAGCGGTGGTGCGAGCCGCGCAGCCGCACCTTCGCCGCCCCCGCGTAGGCCGCCTCCCGGGCGGCGGCGAGGTCCGCGCCGGTGGCCGTCACGCAGAGGACGCGACCGCCGGAGGAGACCACGCGGTCGCCGTCGAGCCGGGTGCCGGCGTGCAGCACGTAGGCCGGCGCTGGCACGTCGTCCAGCCCCTCGACCGGGTCTCCGAGCACCGGCGCGGCCGGGTAGTCCTCGGCGGCCACGACGACGGTGACCGCGGCGCCCTCGTCCCAGCGCAGCGGCTCGAGCTCGGCCAGCCGCCCGGTGGCCGCCGCCAGCAGCAGGCCGCCGAGCGGGGTGCGCAGCCGGGCCAGCACGACCTGGGTCTCCGGGTCGCCGAAGCGGGCGTTGAACTCGATCACCCGGACGCCGCGCGGGGTGAGCGCGAGGCCCGCGTAGAGCAGGCCCTGGAACGGGGTGCCGCGTCGGCGCAGCTCGTCGACGGTGGGCTGCAGCACGGTGCGCTGCACCTCCTCCACCAGCCCGGCCGGCGCCCAGGGCAGCGGCGAGTAGGCGCCCATGCCGCCGGTGTTCGGGCCGGTGTCGCCGTCGCCGACCCGCTTGAAGTCCTGCGCGGGCACCAGCGGCACGACCGTCTCGCCGTCGGTCACCGCGAACAGCGACACCTCCGGGCCGGCCAGGTACTCCTCGACGACGACCCGCCCCCGGCATGCTGCAGCGTGAGTCAGCGCGGCCTCGCGGTCCTCGGTCACGACCACGCCCTTGCCGGCGGCGAGGCCGTCGTCCTTGACGACGTAGGGCGGGCCGAAGGCGTCGAGCGCGGCGGCCACCTGGTCGGGGTCGGTGCACACGTGCGCCATCGCGGTGGGCACGCCGGCGGCGGCCATGACGTCCTTCGCGAACGCCTTGCTGCCCTCCAGCTGCGCCGCCTGCGCGGACGGCCCGAAGCAGGGGATGCCGGCCGCGCGCACCGCGTCGGCCACTCCCGCCACCAGCGGCGCCTCCGGGCCGACAACGACCAGCCCGGCGCCGAGCTCCTGGGCCAGCGCGGCCACGGCGGTGCCGTCGAGCGGGTCGACGGCGAGGTTGCGGGCGACGTCCGCGGTGCCGGCGTTGCCGGGTGCGCAGACGACGTCGGTCACGGCGGGGTCGGCGGCGAGAGCGCGGGCCAGGGCGTGCTCGCGCGCCCCGGAGCCGATGACGAGGACCAGCACGGGCAGGAAGCCTAGGGGCCGGGCGCGGGGCGAGGCCCCGCTGTCCGGTCTGCGGACCGGCCACCCGCTCCCCCGGTCGTTGACCGATTTGCGCAGGCGGTCCCCAGCGCGTCAGGGCCTCGGCGCCTCGACGCGCCCATCAGCGCCTGCGCCAAACGGTCAACTGCGGGGCCGAAGGGCCCGGGCGAGCCTGGGCACGGACCACAGCAGCGCCCCGCCCGTGGCACGATGCTCCCGCCGAGGGGATGTCGGCCTGGCCCCCGCGGGCGCCGCAGACGGCGCCGCGCGACCTGGACCCGGCCCCGGGCGCCCCTCCCGACGGCGGGCTCCAGGCTGTCGGATCGCGCACCCTCGAGGTCTCGATGGAACTCCCCGCTCAGTCCCGTCCCCGCATGCACGACCTCGACGAGCGCACGCTGCGACTCGTCCTGGACTACGTCGTCGAGCGGCTCTCGATGCCCGAGACGCCGCTGGACCTTCCCGGCGACAAGCGCACCCTCGATGCCGCCCTGGCCGGGCTGGTCACCGAGCACGGCACCGATGCGGCCGACGTGCTGCGCACCTACGACGAGGTGCTCTCCCGCGCGGTGATCTCGTGCGACAGCCCGCGCTTCCTGGCGTTCGTCCCGGCCGCGCCCACCAAGTCGGCCCTGCTGTTCGACATGGTGGTCAGCGCCGCGTCGCTGCAGGGCATCTCGTGGCTGGAGGCCTCCGGCGCGATCGCCGCGGAGAACCAGGTGCTGCGCTGGATCGCCGACCTCGCCGGGCTGCCGGAGGGGGCCGGCGGTTGCTTCGTGACCGGCGGCTCGGCCGCCAACCTGTCCGCGCTCGCGGTCGCACGGGACACCGGCCAGCGACGCCTCGCGGAGCGGGGCGTCGTCGACGCCGAGCGTCGCCGGGTGCGGGTCGCGGTGAGCGACCAGGCGCACTCCTCCATCGCCAACTCCCTGCACCTGCTGGCGATGGACGCCCTCGTCGTCCCCACCGCAGACCACCGGCTCACCGGCGACGCGCTGCGGGGCGCGCTGGCCGCCGACCCCGACGCCTCCGACGTCGTCGCCGTCGTCGCGACGGCGGGCACCACCAACGCCGGCATCGTCGACGACCTGGCCGGCGTCGCCGAGGTGGCCCGCGAGCACGGGCTGTGGTTCCACGTCGACGGTGCCTACGGCGGGGCCGGGTTGCTCGCGCCCAGCGTGCGCCCCCGCTACGCCGGGATCGAGCACGCCGACTCGTTCGTCGTCGACCCGCACAAGTGGCTGTTCGCGCCGTTCGACTGCGCCGCGCTGCTCTACCGGCAGCCCAACCTGGCCCGCGCGGTGCACACGCAGGACGCCTCGTATCTCGACGTCATCCACTCCGACGGCGAGTGGAACCCGACCGACTACGCCTACCACCTCACCCGCCGCGCCCGCGGCCTGCCGCTGTGGTTCTCCCTCGCGGTCCACGGGACCGCGGCCTACCGGGAGGCGGTGGAGTCCTCGCTGTCCCTGGCCCGCGAGACTGCGGAGCTCGTGCGCGAGTCCGACCACCTGGAGCTCGTCCGAGATCCGGAGCTGTCGGTCGTGCTGTTCCGGCGCAAGGGCTGGGAATCGGACGACTACTACGCCTGGTCGGAGAAGCTGCTCGCCGACCAGGTCGCCTTCGTCACCCCGACGTCGTGGCAGGGCGAGACGGTGGCGCGATTCGCGTTCCTGCACCCGCACACGGATCTTGACGTGGTCCGGGAGATCCTCGCCTCGATGGAGTGAGAGCCGTCCTTTTCGTGGACCGGGCGCATTGGGTGAGGGTGCCCCGGAGCCAAACCTATTGGCTCTGGGGCACCCTCACCCAATGAAGATGATCACTGCCCGACGTAGTGCCCGTCGATGGCGGCGAGCGCCTCGTCGATGATCGCCAGGCCCTCCTTGGCCTCGGCCTCGGTGACGTTGCACGGCGGGACCACGTGCAGGCGGTGGTAGTTGGTGAACGGGAGCAGGCCGCGCTCCTTGCAGGCGCCGACCAGCTGGCCCATCGCGGCGCTGGTGCCGCCGTAGGGCGCGAGCGGCTCCTTGGTGGCGCGGTCGGTCACCAGGTCCAGCGCCCAGAACACGCCCATGCCGCGGACCTCGCCGATGACCGGGTGCCGCTCGGCCAGCTCGCGCAGGCCCGGGCCGAGCACCGTCTCGCCGATCTGCGCCGCGTTCTCGACGACCCGCTCCTCCTCCATCACCCGGATGGTGGCGGTGGCCGCGGCGCAGGCCAGCGGGTGGCCGGAGTAGGTCAGACCGCCGGGGTAGACGCGGTCGTCGAAGGTGCGGGCGATCTTCGGGCTGATCGCGACGCCGCCCAGCGGCACATAGCCGGAGTTGACGCCCTTGGCGAAGGTGAGCAGGTCCGGCACGACGTCCCAGTTGTCGACCGAGAACCACTTGCCGGAGCGGCCGAATCCCGCCATCACCTCGTCGGCGATGTAGACGATCCCGTGCTTGTCGCACAGCTCGCGGACGCCGGCGAGGAAGCCGGGCGGCGGCGGCATGATGCCGGCGGTGCCTGGGATCGACTCCAGCAGGATCGCGGCGATCGTGCTCGGCCCCTCGAAGGCGATGACCTGCTCGAGGTGCTCGAGCGCGCGCTGGGTCTCCTCCTGCTCGGTGGTGGCGTGGAAGGCCGAGCGGTAGAGGAACGGTCCGAAGAAGTGCACGACGCCGGCGCTGGCGGTGTCCGAGGGCCAGCGGCGCGGGTCGCCGGTCAGGTTCACGGCCATGTGCGTGCCGCCGTGGTAGCTGCGGTACTGCGCGAGCACCTTGTGCCGGCCGGTGTGCAGGCGGGCCATCCGCACCGCATGCTCGATCGCGTCGGCGCCGGCGTTGGTGAAGAACACCTTGTCCAGGTCGCCGGGCGTGTGCCGGGCGATCGCCTCGGCGGCCTCCCCGCGCGCGAGGTTGGCGTGCTGGGGGGCGATGGTGGCCAGGACTCCGGCCTGCTCCTGAATCGCGGCGACGACCTTCGGGTGCTGGTGGCCGATGTTGGTGTTGACCAGCTGGGAGGAGAAGTCCAGGTAGCGCTTGCCGTCGTAGTCCCAGACGTAGGAGCCCTCACCGCCGGCGATCACCATCGGGTCCAGCGCGGCCTGCGCCGACCACGAGTGGAACACGTGGGCTCGGTCCAGCGCGTAGGCGCGCGCGCCGGTGGGGTCCTGGGGGGCGGGCATGGCGGCTCCTGCTCTGCTTGCCGTGCTGTCGACGGTCATCCGGGTGCTGTCAGCCTAGGGACGGTGGGACGGCGTCCGGGAGCCGCACAGTGCAAGCCTGCTGAGGCCTCTCCCCGACACCCTGGAAGGACGGCCGGACTGCCTGGTCCCCCTGCTGGCGCCGCTCATCCACGCCGGGTGATGTGGCCCGCCGCGGCGCGCGGGACGTTCCGACCACGGCGGCGCAAGCGGCATCGGGGAGGCGGACATGTCGGAGCTGAAGTTCGAGCGCAAGGAGACGATGTCGCGGGCGGAGGCCGCGCGTCTGCTCTCGGCGCTGGCGGCCGCCTTCGCCGACGGGGAGGACGTGGAGCTCCCGGTCGGCCCCGGAACCCTCGAGGTGCACGTGCCCGAACAGGTGCACGGCGAGCTCGAGGTCGAGGTCGACGGGGACGAGGTGGAGATCGAGATCGAGTTCAGCTGGTCCCGCAAGGCCGCGCCTGCCTGAGCAAGGGCTGAACACAGGCCGGACGCGGGCCGGGCGCGGGTGGTCTCAGCCGGCGCCGAGGGACCGCAGCGCACCGCACTGCGACGCGGGCGGCACCGCCGTGAGCGGTGGCCCGTCCAGCGCAGTGAGCACCAGCCCAACCACCAGCGGATCGGTGGGCAGCGTGCCGTGCTCGGTGGTGGCGTCGGCGCAGACGTCCTGCACGACGACGTCGACGGCCCCGGTCAGGCGGGCCGAGTCCGGCGGCCGGACGACCTGGTCGTCCCGGGTCCAGATGCTGGTCCAGCGGGGTCCGGCGGGTGTGTCCGGCAGCCCGTCGAGGAGCGGCGAGCCGCCGGCCAGCTGCTGGCAGGCGAGCGGGCACTCGCCGGGGACGAACGCGGCGGCCAGCCCGGCCAGCTGCGTGCCGTGGTGCGGGCTGCCAAGTGTCACCACCCGCCGGGCCACCTTCCCCCCGCCCAGGTCCGCGGCCCAGAGCCGGGCGACCACGCCTCCGGCGCTGTAGCCGACGACGTCCACCGACGGGGCGCCGGCGTCGAGCTGGCCGCGCACCGCGGCGTCGAGGGCCTTGGCCTGCGCGCGCAGGTCGCCGGTGCCGCCGTCGGGGAGGGTGAGCACCAGGGTCTGCCGGCCGGCCGCCTGCAGCCGTGCGGCTAGCTGCTCCAGCCCGGTCCGGCTGCCGCCGTAGCCGGGCACCAGGACGACCGGGCCGGGCGGCAGCTCGGCCGCTTGCTTGCGGTCCGCACCCCGGTGCTGCCGCTGCAACCCGACCACCACGACGACGGCCAGCAGCACCGCCAGCACGGCGGCCAGCGCGAGGAGCAGGCCGCGCAGGCGGCGTTGCCGCACGCTCAGCCCAGCAGCGGGCGCAGCTCGACGGTGGCGTCGCGGCCCGGGCCCACCCCGATGGCCGAGAACGGCGCCCCGGACATCTCCTCCAGCGCACGGACGTAGGCCTGCGCGTTCTTGGGCAGGTCCTCGAACGAGCGCGCCCCGGTGATGTCCTCGCTCCAGCCGTCGAGGAACTCGTAGACCGGCACCGCGTGGTGGAACTCGGTCTGCGTCATGGGCAGCTCGTCGTGGCGCACGCCGTCGATCTCGTAGGCCACGCACACCGGGATCCGCTCCCAGCCGGTGAGGACGTCGAGCTTGGTGAGCACGAAGTCGGTGACCCCGTTGATCCGGGCGGCATAGCGCGCGATCGGCGCGTCGTACCAGCCGCAGCGGCGCGGGCGGCCGGTAGTGGTGCCGAACTCGTGGCCCGCCTCGCGCAGGCGGTCGCCGTCGGCGTCGAGCAGCTCGGTCGGGAACGGGCCCGAGCCGACCCGCGTCGTGTAGGCCTTGACCACCGCGATCACCTTGTCGATGCGCGTGGGCGGGATGCCCGAGCCCGTGCACGCCCCTCCGGCGGTCGGGTTGGAGGAGGTGACGAACGGATAGGTGCCGTGGTCGATGTCCAGCAGCGTGGCCTGGCCGCCCTCAAGGACGACGGTCTTCCCCTCGTCCAGGGCCTTGCCCAGCACCAGCGAGGTGTCCACGACGTGCGGTCGGAGCCGCTCGGCGTAGGAGAGGAACTCCTCCACCACCTCGTCCACCGTGATGGCCCGGCGGTTGAACGCCTTGACCAGCAAGTGGTTCTTCTGTTCGAGCGCGCCTTCCACCTTCTGGCGCAGGATCTTCTCGTCGAACAGGTCCTGCACGCGCACGCCGACGCGACTGATCTTGTCCGAGTAGGCCGGGCCGATGCCGCGGCCGGTGGTGCCGATCCGCGCCTTGCCGAGGAAACGCTCGGAGACCTTGTCCATGGTGCGGTGGTGCGGCCCGATGAGGTGCGCGTTGGCACTGACCAGCAGCCTGCTGGTGTCCGTGCCGCGCGCCTCGAGGTCGTCGATCTCCTGGAACAGCACCTGCAGGTCGATGACCACGCCGTTGCCGATCACCGGCGTGCAGGTGGGCGTGAGGATGCCCGCCGGCAGCAGGTGCAGCGCGTACTTCTCGCCGTTGACGACGATGGTGTGGCCGGCGTTGTTGCCGCCGTTGTACTTGACGACGTAGTCGACCTCGGCGCCCATCGCGTCGGTCGCCTTGCCCTTGCCCTCGTCGCCCCACTGGGCACCGAGCAGCACGATCGCGGGCATGCCCTGCCACCTCTTCGCACCGGGAAGCCCCGACCACGGACGGCGGATCGGGAGCAATCATGTGGCTCTTACGTGGGGAGGCTACCGGACGTGACACAGGAGGGGTCCGTCCCGCCCGCTGCGCGGGACCTGCTGGTGGTGACCAACGCGGCCGCCGGGGGCGCCGACGACGCCGCGGTGCAGGCAGTGCTGGAGGTGCTGCGCACCGGCGCGAACGTGCGCGTGGAGGCCACCGCGGAACCGGGCGAACTGGAGTCGCTGCTGGCCTCGCGAGCGACCGGTGAGCGGGTGGTGGCCGTCGGCGGCGACGGGTCCGTGCACGCGGTGGTCGACGCGCTCGAACGGCTGGGGCGGCTGTCCCCAGAGGACCCGGTCGGCGTCGTGCCGCTGGGCACCGGCAACGACCTGGCCCGCTGCCTCGGCCTGCCGCTGGAACCGGCCCGGGCCGCCCGGGTCGTGCTCACGGGCCGGCCCCGCACGCTCGACGTGCTGGTCGACGACGACGGCGGGCTGGTCGTGAACGCGGTCCACGCCGGGGTGGGCGCCTCGGCCGCCGAGGCCGCGCAGGTCTGGAAGGAACGGCTCGGCGCGGCCGGCTACGTCGTCGGCAGCGCGCTCGCCGGGGCACGCGAGCGGGGCTGGCGGCTGCAGGTGCTCGTCGACGGCCGCGAGGTGTCGGGCAGCTCGGCAGACGCTGACGACCGGCTGCTCATGGTCGGGCTCGGCATCGGCCGCTCGATCGGCGGCGGCGCGCTGCTGACGCCGGACGCCGAGCCCGACGACGGCCTGGTCGACGTCGTCCTGGCCGCGGCCACCGGACCGCTGGCCCGGGTCGGCTACGCCGTCGCCCTGCGCGCGGGCGACCACGTGGACCGCGACGACGTCGAGGCGCTGCGCGGGCGGGAGGTGGTGGTGACGGCCGCCGGGCCCGGCGAGGAGTTCGGCACCAACGCCGACGGCGAGCTGGCCGGCCCGTTCACCCGCCGGCGGTGGACCGTGCGCCCCGCGGCGTGGTCCTGCCTGGTGCCCTGATCGCGCCCCGTCTGCGGCCCGGCGCCCTCAGCCCAGCCGGCCGGCCAGCGCGGCACCGAGCCGGCTGCCGGACAGGAACGCGGCCTCGATCCGGCTGGGAGCGCACCAGCCGTCGCCGCAGAGGCCGACCAGCGAGTCGCCCAGGTGGAAGGACTCCTCCCGCGGCTGGGAGGGACGCGCCAGCCCCCAGCGCTTGACCACCGCCCACTCCGGGTCGCGGTCGATCCCGAGGACCCGGCGCACCGCGGCGATGAGGGCGTCGCGCGCGCCGTCGGGGTCGTCCAGGTGCAGCGCCGCGAGCTGAGGACTGGAGTGGGCGACCAGGACCGGCGCACCGTCCCCCCGCCGCCGGCCGTCGTCGGCGATCCACGACAGGCTGTCGGAGCCGTTGACGAAGACGCCGTCGATCTCCGGCCAGCAGCGCTCGGACCAGCCCGCGTAGAGCGACAGGGCCGGCTCCCACGCGGCGTCGTAGAGCAGCGACCGCTCCTCCGACAGCTCGTCGGAGAGAAGGTCCACCGCCTGTGGGTCGGGCATGGCCAGTACGACGGCGCGCGCCGGTTCGCCATCCACCACCGGCCCGGCGTCCACCTCGGCCACGTCGTGGAAGCGCTCCACCGCGAGCCCCTCGGCCAGGTCCTCCACCAGGCTGCGCAGACCGCCGCGCGCGGCCCAGCGGACCGGGCCGGAGGAGGTGCCCTCGATGCCGTCCGGTCCGGCCACGTGGAAGGTGTCGGTCCAGGGACGGGCCAGCCCACGCTGCTCCCAGTCGCGCACCACCGCGCCGAACTCGTCGGAGCGGACGGTGAAGTACGCCGCACCGACGTCGACGGGGCGCTCCTGGGTGGTGCGAATGGCCATCCGGCCGCCGATCCGCTTGCCGCGGTCGCGCACGACCACGTTCAGCCCGGCGGCGTCGAGCGCCCGGGCGCAGGCCACGCCGGACATCCCGGCCCCCACGACGACGACGGGCAGGGGGTCGTACGAGCTCACAGCGCTTCTCCTGCGGGTGGGGTCAGAGCCAACGGCGCACCGGCAGGGTGGCCGCCTCCAGGATCTTCCGGTGCCCGGCGCGCTCGTGCCACCGGGAGCGCTCGAGCCGGCGGCTGCGGGTCAGGTCCTCGTCGAGGTCGTGGTCGAGCCGGGCGACGACGTCGCGGTCGAGCACCACCAGCACGTTCTCCTCGTCGTGGTCCAGCGACCGGCGGTTGAAGTTGGACGAGCCGATGACGGCGGCGTAGCCGTCCACCGTCATGGTCTTCGCGTGCATCATCGAGGGCTGGTAGGAGAAGACCTCGATCCCCGCGTCGAGCAGCCGGTCGTACTGGGCCTCGCCCGCCACCCGGCAGACCCGCTTGTCCGCGTGCGGCCCGGGCACGAGCAGCTCCACCCGCACCCCTCGCTCTGCCGTCTCGCACAGCGTGTCCAGGAACACGCTGTCCGGGGCGAAGTAGGCGGTGGCGATCCGCAGCCGCTCCTGGGCCGAGCGGAGCACCACGTGGAACGCGGACTGCATGTCGTCCCACCCCAGCGACGCCGAGCCGCGCACCACCAGCACGGTGGAGCGCCCGCGCTGGGGCTGCACCGGGAAGCGGTCGACCTCGTCGTAGAGCGGCCGCCCGGACTCGGCCCAGTCCTGCACGAACGCGGCGTGCAGGCCGTCCACCGCCGGACCCTCGACGCGCACGTGCGTGTCGCGCCACTCGGTCTCGTCCCGCGCGTCGCCGCACCACTCCTCCGCGATCCCGACCCCGCCGGTGAACGCGACCTGCTCGTCCACCACGAGGACCTTGCGGTGCAGCCGATGGTTCTGCTTGAACGGGGACTGCAGCAGCGGCCGGCGGAACCACTCCACGCAGACCCCGGCGCGCTCCATGGCGCGCACCAGCTCCTTGTCGATGAGCCGGCCGCCGAGGGCGTCGACGAGCAGGCGCACCCGCACCCCGGCGGCGGCGCGCTCGGCCAGCGCGGCGGCGAACTCGGCGGCGATGTCGCCGCGCCAGTAGACGAAAGTCATCAGGTCGACGGTTTGACGCGCTCCGCGGATGGCCTCGAGCATGGCCGGGAAGATCCGGTCGCCGTTGCGCAGCACCTCGATCGAGTTGCCCTCGGTGAACGGGGTGCCGATGAGCACCTCGAGCCGGCGGCGCAGGGCCTGGCGGCGGGGGTCGTCGCGATCGGCCTCGCCGGCATCGTTATCGGCGGCGACGTCGGCGGCGGCGACCCCGTCATGCGTGGCGATCGGGTCGTGAGAGCGGGGCGACACGGTCTCGACCACGAAAGTTCCCCTCCTGCTGCGGCCAGCGGGCTTTACTCAGACCAGCCCTCGCTTTGCCGCTTCCATACCCGCCTGGAAGCGGGTGGACGCGCCCAGCTCGTCCAGGAGGTGAGCGACCCGCCGGCGCACGGTGCGCAGGGAGATGCCGAGCTGGCGGGCGATGGCCTCGTCCTTGGCGCCCAGCGCGAGCAGCTCGAGCACGGCCTGCCGTCCCTCCGGCGTGTCGTCCTCGCCGCCGGCACCGCGCGGCAGGCCCGCGGAGCGCTCCCACAGCAGGTCGAAGAGCGCCCGGACGGCCGCCACCAGGGCGCGGTCGCGGACGACGAGGTGCTGCGGGTCGCCGGAGCGGGCCCCCGGCCCCGGGACGGCCGGCAGCACCGCGGCCTCGTCGCCGAACAGGAGGAACTGCACGGGGACCCGCCGGGCGAAGCGGGCCCGCTCCCCCTGGGTGGACCAGAAGCGGACGTGGGCGAGCTGACCGGGGTCGTCGAGCACGGACGTGGGGTAGACGGCGTCGGCCCGCCGGCCCTCACGGACCTGGCGAGCCACCAGCCGGGTCAGCTCGTCCTCGGCCTCGGCGTACGGGCCGAGCAGCACGTGCGCGCTGCGGAACGGGCCGCTGGTCGCTCGGGCGAGGTCGACGAGCGCGGGGCGCACCTCCTCGGCCACGACCAGCTGGGTGGGGGCGGTGTCCCAGCGGCGCACCTGCCCGACCCGGTGGTCCTCGGCCAGCCGCTCGAGCGCCTGCTTGGCCTCGTCGACCTGCCGGGCGCGGACGGCGAGCCGCTCCTCCTCCCGGTTGAGCATGGCCTGCAGCGCGGTGGACGGGGAGGCCGGCACGACGACGATGCCGGCGGCCGCGCGGGCATCGGCGCCGGTCGAGGCGTCGGCCCGGGCCAGCCCGGTGGCCATCAGCGGCTCGAGCGCGGCGCGGGCGTCGACGACGTCCCACCCGAGGGCCTTGGCGAGCTCGCCCAGCGTGCCGCCGGGCCGGCGCAGCGACGCGCGGTAGAGCAGCTCGGCGCGCTGGTCCACGCCCCAGGGAGCCAGCGGCGACGACATGCGGGGAGACTAGTGGCAGTGACGTGCCAGTGGCACGAACATGACATGTACGAGCGCCTATGTCCGGGCATTCTCGTGCCCGCGACCGGTGGAACCGCGGCAGGGGACGGTTTCATCGGTCGCGGCTTCTTCCCGAGGGGGCCGTCGCCCGCGTGGCATGCGGCGGGAAGGGATGCCTCGGCCGGCGCGCTCGGGGGGCGCCGGCGCGACCGGCTGCAGGGGACGGTCGCGCCGGCGGCGCCGGTCGCCGCTCCCCAGGCCCCCCGCGGGGCACGGTCAGCGCTGAGCGGCCACCGCGTCCGGAGCCGCCGGGTCGCAGTCCTCCAGGAAGCTCGCGCACCGCTCGGCCTCGTCGCTCTCGCCGATCCGGCCGGCCGCCTCGGCCAGCGCGCCGAGGGCGCGCAGGAACCCCTGGTTCGGGACGTGCTCCCAGGGCACCGGCCCGTGCCCCTTCCACCCGTTGCGGCGCAGCGCGTCCAGCCCGCGGTGGTAGCCGGTGCGGGCGTACGCGTAGGCCTCCACGTCGCGCCCACCGCGCAGCGCCCCCTCGGCCAGCACGGCCCAGGCCAGGCTCGAGGTGGGCGTCGCGGCGGCCACCTGCGCCGGGTCCTGGCCGGCCTCGAGGCTCTCCCGGGGGGCGGGGTCGTCGGGCAGCAGGGTGGGCGGCGGTCCGGCCAGCAGGTTCTCGGGCATGCGCCCATCCTGCCCGGCGTGGTCGAACGAGGCCTCGGCGGGCCGGTCGCGCCCTGGTACGGCAGGCTTCGGGCCCATGAACCTGGTCGAGAGTGCTGAGAGCGGCCACCACCTGGACGTCGGCGACACGCGGCTGTGGGTCGTCGAGCGCGGCCGGCCCGACGGGGTGCCGCTGCTCGTGCTGCACGGCGGGCCCGGGCTGGACCACCACGAGTTCGCCGACTACCTCGACCCGCTCGGGGACCTGGTGCGCCTGGTGCTGGTCGACCTGCGCGCCCAGGGGCGGTCCGACCGGGACAGCGACCCGTCGACCTGGACGATCGACCAGATGGCGCGCGACGTCGACGTCCTCGGCCGGGCGCTGGGCCCGCGCTACGCCGTCCTCGGCCACTCCTTCGGCGCCTTCGTGGCGCTGGCCCACGCGGTGACGCTGCCCGGCGCAGCGGCCGCCACGGTCGTCTCCTGCGGGGTGCCCTCGTTCGGCTGGCTCGACGGGGTGGAGGCCAACCTGGCCGCGTTCGAGCCCGAGCACCTGCGCGAGCAGGTGGCCGCCTCCTGGGCGCGGGAGGAGTCCGTGTCCACCCCCGAGGAGTTCGCCGAGCTGATGCACGACCAGGAGCCGTTCCACTTCGCCGACCCGCTCGACCCGCGCATCCCGGACTACCAGCGCCGCACCGCCGGCACCGTCTACGCCCCCGACGTCCTGCGCGCCATGGCCGCCAGCGGGTACGGCGGCCTCGACGTCGAGGATCGCCTGGGCGCGGTGACCTCGCCGCTGCTCGCCCTGGCCGGCCGGCACGACCGCACCTGCCCCGCCGACGCCGCCGGCGTCATCGCCGCCGGCGTCCCCCACGGCCGAGCCGTGGTCTTCGAGCGCAGCGGCCACATGCCGTTCGTCGAGGAGCAGGACGCCTACCTGGACGCCGTGCGCGGGTTCCTGGCGGAGGTGCTCTGAGCGAGGTGGGGACCGACCCGGCTCGCTGGCCAACGATCACGTTAACGTGACCATTGCTCGCTTACCGCCGTGAATTCACGGCGCAGAGCGACACATTGCGGTGGTCAGCACGTTCGCACGGCGTGCACTCAGGCGCCCATGGCCGCACCTGTCGCCGCGTCCCGAGCCGAGAGAATCAGGCGACGCAGGCCTTCTCGATCGGCCAGGTCCGCCCACACCACGCGGACGACGATAATTCCGAGCGCGCGCAAGGCATCCTCCCTGCGCTTCTCGGCCCAGAGCACGTCCTCCACCGAGCGTCCCTGCCGCGCGGCCTCTTGCATCCGGTACTTGACCCGCCCGTCGAACTCCAGCGCGATACGCCACTCCTTGATCCACAGGTCGACATAGGCCTTGCCCAGCCGCGTGTCGAAGCAGTGCTGCGGCTCCGTCACCCAGCCGAAGTGGGCACAGGCGAGGCGTAGCCGCGACTCACCCACACTCTCGGAGCGCCCGTCCGCGAGTGAGACCACGCGCGCGGCCTGGGCAGCGCCCGGCCAGTCACGGCGAGCATCGAGGGCCTGCAGGAGCTCGTCCGCGGTGGTCAGCCGCTCGTGCAGGGCGGCGTCGGCCAGGGCCACCCCCGCCTCGGCCTCGCAGTACGCGGCGACGTCGAGGAGTGTGCGGGCCGGCGTGGTCACGAGGAGTCCTGCACGCTCCGCCACCTCGTCGGGCAGCAGGGTCCCGGCGTGATGGACGACGCCGGCCCGGCGCCTGGCGGCTCGCCCATCGGTCCGGGTGACGTGGACGTCGGTCATGTCCTGTCCCCACAGCGGCAGGCCCCATGCAGCGGCAGCCGAGGCGTGGCTGAGGACGGGGGGACCGTCGAGAGCACGGACGGCAGCGGCTGCCTCGAGCAGGTGCCGCTCCCGGTCGTCGGCCGCCCGCCACACCTCCCTGGTGCAGTAGCCGCCCCACCGGAGCCGGACCCACTCGCCTCGACGGATCAGGCGCGCGACCTCGCCGGAGGAACGACCCTCGGCGATGGCCTCGCGACGGAGGAAGACCCGACCCGGTAGCGGGGACGGGGCCTGGGACAGCGGCACGAGAGTCATGTCGTTGAATCTGCTCGCCCGCGGGCGCACCCTGGTCCCAGCCGGCCCGCCGCTGTGGACAGTGGCGGAGGCCTTGGGGATGGCGGCTGCACTCGCCGACCCATAAACGCAATTGGTCGCTTCCCTCCGTGAATTCACGGAGGGAGGCGACCAATGGTCACGTTAACGTGATCGTTGGCACCCGGGCCCGGGGGGCTACTTGAGCTTGGTGCCCGTGCTGCGCAGGTTCTCGCAGGCGGTGACGACGCGCTGGGCCATGCCGGCCTCGGCGAGCTTGCCGTAGGTGCGCGGGTCGTAGGCCTTCTTGTTGCCGACCTCGTCGTCCACCTTCAGGACGCCGTCGTAGTTCTTGAACATGTGGTCGACGATCGGGCGGGTGAAGGCGTACTGGGTGTCGGTGTCGACGTTCATCTTCACGACGCCGTAGTCCAGGGCCTCGCGGATCTCGGACAGCAGCGAGCCGGAGCCGCCGTGGAAGACGAGGTCCAGCGGCTTGTCCTTGCCGTACTTGGCGCCGACCGCGTCCTGGATCTCCTTGAGGATCGACGGGCGCAGCTTCACGTTGCCCGGCTTGTAGACGCCGTGCACGTTGCCGAACGTGGCGGCCACCAGGTAGCGGCCGCGCTCGCCCAGGCCCAGCTTCTCCACCGTGGCCAGGCCGTCCTCGGGGGTGGAGTAGAGCTTGGCGTTCTCCTTGGCCTCGACGCCGTCCTCCTCGCCGCCGACGACGCCGATCTCGATCTCGAGGATCGTCTTGGCCTGCGCGGACTTCTCCAGCAGGTCCTCGGCGATGTCGAGGTTCTCGTGCAGCTCGACCGCCGAGCCGTCCCACATGTGCGACTGGAACAGCGGCTGCTGCCCGCTCGCCACCCGCTCGCGCGAGATGTCGATGAGCGGGCGCATGAACCCGTCGAGCTTGTCCTTGGGGCAGTGGTCGGTGTGCAGCGCGATGTTGACGTCGTACTTGGCGGCGACGACGTGGGCGAACTCGGCCAGGGCCGTCGCGCCGGTCACCATGTCCTTGACCAGCTGGCCGGAGGCGAACTCCGCGCCGCCCCAGGAGACCTGCACGATGCCGTCGGACTCGGCCTCGGCGAAGCCGCGGATCGCGGCGACGATGGTCTGCGACGAGGTGCAGTTGATGGCCGGGTAGGCGAAGGCGCCGGCCTTCGCCCGGGCGATCATCTCGGCGTAGACCTCGGGGGTGGCGATGGGCACGTCAGCACTCCTAGGGGCAGAACGGGTTGGCGGTGGACGACGCGCGCGGGCGTCGTCGGCCGCGGTCCGTGGCGCATCCTGCCACGCACCGGGCCGCGGGTGAACCGTCCCGAGCGCAGCGCGCCGCAACCCCTCAGGCGACGGTGACCTCCGGGCAGAGGTAGACGTCCTGCACGGCGTGCAGCAGCGCGACGCCTTCGGCCATCGGCCGCTGGAACGCCTTGCGCCCGGTGATCAGGCCGGTGCCGCCGGCCCGCTTGTTCACCACCGCGGTCCGGACAACGGCGGCCAGGTCCCCGCCTCCGCTGGACGCCCCGCCGGAGTTGATCAGCCCGGCCCGGCCGGCGAGGTCGTTGAGCACCTGCCAGCGGCACAGGTCGATGGGGTGGTCGGTGGTCAGCTGGCCGTACATCCGCTTGTCGGTCTTGCCGTAGGACTGGCCGCTGCGGGCCTTCACCGCCGGGAAGCCGCCGTTCTGGGTGGGCAGCTTCTGCTTGATGATGTCGGCCTGCACGGTGGCACCGAGGTGGTTCGCCTGGGCGGTGAGGTCGGCCGAGGTCTCGTGGTTGGTGCCGTCGATGCTGAAGCCGGGGTTGCGCAGTTAGCACCACAGGACGGTGGCTATGCCCAGCTCGTGCGCGTGGGCGAACAGCTCGGCCACCTCGGTGAGCTCGCGGCCGGCGTCGTCGGAGCCGAAGTAGACGGTGGCACCCACCGCCGTTGCGCCCAGGTTCCACGCCTCGCGCACCGTGCCGTAGAGCCGTTGCTTGTGCTCGTTGGGGAACGTGAGCAGCTCGTTGTGGTTCACCTTGCAGATGAAGGGGATCCGGTGCGCGTACGAGCGCGACACCGCGCCGAGCACGCCGAAGGTCGAGGCCACCGCGTTGCAGCCGCCCTCGACGGCCAGTTCGAGGATGCCCTCGGGGTCGAAGTAGCGCGGGTTCACGCTGAACGAGGCGCCGGCCGAGTGCTCGATGCCCTGGTCCACCGGCAGGATCGAGAGGTAGCCGGTGCCGGCCAGGCGCCCGTGCCCGAACAGCTGACCGAGGCTGCGCAGCACCTGCGGGGAGCGGTCGGTGCGGGCGTAGACACGGTCGATGAAGTCCGGTCCGGGCAGGGCGAGCAGATCGCGGGAGACGGCCGGCTGGTGCTCGAGCAGGTCCGGTGCCGCCTCGCCGAGAAGCTCGACGATCCGGTCGATGCCCACCGGCCCGGCGCCGGCGGCCCGCTGCACGGACAGGTTCGGCCCACTGCGGTCAGGGGCGCTCCGGTCGGGTGCGCTGCGGACGTCGGTGGTCATGGCGGCTCCTCCCGCTGGCTCGCGCGGTCGCTCCGAGCCTCCCCAGCGGCGCGCGGACCGAACAGGGCCCGACGTCCCGGCAGCCCGATGCAACCTGGACGGCGCTCAGGCGTCTTCCTGCTGCGGGGCCGCATCGGCCCGCCCGGCAGGCCCCCCGCCGCACTCGAGGAGGACCAGATGAAGGTGCGCCCCGTCCCGGCCGCCGCCGTGGCCGCCGCGGCCGTCGCCATCGCCGGGCTCGGAGCCGGCGCGCTGCTGGGCGGCGGCGGAGGGGACCCCCGTGTCGTCGCCTCACCGGCAGCCGGCACGACCCCGGCCCGCAGCACCGCCTCCACGTCGAGCGGTCCGGCACCGAGCAGCACCCCCAGCAGCACCTCCGGCACGTCGCGGCCCACGCCTGCCACCGCGACGCCGGCACCCACGGCGGCTGCGACCACTCCGACGGCTCCGGCACCCACAGCGACTGCAGCCACCGCGTGGGACGTCGACGGCGACGGCCGGACCGACCGGGTGGCGGTGCGCCGCACCCCGGCCGGCGGCTGGGAGGTGGCCCTCACCCCCAGCTCGACCGAGGAGCTGCTCACCTCGCCGCTGCTGACGGCATGGCTCGTCGACGACCCGGAGGTGGCCGGCAGCGCCGACCTCGACCGCGACGGCCACGCCGAGGTGCTGTTGCGCACCTTCCGCGGCGCCACCGGCGACGGCTACCTCGCGGTGCGCTGGACCCGCCAGACCGGGCTGGTCGTCTTCGCCGGCGAGGCGCCCTGGGAGCTGTCCACCGTGGGCAGCATGACCGGCCCGCGCAGCTTCGCCTGCCTGGACGCGGTCCCCGACCGTCCAGGGCGGGAGGTCGTCAGTGTCGAGTCCACCCGTCAGGGCCCGGTCTCGCAGGAGCCGACCTACGCCGGCACCGTCACCACCTGGGGCTTCGACGCCCGCGACCGCGCCACCGCCCTGGAGCGCAAGCCCTTCTCCGGCGTGAGCACGCCCGGGCTGGGCGCCCTGTTCCGGGGCGGCCCGAACACCTGCGGCATCGACTGGCGGTGAGGGGAGCGCCGGTCAGCGCGGGGCGTCAGAGCGCGGCAGGGCGTCGCCAGCGCGATGGCCGGCGGGCAGGTCGGCCCACCTCCGCACCCAGGCGTGCATCGCGATGCCGGCCGCCACCCCGGCGTTGATCGACCGGGTGGACCCGTACGGCGCGATCGACACGACGACGTCGGCGGCCCTCCGCGCCGGCTCGGACAGGCCCGGCCCCTCCTGCCCGAACAGCAGCAGCGCCCGGCGCGGCAGCTCGGTGGTCTCCAGCGGCACCGCGCCCGGGAGGTTGTCCACTCCGACGACGGTCAGCCCCTGCTCGCGCGCGTAGGCGAGCAGCGCCTCGACGTCTGGGTGGTAGCGGACATGCTGGTAGCGGTCGGTCACCATCGCCCCGCGCCGGTTCCAGCGGCGCCGGCCCACCACGTGCACCTCGCGGGCCAGGAAGGCGTTCGCGGTGCGCACGACGGTGCCGATGTTGAGGTCGTGCTGCCAGTTCTCGATGGCCACGTGGAACGGGTGGCGGCGGGCGTCGAGGTCGGCGACCACGGCCTCGAGCCGCCAGTACCGGTAGCGGTCCACGACGTTGCGCCGATCGCCGCCGGCCAGCAGCTCCGGGTCGTAGCGGGGGTCGTCCGGCCAGGGTCCCTGCCAGGGGCCCACGCCGACGTCGGCGGCCGCGGTCGCGCCCGCCCCTGTGGCGTCGGGCGCGTGGTCCGCTGGCTCGGTGGCGGCAGGCTCGGCGTCGGGCACAGGCACCCACGCTAACCGGCAGGATCCGGTACAGCCGTGACGGCGCGGTTAGGCTCGACGACGTGGGGCGACACAGCAGGCCGGAGGCGGCGGTCAGGGCACCGTGGCAGCGACCGGTGGTGGTGCTGGCGGTCCTGCTGGTGGTGCTGGCCGTGATCGCCGTGGTGCTGGCAACCACCCGCGGCGGCTCCGACGACGCCGGTGCGCGGGCCGCGGTGCAGACCACGCCGGCCCCGCTCGCCTCGCCGACGCCCACCCCGTCCGCCCCCAGCCCGTCCACCCCCAGCCCCAGCCCCAGCCCGTCGACCCAGGCGTCCGGCGTCGCAGCGGCGCCGACGCCCAGCGCCACCCCCACCCCGAGCGCGACCGCCAGCCCGCCGCCGCTGCTCTCGTTCACGGTGCTGAGGACCGCGTGGATCTCGGTGACCGACAGCCGTGGGCGCCAGCTGGTGGCCCGGATCTTCCGGCCCGGGGAGACCGCCTCCTACGACGGGCCGTCGTTCACGGTGCGCACCGGCAACGCCGGCGGGGTGCGGTTCGTCGTCGACGGCAAGGCGCGGCCGCTGGGCGGCAGCGGACAGGTCGAGAGCTTCACGGTGCGCGACTGACCGGCCCGCCCGTCGAGCCCCCGCTGAGATCCCTTCAGGGAACGCGGCGGCCGCTGGGCTAGTTTCGACCACGTGACCGTCGCCCTCGGCCCGTCGTGGCTGGCCCCTGACCAGCTGCTCGCCACCTTCGGCCTGATCGGCCTGCTCGTGGTGATCTTCGCCGAGTGCGGGCTGCTCGTCGGCTTCTTCCTGCCCGGGGACACCCTGCTGTTCTCCGCGGGGGTCATCGTGGCCGAGAACAAGACCGGGCTGCCGCACTCGATCTGGCTGGTCTGCGCGCTGGCCGCCGCCGCAGCGGTGCTGGGCAACTGGGTCGGCTACCTCATCGGCTACCGCGCCGGGCCGGCGGTCTTCAACAAGCCCGACTCGCGGCTGTTCAAGCGCGACCACGTGGAGCGGGCCGCGGCCTTCTTCGAGCGCTGGGGCGCGCACTCGATCGTGCTGGCCCGGTTCGTGCCGGTGGTGCGCACCTTCATCACCGTGATGGCCGGGGCCAGCCGGATGCCGCTGCGTCTCTACCTGCTCTACAGCCTCGTCGGCGGCGTGCTCTGGTCGTTCGGCGTCACCCTGCTCGGCTACTTCATCGGGCCGAAGGTGCCGTTCATCGGCGACCACATCGACCTCATCCTGGTCGGTGCGGTGCTCATCTCGGTCGTGCCGATCGGGTTCTCGCTGCTGGCCACCCGGCGTCGCGGATCGCGACAGCCGGCGGAGGCTCCCCGCCGTCGGGTCGCCGACGACGTCGACTGAGGGACGCCTCGGAGGCCCCCCTAGGCTTCGGGGCATGAGCGACCTCTCGACCCGTGACCTGCTGCTGGCCGACATCCGCGAGAAGGCCGTCGTGCACGGCCGGGTGGTGCTGAGCTCCGGGCGGGAGGCCGACTACTACGTCGACCTGCGCCGGGTCACCCTCGACGGCGCCACCGCGCCGCTGGTCGGGCAGGTCATGCTCGACCTCACCGCGGACTGGGACTACGACGCCGTCGGCGGGCTCACCCTCGGTGCGGACCCGGTGGCCACCGCGATGCTGCACGCCGCCGCCGCGCAGGGCCGCCGGCTGGACGCGTTCGTGGTGCGCAAGAGCGAGAAGCAGCACGGGCTGCAGCGCCGGATCGAGGGCCCCGACGTCGCCGGCCGCCGGGTGCTGGCGGTGGAGGACACCTCCACCACCGGCGGGTCGGTGCTGACTGCGGTGGAGGCCCTGCGCGAGGCCGGCGCGGAGGTCGTCGGCGTCGCTGTGATCGTGGAGCGCGGGGCCGCGCCGAAGGTCGCCGAGGCCGGGCTGGAGTACCGGGCCGCGTTCTCGCTGGGCGACCTCGGCCTGGAGTAGGCCGGTCTCACAACCTCAATTGGTGGCGTAACGCCCGGACATAACCGGCCGGAACCAACCAAGGGCACGGAAAACGTGACGGTGGCCGGGGGCCCGCCCAGGGCCCCC
>JBQCHF010000073.1:0-16286 GCA_051954955.1 Motilibacteraceae bacterium
CGCGCGGCGGTTCACACCACAACCCACTCTCACCCCCCCCACCCCCCCCCCCCCCGGGGGCCCCGGCCCCCCCCGGCACGGGGCCACCGGCCTTTCTGCACAACATGTGCAGTGCAGGCCCCCAAATGGGACGCGGGAGCGCCCGCTTCCGGCAGTATGTGTCTGCACCAACGGGGGCGGGCGCTTCACGACGGACTGTCGGAGACGCTCAGGCGGTGGGGGCTCGCGTGCCGATGGTGCGTAGGAGCGGCGCGTGCAGGGCCGCTCCGCGAACCGTCCGCACAACGAACTGGACCCACCCGTGAACCGACCGACCACCCGTCCGCGCCGGACCGTGGCCGCCGTCGGGGCCGTCGTCGCCCTGGTCGCCGCAACCATCCTCAGCTCGGTCGCCTTCGTCCTCCCCGCGTCGGCCGTCACCTATGTGCCGTCGGCCACCGACGTCGTCGGGCCGGACGTCTCGAGCTACCAGCACCCGAAGAGCACGGCGTACCCCAACGGTGCGCCGATCGACTGGGCGGCGGTCAAGGCCGCCGGAAACGCCTTCGCCTTCGTGAAGGCCACCGAGGGCAGCACGTACACCAACCCCTACTTCGTCGACGACTGGGCGAGCGTCGGGGCTCAGGGCATGTACCGCGGTGCCTACCACTTCGCCAATCCCGCGAAGGACGCTGCGACGCAGGCGCAGTACTTCGCCGCGGCCGTGGGCCCGCTGACGGGCCCGAAGGACCTGCCGCCGGTCCTTGACCTGGAGGACAACGGGGGGCTCTCTCCCGCCGCCCTGCTGTCGTGGGTCAAGGCCTACCTCGGCGCGGTTCAGCAGCTGACCGGCCGAGTGCCGGTGATCTACACGTACCCCACCTTCTGGGCGAACCAGATGGGTGGCACCACAGACCTGGCCCAGTACCCGCTCTGGATCGCCAACTACGGCGTCACGTCCCCCCAGTCCCTCGGCGGATGGGGGCAGGCCTACACCTTCTGGCAGTACACTAGCTCGGCGACCGTCCCCGGCATCTCCGGCCGCGTGGACATGTCGAAGTTCAACGGCAGCCTGACCGACCTGGCGGCCTTGGCTGCCGCCCGCGGCGCCAGCGCACAGAACCCGAAGGTCACCACCGGGCCGCTGACCGTGGTCGGAACTGGCACCGGTGAGATCACAGCCACGCAGCTGAGCACAACTCAGGCGTACGGTGCCAGCGCGCCGGAGGTGAGTGGAACATCGGCCGGCGGCCTGTTCAAGGTCTCGGTCACTCCCGGCGCCTTCCCGGCGGTGACGCTGCGGTTCCACGCTGTCCCCTCAACGTCGGTGTGGTGGTGGGACGGGTCGGCGTGGACCAAGGTCACGGGCACCAAGCGTGACCCGAGTACGGGCGACCTCGTCAGCTCGCTCACCGCCTCGACCACTCCCACGCCCGACCAGCTCCAGAACGCGGTGATCGCCGCCGGGGCAGTGCCCGTGGGACGTCTTGCCGGACCGGATCGCGTGCGCACCTCCATCGCCGCTAGCGTGGCCCAGTTTCCGACGGCCGACTCCGCGGGCACCGTTGTCCTGGCGCGCAGCGACGTGTTCGCTGACGCGCTCGCAGGAGGCCCGCTGGCCGCCAGCCAGGGTGGACCGATCCTGCTGACCCAGCCGACGGGGCTCGATGCGGCTGTCGTCACCGAACTGAACCGGGTGCTCAGCAAGGGCAGCACCGTGTTCCTGCTCGGCGGCAAGGGAGCTCTCAGCTCAGCGGTCGAGAAGGCTGTCGTCGCCGCGGGGTACCTGCCCAAGCGGATCTCGGGTATCGACCGCTACGCCACCGCGGTCGCCATCGCGAACGCGCTCCGCAACCCCAGCACCATCTTCGAGGCGACCGGCCTCGACTTCCCCGACGCGTTGGCAGCGGGTCCGGCAGCTGCAATGACCGGAGCGGCCGTCCTGCTTACCCAAGGCAGAACGCAGGCCTCGGTCACTCGTCAGTACCTCGCGGCGCACCCGAGCACCGCCAGGTACGCCATCGGCGGCCCGGCCTCCGCGGCCGACCCTGGAGCGACTGCTCTGTCCGGCACCGACCGATTCACCACGGCTGCGATCGTGGCCGGCAAGTTCTTCCCGACTCCCCAGCGGGTCGGCGTCGCAACCGGCTACAACTTCGCCGACGCGATGGTGGCCGCCCCGGGCCTCGGTGCCGACCGCGCTCCGCTGCTCCTCACCGGCCCCGACACCCTCACCGGCGTCTCGGCGAGCTACCTGACCGGCCACACCGGCAGCATCAACAAGCTCACCATTTTCGGCGGCTCCGGTGTCGTGTCGGACGCCGTGGTCCCTCAGCTCCAGCAGGCCACCCCGTAGGCCCCGTTCGGAACGATCACGGGACCGTGATCATTACTCGCCCACCGAGGAGAATCCGTCTCGGTGGGCGAGTTCTTTCCTGGGTCGGGGACGCTGGGTGATCGCTCCCTGATCCCGGCTGCGGCTCCGTACGGGGTGGAAGGCGCTGGTGACGGGGGAGCCGGGCGCGGGGCGACTCTGCTGGCCTGCTCGCGCCAAGTGGAGGGCTTTTGCAGGGACACGTCGGCGTGTCGTGCTGGAACCTTCCACTCGAGCGGTGGCCCGCCAGAGTGCGACGTCATCGTCGTCCGGACGCGGCGTGTCGTGCATTGCCGTCACACTCGGCCGACCGGCCCGCAGCCGGCCGCGCAAGCCAGCCCCGACGCGGCTCCCGCCGTCACCAGCGCCTTCGACCGTCCTACAACCGCCAGCCGCCAGCAGGACTCGCCCCGATGCTCAGCCCTGCCGCAGAGACCGATGTGCGAAGGCATCAACCGCCGCGAAGCGGCGAGTCGACGTCGAGAGCGACCGCCACGCCGACCAGCGCCTGCGCAAACCGGTCACCGCTCAGCCGGCGCCGCCCCTACTTCAGCACCCACTCCGGCCCGTCGGGGGTGTCCCTCACCTCGACTCCAGCGTCGATGAGCCGGTCGCGGACCAGGTCGGAGACCTCGAAGTCCTTGGCGGCGCGGGCGCGCTGGCGTAGGTCGATGGCCAGCTCCACGTAGGGGCCGACGACGTCGCGGGGGTCGCGGGCGCCGACCTTGGCCAGCTCGCCCAGGCGCACGACCATGGCGCGCAGCTCGCGGCGGGCGCGGTCGGTGTCGTCGCTCTGCAGGGTGTCGGCCGACCAGTCGACGATGGCCTGCTCCAGGTGCAGCACCGCCTCCACGCAGCCGTCGACGTCGGCCTTCTCGATCGCGGCGTCGAAGGCGGCGCGCAGCCGCTCGGCCTCGGCGCGCAGCGACGGCGGCGCCTCCTCGACGGCCGGCGCGGGCTCGGAGGACGCAGCCTCCGGCACGGGGGAGACCGCCAGGGCCTCCTCGCCGCGCAGCATCGCGCCCAGCTCGTCCAGCGACAGCGACGTCCCGGACGCCAGCACGGTGGAGGCACCCCGCCGGCGCACGGTGACCGTGGAGGCGCCCATCACCGTCGCGGTGCGCGCGTCGGTGTCGACCACCACCGCCGTGTGCTCGTCCACACCCAGCACGCCGACGTCGTCGGGGAGCTCCTTCTCCAGGCGGGACAAGCGGTTCTCGCCCAGGTAGCAGAAGCGGGTGTCGTGCCCGCCGCCCTCGGCGTTGTCGTAGTGCGGGATGACGACGGCGTGGATGCCGGTGAGCTTGCCGAGCAGGTCCAGGCCCTCGGCCCAGAACGGCTCCATGCCGACCTTGTAGATCTCGTAGACCGGGATCGCGTGCGTGCCCAGGGTGACCGCGGCCGCGCTGCCGAACACCAGCGTGCCCCCGCGCGCGGCGACGTCGGCCAGCGCGCCGGGCACCGGGGTGCCGATCCAGTTCCGCAGCGCGTAGGTGGGGCTGCCCGGACCGGCGAACGCCCACTTGGCCCCGGCCAGCCGGGCCAGGGCGTTCTCCCGCTCCACGGTCGGCTCGTCGCTGCGCCGCCAGCGGGCGACGTCGACGGACCGGCCCACCGAGTCGGCGAAGTAGGTGCGGGTGCGCGCCACCAGGTCGTCGGCGTTCTCCTGGAACCCGAACGGGGTGTCGAGCATGACCGCCGCGCCGTCGCCGGTGCGGGCGAACACCTCCCGGTGCACCTTGACCATGGCCGGCGCGGTCTCGCCGGATCCCATGACGACGAGCAGGCTCACGCGGGGTCCCTCCAAGCGGCAACGACGAACATCTCGACCCTACGAGCGTTCCCCGCGACTCGCCTCTCGCACCGCATCCATCAGCCGCGCCAGCGCGATCGACTCCGACGCCGGCAGCAGCCAGGCGTCGGCGTCGCCCTCGATCCGGCGGGACACCGCCTCCACCATCAGCCGGTAGGGGTCGACCGGCGCGAACTCCTCGACGTGCTCGCCCGCGCCGTCCACCAGACGCAAGGACGACGGCGCGTGCCAGGACATGAACGCGTCCTGCACGTGCTCCACCGAGCCCGCGCTGCCGGAGACCCGCAGCGCCTGCCGGTCGGGGGCGTCGATGCCGCACGACACCTCGCCCGAGGCGGGACCCGCTGCCAGCTGCGCGTCCGTGACCAGGTCCACGCCCTCCCCGTGCGACGCCCCGGACCAGCGCGCGGTGGCCGACACGACGGAGGCGGACTCACCCAGCGCCCACAGCGCCCCCGACAGCGCGTAGTGGCCGACGTCGTAGAGCGCGCCACCGCCCATCGCCGGGTCGAGCCGGTAGTTGCCCTCGGCCACCCCGGTGAAGCAGAACGCCGTCTGCACCGAGCGGACCTCGCCGATCGCCCCGGAGGACACCAGCGACGACGACCGCTGCGTGCGCGGGTGCCACCGGTACCAGGAGGCCTCCACCAGCAGCCGCCCAGCCTTCTCCGACGCCGCGTAGGCCTCCTCGGTCTGCGCGGCGTCCAGGGCCAGCGGCTTCTCGCACAGCACGTGCTTGCCGGCCTCCAGCGCGCGCACCGCCCACGGCACGTGCGCGTCGTTGGCCAGCGCGATGTAGACCGCGTCGACGTCGGGGTCGTCCAGCAGCGCGGCGTAGTCGCCGTAGACGCTGCCGGCCGGCTCCAGCCCGGCGGCCCGGTCCAGCGACCGCGCGGCCACCGCCTGCAGCACGGCGCCGTCGGCGGCGTGCACGGCCGGCGCCAGCGCCTTCTGGGCGATCATGCCCGCGCCGAGGAATCCCCAGCGCACACTCACGAAACGGCCTCGCGCGGCGCCACCGGCACCCCGCCGCGCCGCGCCGACTCCCGCGCCGCCTCCATCACGGCCAGCACCCGGCGCGACTGCGCGCCGGTGACCGTCATCGGCAGCCCGACCAGCAGCAGGTCGGCCACCTCGCGGTGGAAGCCGTAGGGTACGTCCGACGGGGTGGCCACCGCGGTGACCGAGCCGTCGGGGGCGTGCAGCTCGAGCAGCGGCGGGGAGTCGGCCGGGGCCAGCACGTCCTCGTCGAGGGTGCCGATGTCCGAGCGGCGCACCACCTTCTCGGTGCGCCACTGCCCGACCACCGCGCCCTCGGTGCCCAGCACGTACCAGCGCGGCTTGAGCGCGGCGGCCAGGTCCGAGTGCACGAACTCGGCCTCCACCCCGCCGGCGAAGCGGACGGTGACCCGGGAGTGGTCGGCGTTGGTGACGTCGTGCCAGACCCGCTTGTGCTCGGCCGCGGTGACGTGCTCGACGTCGAGCGGCACCAGGTCCAGCAGCTGGTCCAGCACGTGCGCGCCCCAGTCGTAGATGGCGCCGCCGGAGACGTCCTCGTCCGAGTGCCAGTAGTTGCACGGGTGGCCGTAGCCGCCCACGAACGCCTCGGCGTGGAACACCTCGCCCAGCGCCCCGGCGCGCACCAGCCGGCGCAGCGCGAGGTGGTCGGGGTCGAAGCGGCGGTTCTGGTAGACGCAGGCCAGCAGGCCGCGCTCGGCGGCCGCCGCGAGCACCGCGTCGGCCTCCTCGGTGCGCAGCGCGAACGGCTTCTCCACCACCACGTGCTTGCCGTGCTCGATCGCGCGCAGCGCCCACGCCGCGTGGGTGTCCGGCGGGGTGCTGACCACGACCAGGTCGGTCTCCGGGTCGGCCACCAGCTCCTCGGCGTCGGTGGTGGTGCGCGCCTCCGGGGCCAGCGACCGGGCCACCGCGAGCCGGCCGGGGGAGCGGTCGCACACCATCGACAGCTCCAGGCCGTCGGTGGCCTGCACCGCCCGGTTGTGCTCGTGGCCGATGGCGCCGTAGGCGAGCAGGCCCACCCGCACCGGCGCGGCCACCGGCACCGCGGCGAGGTGGCGCAGGGTGAGCACCAGCAGCCGCAGCACCTCCCGGTCCTGCGCGGCCGCGGTGGGGTCCAGGGTGAGCGTGCCGACGCCGGTGCCCGGTCGGAAGGTGGCCACCGCGTGGTCGGTGCGGGCCACGTTGGCGGTGAGCAGCACCTCGACGTCGTCGGCGGTCTTGTCCAGCCGCAGCACCCGGTCCCGGACCAGCACGTGGTCGCCCAGCCGCGCGGCGACGTCGGCAGCCTGCCCGGCACGCACCCGCACCTCGTGCACCGGGGTGCCGCGCCCCACGACGACACCGGCGGCGTCGACGAGCAGGCTGTCGGCGGGCAGCTGCTCCAGGGTGGGCCCGGCCAGCAGCACCGGGGTGCCGGCGCCGGCCAGGGCCAGCAGCTCGCTCTCGCCGGCCTCGCCCAGCGGGGCGTCGGCGACGACGACGGCCACCTCGGGCAGCTGGCCGTTCGAGGCGGCGGTCAGCGGCGCCAGCCGGGCGCGCAGCGCGTCGACCCGGGCGGCCAGCTGGTCGTCCCCGACCCGGACCACCCAGCGCAGGGCCGGCAGGGCAGGCCCCGTGGTCGTCCCGGTCGTCGCAGCCACCGACATGCACGTCCTCCCGTGGTCCTTCGCCTCAGCCGGCCCGAGACCACGATGGTCACGGTGATCACAACGCCGACGAAGCGACCCTAAGCCGGGGCCGTGACCTCGGCCACCCCGTGAGCGTGCGCCGAGCGGAGAGGAGGGCTGTCCGGTTTGCACCTCGCTGCGCCTCTCGGCGACGATCGAGGGGTGGCACGGCGAGGCTTCCTTCCCTTCGTCGCGGGCCTGATCCTGCTCGCGGCGGTGCTCGGGCTCGGCGCCGGGGCGCTGCTCGGGGAGACCTCCACCCGCACTCCCGACGCCCTGCCGCCCGTGCCGTCGACGTCGGCCACCCCGACCCCCACGCCCACCCCCGCCGACGTCACCGCCACCCCCGAGGCCACCACGGCCGCCGCCGGCAGCCGGGTCTACGTGCGCGGCACGGTGACCGGCGCCGACCCGGGCACCCCGATGGTGCTGCAGCGCCAGCAGGACGGCGGCTGGACCGACTTCCCGGCGCACACCAGCGTGAACAAGGACGGCAGCTACTCGATCTGGTTCATGACCAGCCGCACGGGCGAGGGCTCCTGGCGGATGGCGGTGCCCAGCACCGGGCAGACCAGCGCGCCGTTCACGGTGACGATCAGCTGAGCCCCCCCGGGCGTGATCGTGAAGGGCTGATGGCGCGGATCGGCCATCACCTCTTCACGATCACCTCGGGCCCGAGGGGCCAGGTCAGTACGCGCCCAGCGCCTGCAGCATCGGGATTGCCGCCCACTTCGCGTAGGCGTAGGAGGCGTCCTTGCGGTACTCGACCAGCGGGGCGACCGTGCCCTCGTGGGTGTGGGTGTACCAGCTGCCCAGGCTCGGGGCGCCCGGCCCGGGGTCGGGCAGCGGGTCGGGGATCTGGGTGAGCAGCACGGGACCGCTCAGCGGGACGTCGGCCAGCGGCAGGCGCAGGTTGCGCGAGAGCCGCTGGCTGAGCGGGATGTCGCCGTAGGAGAGGGCCACGACGCCGTAGGGCTGGTGGATGGTCACCACCTCCTGCGGGTGGTACGTGTCCAGGAAGGCCATGAGCGCCCTGGTCTCGGGCTCGCTGGCTGCGCTGGGGCCGGACCAGCAGCAGCTGCGGGCGCTGTTCTTGGTCCAGTTCTGCGGGAAGTTCCGGTTCAGGTCCACGTGGTGGGCGTTGCTGCGGGTGCCGCGCGCCCGCCCGTCGGGGTTCATCGTCGGGATGACCCACAGGTCGACGTCGCGGCTGACCGGCGTGTAGTTGATCATCCGCCAGGCGGTGGTGACCCCCGCCGGCTCGTTGCCGTGGATCTGCCCGATGACCAGGATCTTGTGGCTCGCCCGCAGGTTGCCCTTGCGGTAGGCGTAGATCGGCCGGCCCTGCACCGACTTCCCCACCAGCAGCCGCTGCACGACGGTGTTGCTGCGGGCGGCGGTGGCGGCGTGCGCCGGCGCGGTGAGCAGGGTGGCGACCAGTGCGGCGGCGAGCGCGGCGAGCAGCGCGAGCGCGGCGCGGCGCCGCGGGAGGACGTGCATCGGTACGGGCGTCCTTTCCGGCCTGCTGGGTGCACAGCGCGTCCTCTGCGCGCTCTCCGGTCAGATCGGGTGCACCCGCCGACCCTTGAGCGGCCGGCGGGAAGAACCCCCCAAACAGGCGTCAGGCCACGGTCGCGCCGCGGCCGCGGCGCAGGGCGAGGGTGCCGAGCAGCGCGAAGGCGCCGACGGCGGCCGCCGGCAGGAGCCCCTGCAGCCCGCGGACGGCGAGCGAGCCGAGCACCAGGGTGAGGACGGCGACCAGGCCCACCACCGTGAGCAGCACGGCGCCGCCCAGCAGGGTGAGGACGTCCTCCAGGCGCACCCCGCATCCCCAGCCACCGGCCAGCGAGACGGCGAGCGCGAGCACCAGCACGCCGACGTCGACGACGCCCAGCCGCTGCTGGTCCCACGCGTCCGTGAAGGCCACCAGCGCCAGCGCGGTGCCCGCGGCCCCAGCGGCGAGCAGGGCGAGCAGCGGTCCGGGCCGGTGCGAGGGGAGCAGCGGCCCGGCGCCGCGGCGCAGCAGCACCGCGCCCGCCAGGGCGAGCACGACCGCCGGCAGGACGATGTGGAGCAGCGCGGAGCGGGTGGGGTCGTCGCGCCCCTCCGCCAGCAGCGGTCCGGTCATGGCGCGCAGCCGGAGGAGCACCGCGTAGCCGAGGGCGAGCCGACCGGCCGCGCCAGCAGCCGCCAGCCCCAGGACGGGGCGCAGCACCGCGCGGGTGCCGCCGGGTGCGGCCGCGGCGGCCAGCACCGCGACGGCGAGCAGCAGCGCAGTGACGACGGCGTCGGCAGCGGCATACGGCCCGGTCCCGGCGTCGATCGGGTAGCTGAGCAGGTTGCCGAGCAGGGCGCCGGCGGCGACGGCCGTGGCCGCGCCCAGCAGCGGCCCGGGCCCGCCTTGCGGAAGCTCATCGCAGTCCCCCCTCGCCGCGGCCGGCCGTCACGGTACTGCTGGCGGGTCTGCGTGGCCGGGTGCGGTGCTGCTGGGGTCGAAGGGCGGCTGTTGACGGGAGGGCTTCCGCTCGGGGCGAGCAAAGCGGCCGGGCTTGCAGAATGTGACGGCGTTGCAGGCTTTCTCGGCGTGTCGTGGCTCTACTGTCGCACTTTGGTCGTGACGAAGATCGACTGGAACGTTGGTGCGCGACACGCCGGCGTGTCGGGCACCAACCTTCCACTCGGGCCACTCGGCACCGGCAGCCGGACGCGGGACCCAGCCCCGCGCCCGTCTGCCGCCGTCACCAGCGCCGTCGACCGTGGTGCAGGGGTCCGCACCACCCGAACCAGCCGAAGGGAACGCCTCACCCCACCCGGTGGGCGCCCTCCGCGGGCACGGCCACGAACGTGCGCGGCGGGGCGAATCCCGCCTCGTCGAAGGCGGCGGCCACCGCGTCGGAGACGGCGTCGACGTCGGCGGCCTCGACCAGGGCGATGACGCTGCCGCCGAAGCCGCCGCCGGTCATCCGGGCTCCGTGCGCGCCGGCGGCCAGGGCGGCGTCGACGGCGGTGTCCAGCTCGGGCACGGTCACCTCGTAGTCGTCGCGCAACGACGCGTGCGAGGCGGTCAGCAGCGGGCCGACCACGCGCGGGTCCTCGCCGCGGCGCAGGTGGTCGACCACCTCGAGCACCCGGGCGTCCTCGGTGACGACGTGGCGCACCCGGCGGCGGGCGACGTCGGAGTCGAGGCGGTCCAGCTCCGACGGCAGGTCGGAGAGCGCGACGTCGCGCAGCGCGGGCACGCCCAGCGCCTTGGCGGCGGCGTGGCAGGTCGCGCGGCGCTCGGCGTACTCGCCGTCCACGAGCCGGTGCGGGGCGCGGGTGTCGACCACCAGCAGCGCCAGGCCCCTGCGCTCGAGGTCGAAGGGCACCGGCTCGACCTCGAGCGAGCGGGTGTCCAGGAACAGCACGTGGCCGCGCTGCCCGTGCACCGAGGCCATCTGGTCCATCACGCCGCACGGTGTGCCGACGTAGTCGTTCTCCGCGTGCTGGGCGGCCAGCGCCAGCTCGGTGGGGGAGAGCGCGGCACCGGCCAGGTCCAGCAGCGCGAGCCCGACCGCGCACTCCAGCGCGGCCGAGGAGGACAGGCCCGCACCCAGCGGCACCTCGCCGTCGACGACGAGGTCCGCGCCGGGCACGTCGACGCCCTTCTCGCGCAGCGCCCAGGCCACGCCCGCCACGTAGGCGGCCCAGCCGGCGACGTCGCCGGGCCCGTCGCCCGGCGCGACCTCGACCTCGCCGTCCTCCTGCAGCGAGCGCAGCCGCAGCACGCCATCCTCGCGCCGGCGCGCGGCCACGGTGACCCGCTGCGGCAGGGCGAGGGGCAGCACGAAGCCGTCGTTGTAGTCGGTGTGCTCGCCGATGAGGTTCACCCGGCCGGGCGCGCACCAGGTGCCCTCGGGGTCGGTGCCGAACGCGGTCTTGAAGGCTGCAACCGACGCGGCCGCCACCGTGGTGTCGTGGTTGACGGCGGACGTCGTCACGCTGCCTGCCCCTCGCGCATGAACGCCCACGCGTCGGCCACGATCCGGTCCAGGTCCAGCTCCGGGCGCCAGCCGACGGCGGCCGCGATCCGCTCGCTGGAGGCGACCAGGACGGCCGGGTCGCCGGCGCGGCGCGGGTGCTCCTCGGCCGGGCACGGGTGGCCGGTCACCCGGCGGCACGCCTCGAGCACCTCGCGCACGCTGAATCCCGTGCCGCTGCCCAGGTTCCACACCTGGTGCTGGCCGGGCGCGGCCGCCTCCAGCGCCATCAGGTGGGCCCGACCGAGGTCGACCACGTGCAGGTAGTCGCGCACGCAGGTGCCGTCCGCCGTCGGGTAGTCGGTGCCGAACACCGCCGCCGACGGGCGAGAACCGGCGGCCACCGCGAGAAGATTCGGGATCAGGTGGGTCTCGGTGGCGTGCCGCTCGCCGAACCGGCCCAGCGCCCCGCCGACGTTGAAGTAGCGCAGGCTCACCGCGCCCAGCCCGTGCGCGGCGGCCTCGCCGGCCAGGATGTGGTCCACCGCCAGCTTGCTCTGCCCGTAGGGGTTCATCGGCACCGCCGGGTCGTCCTCGGTGATCGGCACCGAGCGCGGCTCGCCGTAGGTGGCGGCGGTGGAGGAGAACACCATCCGCCGCACCCCGGCCGCGCGCACCGCCTCCACCAGCGCCAGCGAGCCGACCACGTTGTTCTCCCAGTAGAGCTCGGGAGAACTCACCGACTCGGCCACCAGCGACTTGGCCGCGAAGTGCAGCACGCCGTCGAAGGAGCGGTCCAGCACCTTGCCGGCATCGTGGATGCGCGCCTCCACCAGCTCGGCGCCGTCCGGGACCGCGTCGCGGTGGCCGGTGCTGAGGTCGTCGAGCACGACGACGTCGTGGCCGGCAGCCAGCAGCTGCGTGCTGACGACCGACCCGATGTAGCCGGCGCCGCCGGTGACGAGCAGTTTCATGAGCGGGTCCTCACCCCTCGGGCCCGGCCTCGCGAAGCCGCCTGGCCGCTTCCTCGGGCATGACGTCGTTGATGAAGGCGCCCATGGCCGACTCCGAGCCGGCCAGGAACTTGAGCTTGGTCTCGGTGCGCTTGATGGAGAACAGCTCGAGGTGGCAGTAGGCCAGGTCCCGGTCCGAGCGCACCGGCGCCTGGTGCCAGGCCGCGATGTAGGGCAGCGGGCTGCCGTAGAGGCCGTCGAGCCGGCCGAGCAGGTCGAGGTAGACCCGCGCGAGGTCGTCGCGCTCGGCGTCGGTGAGCGCGGGCAGGTCGGGCACCTGGCGGCGCGGGTAGAGGTGCACCTCCACCGGCCAGCGGGCCGCGGCCGGCACGAACGCCACCCAGTGCTCGGACTCGGTGACGATGCGCACGCCGGCGCGCAGCTCGGCCGCCAGGACGTCGGCGAACAGGTTGCGCCAGGTGCGCTCGCGGTGCCGGCGGGCGGAGTCGAGCTGCTGCCGGGTGCGCGGGGTGATGAAGGGATAGGCGTAGATCTGCCCGTGCGGGTGCCCGAGCGTGACGCCGATCTCCTTGCCGCGGTTCTCGAAGCAGAACACCTGCTCCACATGGGGGATCTGCGATAGCTCCAACGTGCGGTCCACCCACGCCTCGACGACCAGGCGCACCTGCTCGGCGGTGAGCTCGCCGAAGGAGGAGCTGTGGTCGCTGGTGAAGCAGACGACCTCGCAGCGCCCCACCCCAGCCTGCCGCGCGGCCGGGCCCAGGCCGTCGTCCAGCGCGCCGAGCCCGCCCGCCGCGGTGGTGAGCGAGGGGAACCGGTTCTCGAACACGACGACGTCGTAGTCCGGCGAGGGGATCTCGGTCTGCCGGCCGTCCGCGGAGGGGCACAGCGGGCACTCGTCGGCCGGCGGGTGGAAGGTGCGGCTCTGCCGGTGCGAGGCGATCGCCACCCACTCGTCCAGCAGCGGGTCGTAGCGGATCTCCGAGCTGGTGGCGGTGTCCGGCAGGTCCCGCGGGTCGTGCAGGCAGCGGACGGCGTCGTCCGACTGGTCGTAGTAGATGATCTCGCGGCCGTCGGCGAGACGGGCAGAGGTCCGCTTCACGATGCCTCCCTCACGATGCCTCCCGGGACGGGCGAGGTGCCCTGATGCGCAGCGGTGCGATGACCAGCTCCCCGACGCTCTCCTGCAGCACCGCGCGCGCCTCCCGGTCGAGGCGCTCGTCGCTGACCAGGACGTCGGCATCGGAGAGCTTGGCGAAGGTGCTGATGCCGACCACGCCCCACTTGGAGGAGTCGGCCACGATGACCAGGCGCCGCCCGGCCGCGGCCAGCGCGCGGTCGGTGTCGGCCTCGAGCAGGTTGGGCGTGGTGAAGCCGCTGTGCTCGTCCATGCCGTGCACGCCCATGAACACCAGGTCCAGGTTGAGCGCCTGGAGGGTGGTGACGGCCACCGGCCCGACCAGCGCGTCGGACGGGGTGCGAACGCCGCCGGTGAGCACCACGGTCTGGTCCGCGCGCCCGCCCCGGTGCAGGACGTCGGCCACCTGGATGGAGTTGGTGACCACGGTGATGCCGGGCACCTCTCGCAGCTCGTGCGCGAGGGTCCAGGTGGTGGTGCCCGCGGACAGTCCGATCGCCTGGCCGGGCCGCACCAGCTTGGCCGCCACGCGGGCGATCGCCTGCTTCTCGGTCTTCTCCCGGACCTGCTTGGCCTCGAAGCCGGGCTCCTCCACCGAGCCGGTGCGCGGGAGCGTGGCGCCCCCGTGCACCTTGTCCACCAGCCCCTGCCGAGCGAGGGCGTCCAGGTCGCGGCGGATGGTCATGTCCGAGACCTGCAGGTTGCGCACCAGGTCGCTCACGCGCACGGCGCCGCGACGCTCCACCTCTTCGAGGATGAGCGCCTGACGCTGGGCGGCGAGCACGGTCACCGGGTTATCCCTCCTCGCGGACCACCGCGACGTCGCCGGCCGGCACCACCAGCTCGCCGGCGCAGGTGCGCCCGGTGAGCAGGTCGGTGCCGGTGACGGCCACGCGGGCGTCGGCCTCGGTGTGGTTGATGACGAACAGGTAGTCGACGGCACCGCCCTGGCTGCCCTGCTCGGAGCCGGTCCTCACCGCGCCCCGGCGTCGCACCATCTCGACGCCGGGGGCGGCGGTGAGCACGGGGCCGACCCCGGCGTCGGCGAGCAGGCGGTCCACCACCCGCCGCGTCGCCGACGGGTCGAGCCTCGTGGCGGCGTACCAGGCGGTGCCCCGACTCGCGGCGCGACGGGTCACCGCTGGCACGCCCGGCAGCGGGCCGTCGACGTAGCGGGCGACGGCGTCCGCACCCTCCAGGTGCAGCCACTCGGTCCAGACGTCGGCCGTGGAGCCGTCGTCCAGCGAGATTCTCTCACCCGCCCTCAGCGGGAAGAACTCCTCGGTCCGCACCCCGAGCAGCTCGCGGAACGCACCGGGGTAGCCGCCGAGGCGGATGTGGTCGTCCTCGTCCACGATGCCGCTGAAGTAGGTGACCAGCACCGTGCCGCCGGCCTCGGCGAACTCGCGCACCGCGGCGGCGTGCTCGTCACGGACGAGGTAGAGGGTGGGCACGACCACGATTTTGTATCGTGACAGATCCGCCGACGGGTGCACCACGTCGACCGTCACGCCCGCGTCCCAGAAGGCGCGGTAGAGCGAGCGGATCTGGTCGGGGTAGGTCACGTCGGTGCTCGGGTGGGAGTCGAGCTCCACCCCCCACCAGGCCTCGAAGTCGAAGAGCATGGCGACCTCGGCCTGCACCCGGCTGCCGGCCACCTCGGCCAGGGCCTTCAGGTCCGCACCGAGCTGGCACACCTCGCGGAAGACCTTGGTGTCCGCGCCGGCGTGCGGGACCAGCGCCGAGTGGTACTTCTCCGCGCCGGCGGCACTCGCCCGCCACTGGAAGAACAGGACGGCGTCGGCGCCGCGGGCCACGTGGGCCAGGCTGTTGCGGCGCATCTCCCCGGGCAGCTTCGCCACGTTGCGCGGCTGCCAGTTGACCGCGCTGGTGGAGTGCTCCATGAGGAACCACGGCGCACCGCCGGCGACGCCGCGGGTCAGGTCGGCGGCCAGGGCGAGCCCGACGTGGTTGTCCGGGTCCGCGGCGTCGAGGTAGTGGTCGTTGGAGACGACGTCGACGTCGTCGGTCCAGGAGAAGTAGTCCATCCACTTGATGCCGGTGCCCAGCATGAAGTTGGTGGTGACCGGCTGGGTGGTGAGCGAGTTGAGCAGCTCGCGCTCGGCGCGCAGCTGCGCGCGCTGCTCGTCCGAGGAGAAGCGGGCGAAGTCCAGCTGCTGGGTGGGGTTGGCGAAGGTGGGCGCCTTGCGCGGGGGGAGGACCTCCTCCCAGGCGTGGTAGCGCTGGCTCCAGAACGCGGTGCCCCAGGCGGCGTTGAGCGCCTCCAGGGTGCCGTAGCGCTCCTGCAGCCAGCGGCGGAACGCCTGCGCGGAGACGTCGCAGTAGCAGTGCACGTTGTGGCAGCCGAGCTCGTTGGAGACGTGCCACATGGTGACCGCGGGGTGGGTGCTGTAGCGCTTGGCCACCTGCTCCACCAGGCGCAGCGAGCGCTCCCGGAAGACCGGGGAGCTGGGGCAGTAGGCCTGGCGGCCGCCCGGGTGCAGGACGCGGGCGTCGTGGTCGACCGGCAGCGTCTCGGGGTGCAGGCGGGCCAGCCACGGCGGCGGGCTGGCGGTGGCGGTGGCCAGGTCCACGCTGATCCCGCCCTCGTGCAGCAGGTCCAGCACGCGGTCGAGCCAGTCGAACTCGTAGCGGTCCGGCTCGGGCTCGAGCAGGGCCCAGCTGAAGATGCCGACCGAGACCAGCGTGACGCCGGCCTGCTGCATGAGGCGGACGTCCTCGGCCCACACCTCCTCGGGCCACTGCTCGGGGTTGTAGTCGCCGCCGAAGGCGATGCCGGAGGGGGTCCAGGGGCGCACGACGACGAGAGTGGACCCAGGGCGGGGCGCAAGTCAACGTGATCCAACAACTCCCGACGTCGGCTCGTGCGCCGAAGCCTCGCGGACCGCACAAGCGGCGTCACCTCTCGCCCGATGGGGTGGGAGGCCGGCGTGGGTGGCCGGGCCGTCGCTCCTGGCGGCCGGACGTCGGTGACATCCTTGAGCGGATACGTGCACAGAAACGGGGCGAGGGTTGTGCAACGGCGGAGATTCGGGAGCGCCGACGCGCCGGCCCGGCCGTTTGACGCTGCGTCGCTGGGCGGGAGGCGCTCCGCGAGTCACGATCTGGTGACCGATCTCGCCAAGATGCTTGACAGTCACGCCCGGGACATCCGATCGTAACTTCGGTTCCTGCGCGGACGTGTTCGATCCTGTTGGATCCCTGTGATCCACTGGCGACGCCGAGGCGCCGGCAGCTCCTGTCATCCGTCGTGGAGGCTCGATGTCCCGTCCCGCATCCGAGGCCGAGTACCTGGCCCGCATGGTTCCCCCGTCCGTCGCCGGCACCTCGGTCAGCCGGCG
>JBQCHF010000074.1:0-19088 GCA_051954955.1 Motilibacteraceae bacterium
CGCGGCGTCCTGGTGGCCGGGACCGGGCCGCCGGATGTCGTCGAGCTGTGGGACTGGACCCTGGCCGCGGGTGACCGGCATGCCACCGAGGCGCACAGCCGGCGCACCCGCGAGCTCGTGCACGTGCTGCAGGGACGGATCACGCTCGAGGTCGGCGAGGAGCAGGTGGCACTCGCCGCGGGCGATGCTGCCTCCTTCCCCGGCGACGTGCCGCACGGCTACGCCAACCCGCACGCCCGCCCGGCGCGGTTCTCGCTGGCCGTCTTCGAACCGGGCGTGGGCGAGCCGACCCGCAACGGCGCCGGCCACACGACCGCGACCGGGACGGAGGGCGCACCGTGCTGATCCGTCCCTGGGGCGCGGCCGACGCCTCGCAGCAGCGACGCCGCCTCGCAACTCGGTGCCAGTGGCGCGACCGGTCCGGGGCGCGGTGAGCAGCGCACGACGTCCGCAGGCCTCGGTCCCGCCGTGGGCGCTGGCCGTGGCCGCCATGCTCTCGGTGCAGCTGGGGTCCGCGCTGTCGGTCGGGCTCATCGACGTCGTCGGCCCGGCCGGCACGGCGTGGCTCCGGCTCAGCGTCGGTGCCCTGGTCTTCCTCGCCGTGGCCCGGCCCCGGCCCAGCCAGGTGCGCCGCACCGACCTGCCCGCCCTGCTCGCGCTCGGCGTGATGACCGGGCTCATGACGATCTCGTTCCTCGCCGCCATCGAGCGCATCCCGCTGGGCACCACCGTGGCCATCGAGTTCCTCGGCCCGCTCACGGTCGCGGCCGTGCGCAGCCGCTCCCGGGGCGCCCTTCTCTGGCCGGGCGTGGCGTTCCTCGGAGTCCTGCTGCTCACCCAGCCCTGGCAGGGCGAGATCGACGCCGTCGGCGTGGGCTTCGCCGCGTTCTCGGCGCTCGGCTGGGGCAGCTACATCCTGCTGACCCAGCGGGTCGGCGACCGCTACGACGGCATCGTCGGGCTGGCGATCACCATCCCGGTGGCCGCGCTCACCGCGGCCGTCACGGGCGTCCCGCAGGCCGTCGGACATCTCACCGCCGGCGTCATCGCCGCGGCCGTGGGGCTCGCGTTCCTGTTGCCGGTCCTGCCGTTCACCCTCGAGATGCTCGCGCTGCGGCGGCTCACCCCGTCGGCCTTCGGCACCCTGATGGCCCTCGAACCGGGCTTCGGAACCCTGCTCGGCCTGCTCCTGCTGCACCAGGTCCCCGCGCCCGCGCAGCTGGCCGGGCTGGCCCTCGTGGTGCTCGCCGGCGCCGCCGCTCAACGCGGCGGCCGCCGGGTGCCCGCGCCAGTGACGAGCGCCCTGCAGGCCGAGGCCGACGTCGTCACCTGACCAGACGGCGGCCAGACCGCGGGTCCTTCGTCAGCGGACGTCGAGCTCGGTCCACATCCCGGCCGCGTAGTGGCCGGGCAGGTCGCACAGCAGCTCGTAGCGGCCGGCGGGGAGGGTGAGGGTCACCCAGCCGGCAGAGCCCGCGGCGATGCCGTCGCCGGCGCCCGCGCCGCAGGAGCGGGAGGCCTCGCCGAGGGCGGCCGCCTCGTCCACCGTGCCGTCCGCCCGGACGTCCCGGCTGCCGGCGGTCGCGCCGGCGGCCAGCGGCAGCACGACGAGCTCGTGCGTGCTGTGCCCCCGGTCGACCGCCACGAACGTCACCGTTCCGGCGGCGACGTGACCGGGGGCGGCGCGCAGCATCATGCGCTGACCAGGTCCGTCCGGGCCGCCCATCATCGGGCCGCTCATCGGCCCCGTCATCGCCCCACCCATGTCGACGAGCAGCACGGTCACCCGGGAGCCGGGCTGCGCCGCCGGCGGCGAGCAGGGTGCGGTCCGGGTCCCCGGCGCCGCGGCGGCCACCGCGGCGAGCGAGGCGCCGGTGAGCAGGAGCGTGGCCGCGGTCCCGGCGAGGACGGCGCGCCGGCCGATCAGGCTCACTGCGACCTGAGCAGGTCCCGCCGCGCGCGGTACTCGTCGGCGTCGATCTCCCCGCGGGCGAACCGCTCGTCGAGCAGCCGCTGCGCCTCGTCCGAGCGGGTCGACGGGCCGGGGTCGTGGCGGAGCGTGCGGTAGAGCACGAGCCCGCCGAACACCAGCGCCGCCCAGAACCCCAGCATCATCAACGTCATCGCGAGCCAGCCCCCCCCAGCCGGCGCCGCCGTACCAACCCATCATGGCCGTGCTCCTTCCGCCACCGACGCTAGGTCCCGCGGCGTCAACGGGTAGCGGCCGAACGTCCCGGCTGATGCGCTGGGCGACGGCAGGTGCCGCGTCGGTCAAAACCACGCCGCCGCACCGGCCCAGCCACTACGGTCCGCGCCCATGACCATGCAGCTGATCGTCCTCTACACCCACCCCGAGGACGCCGAGGCGTTCGAGGCCCACTACCGCGAGGTGCACGCCCCGCTCGTCGACGCCATGCCCGGCCTCGACCACTGGCAGAGCGGTCGGATCGTGGCCGCTCCCGACGGCGGTGAGCAGCAGTACTACCGGGTGGCCCAGCTCTCCTTCGCCGACCAGGAGACCCTGCAGTCGGCCCTGGGCTCACCGGAGGGCCACGCCACCGCGGCCGACTTCCAGTCGATCGCGCCGGCCGGCTCGCGGATGTACGTGGTGGCCACGGACTGACGCACCCGCACTGGCTCACGAGGACGCCGGGAGCGGGCCGTTCCGGTAGGAAGGGCCCGCCCCCGTCCTCGAAGGAGCCCAGATGAGCCTGCCGTCCGTCGCCGTGCGCGACCTCGGCCCCGCCGCCGGCGGGGACCGTCCTCTGCTCCTGCTCGGGGTGTCGCCGGCCGACGACCTCTCGGCAGGGTGGGGCGACGCCGCCCACGCGCTCGCCGACCGGTTCGACGTGGTGGGGTGGGAGGCCGAGCGGGCCACCACAGCCGGTGCCGACGACCTGCCGCAGCTGGCCACGGCCGTCCTCGCCGCCCTCGACGGGGCCGGACGCACCGGCCCGTTCCACTGCGCCGGCGCGGGACTGGCCGGGGCGGTCGCGCTGCACCTCGCGCTGCAGGCGCCGGGCCGGGTGCGCACCGTGGCCGTCACCTCGTCGGCCCAGAGCACAGCGCACGCCGCCCTGACCGGCCCGGACCTGCGCGGTCGGCTGGCCGACGTCGTCGCCCCGGTGCTGGCCGTCGCCGGGCCCGGCGCGTCCCCGGCCGCCGTCACCGCGCTGCGGCACGTGGCCGTCGGCGTGCCGCACGGCCGCTTCGTGGACGGGGCCACGGATGGCGAGCTCGTCGAGCTGCTCGCCGCGCACGCCCTCGCCCCGGCCCCCCGGGACCGCACCGTCGCCCAGGTGCGCGCCGACGGCATGCGCGTGCGCCGCGAGGTGCTGGGCGATGCCTGGGTGGACGCCGCGGCCGCCCGGGTGAGCGAGTTCACCGGGGAGTTCCAGGCCCTGCTCACCCAGTGGGCCTGGGGGACGGTGTGGACGCGGCCGGGCCTGGACCTGCGCAGCCGCTCGCTGGTCACGGTGACCGCGCTGGTGGCCGGCGGGCACCACGAGGAGCTGGCCGGCCACCTGCGGGCGGCGCGCACCAACGGCCTGAGCTGGGAGGAGCTGCGCGAGGCGCTCATCCACACCGCCGTCTACTGCAGCGTCCCCTCGGCCAACGCCGCCTTCCGGATCGCCGCTGCCGTCTACGCCGACGAGAAGTCCGACGATGCGTAGGAGCGACTGCGCATGACGGTCCTGCTCGTCGTACTGGCCGTCGGCTTCGCCTACAGCATGGGCGCGCACTACACCGGCGCGTGCATGGGCATGCCGCACGCGCTGGGGGCCGTCGACGCCACCAGGGCGCTGCTCGTCATGGCCCCGCTGACGCTGCTCGGCGCCGCGCTGGCCTCGCACAAGGTCGAGGTGACCGTGGGGCACGACCTGCTCGTCGGCGAGGGGCTGTCGGTCACCGGGCTGGTCGTCGTCATCGCCGTCGCCTTCGGGCTGACCAGCCTGTTCAACGTGCTGCGGATCCCGACCTCCACCATCCAGATCCTCGTCTTCACCGTCGTCGGCGCGGGGCTGGCCGCCGGCATCGGCATCCACTGGGCAGCCATCGGCGCCCTCGCCCTGATCTGGGTCTGCGCTCCACCGGCCGCGGCCCTGCTGGGATTCGCCCTCACCCGGATCCTGGACCTGGTGCCCGCGGTGCGGGTGCAGACCTCGCCCGCAGCCGCTCGCACCGCGGCCGGACCGCTCGCCGCCGGACTGGTCGGTGCCGGTCTGGTCGCGGTGGGAGCGCTCGCCTCGTTCGCCATGGGCGGCAACGACGTCGCCAACGCCACCGGCTCGCTGGTCGGCATCGGCACCTTCGGCCCGGCGGTCGCCGGGCTGCTGGGCGGTCTCGGGCTGGCCGCGGGCGTCCTCACCTGGGGACGCCCGCTGCTGAGGAAGGTCGCCTTCGACCTGGTCGCGGTGGACCCCCCGATGGCCACGGCCGCCCAGCTGGTGCAGGCGGCGGTGGTGCTCGGCGCGGTGGCGTTCGGCTTCTTCACCTCGATGAACCAGGCGCTGATCGGCGCGATGGCCGGCGCCGGCGCGGCCCGCGGCCGGCACACCGTGCACACCGCTGCGCTGTGGGGCGTGCTGCGCGGCTGGGTCGTCGGCCCCGGCGCCGGCATCGCCCTGGGCTACGCGTGCTCCTGGCTGGTCGGTGCGGCCGCGGGCGCCCACGTCCTGCTCGCCGGGTGAGCGCCGGTCAGCCGGCGACGACCTGGAGCGTGCGCAGCCCGGGGTCGGCGGCGTAGGCGATCCGGTTGCCGGCGGCCAGCGCCGCGTCCAGGGCACGCAGGGTCGGCGCGGTCACCTCCTCGCCGGGCACCAGCAGCGGCACCCCGGGCGGGTAGGGCGCCACCAGCTCGGCGCTCACCCGGCCGACGGCGTCCGCACGGGGCACCGGCACGTGGGCCGCGCCGAAGGCCTGCCGCGGGGTGAGGCGCTGCGGCGGCAGCACCGCCGCCGGCAGCACCACCGGGCGAGGGGGCCCGGGCGGGCCGGCCAGCGAGGCGAGCACGCCCTCGACCAGCCGGCCCAGCGTGCCCGCGTCGTCGACGAGCCCGACCTGCGCGACCAGGGCGTCGCGGTCGGCCATCTCCACCGGCACCCCGCGGGCGAGCAGCTGGGCCTCGGCGGCCAGCCCGCTGCGGCCCGCCGCGGCGAAGTGCACCACGAGCTTGGCCGGGTCGAACCGGCCGGGCGCGAAGTCCTCCGGGCCGAGGACGAGCAGCCCGGCCTCGCGCAGCCGGGTGCGAGCGGCCGCAACCAGGACGGCAGTGCGCTCCAGGGCGGCGCGACCGGTGTCGGCGGCCAGGAACGCGCGGGCGGCGTCCGTGCTCGCCAGGATCGCGGCCGACGGGCTGGTCGTGTGCGTGGCCTCGAAGGCGCGGGCGAGCCGATCGGCGTCGAGCCGCTCGGTGCGCGCCAGCACCAGCGCGGCCTGGCTGAACGCCGGCAGCATCTTGTGCGCGCTGGTGACCATGGCGTCGGCGCCGGCCTGCAGCGCGTGCTCGGGGTAGCCCGGGGCCAGGCCGAGGTGGGCGCCCCAGGCCTGGTCCACCAGCACCGGCACGTCGTGCTCGTGCGCGGCGGCCACGACCGCCCGCAGGTCGGTGAGGGTGCCTTGGTAGCTCGGCTCGGTGCAGAACAGCCCGACGACGTCGGGGTGCTCGGCCAGCGCCTGCCGGACGGTCTGCGCGGACAGGCCGGTCGGCGCCCCGGTCCGCGGGTCCACGCCCACCGGCAGCCAGACCGGGCGCAGCCCGGCCAGCGCGAGCCCGGACACCACGCTGCGGTGCGCGTTGCGGGCCACCAGCACCGCGGGCTCGGCCGGCTCCGACGCCGCGACGGACGTGCCGCGGCCGGCCAGCGCCAGGCACAGCACCTGGTTGGCGTGCGTGGACCCGCCGGTGGAGAAGCGGCAGACGTCGGCCCCCCACAGCCGCGCCGCCCGCCGCTCGGCCTCGGCGAGCACCCCGGCGGTGAGCTTCACCGTGTCCGCCCCGCCGTAGAGCGGGACGTCGGCGTCGAGCAGGCGCCCGAGGTCCGGGTGCAGGACCACCGCTCGTCGCTTGTGCCCGGGGATGGTGAACGGCGCGACGTCGGCGCACGCGAACCGGCGCCAGGCCGCGAAGAGCGGCGCGTCGTCCACCCAGCCCGCCGGCTCGCTCACGCCCTCACTCTGGCAGGTCGCCGCACCCGCTGGTGGCCCGCCCCCGCCGGGCGGCACCGGGGCGGCGGCGCGGCGGGGCGGCGGGGCGGCGGGGCAGCCCTGGGACGATCCACCCATGACCGTCACCCGCTCCGTCGCCCTGTTCGTCGCGGCCGGCTTCGCCGAGATCGGCGGCGGCTACCTGGTCTGGCGCTGGCTGCGCGAGGGGGCGGGCTGGTGGGTGGGCGCCTTCGGCGCGCTGGTGCTCGTCGGCTACGGCGTCATCCCGACGCTGCAGGAGAACCTCAGCTTCGGCCGGGTCTACGCCGCCTACGGCGGGGTGTTCGTGGTGATGAGCCTGCTGTGGGGCTGGGGGGTGGACTCGGTCCGACCGGACCGCTGGGACTGGCTGGGCGCCCTGGTGATCGTGGCCGGCGTCGCGGTGATCGCGTTCGCCCCGCGCCACCCGTCCTGAGCGTGCCTGCTCGTGCCTGCTCAGCTCAGCAGCGACACCGCGCCGCGCACAGCGAGGACGAGCCCGAGGACCAGCACCAGCAGGTAGACGTAGCGCTCGAAGCGGTGCGCCGGGATCCGCGCGTGCATCCGGTGCCCGGCCCAGGTGGCCAGGCCGATGGCGGGCAGCGAGAGCGCGAACAGCCGAGGCAGCTGCGGGGTCCAGACCCCGCCGAGCGCCTGCCCGGCCACGACCAGCACGCCGGAGAAGAGGAAGTGCGCCTGCATGGTGCCGCGGAAGCGCCGCGGCGGCCAGCCCCGCATCGTGCCGAACACCACGACGGGGACCCCGTTGATGTTGTAGGCGCTGCCCAGGGCACCGGCGAGGACGCCGGTCGAGTAAGCCCACCCGGTAGCCGGTCGCGGCAGCGCCGGGCTCGGCCCCAGGGAGTAGGCCGCGTAGGCGACCAGCAGCGCGCCGAGCACGGTGGCGGTGACCGGCTCAGGCACCAGCAGCAGCAGTGCGATGCCCAGCGGGATGCCGAGCACGGTGCCGACCCCCAGCCGCACGAACGCCGGGACGTCGACCTCCCGCGACCGCCCGGCCAGGCTGAGCGCCGCCACGGTGAGGCCGGCCAGCCCGATCAGCGAGGCGGAGGTGTGCAGGCTCAGCGGCAGCAACGCGAGCAGCGGCATGCTGACCACCGCCTCGCCGAAGCCGAAGGTGGCCCGGGTGAGGGCGCCCACGAAGACCGTCAGCACCACCAGCGCCGTGAGCACGCGTGCACCCTAGGACACCGGTCGCCCCCGCTCTCGGACCGCCCGCTAGCGCTGGTTGTGGAACTCCAGCTGCCAGCGCCACTCGCTGCCGTCGTCGGCGTTCCACCACGCGGTCGGCACGCCGATCTCGCCGCCGGGGAGGATCACCAGGGCACCGAGGTCCTCGTCCGTCGGCCAGAACGACTCGCGCTGCACGGTCCCCATCGTCGAGCCGCCCTCGAGCTGCAGCCGGGCCATCGGGGTCGGCTCGCCGCCGGACAGGCCGCTGCCCCGGGCGACCACCCGGTCCTGCTCGTCCCGGACCACCACGTCGACCCGCTCGGGCAGGCTGTGGGCGATCATCACCTCGCGCTGCTCGCAGCGGCCCCGCGCCCACTCCACCCCGAGCATCGCCCCGTCCGGGTTCCGCAGCTCCCACACGTGGTCCACAGGGATCACCTTCCTCGGTCGTGGCTGCACGACGGCAGCGGTCTCATACCCCGCCGGGTAATGACCTAAGACCCTGCCCCTGGCCGCATGCCGTGGGCAGGCTCGGCCTGGCCGGACGGCCAGACCGGCGGTCGTGACCAGGGAGCGAGCATGGCCCGAGAGTTCACCTTCCCCGTCGACGTCGCCTGGGACGGCGGGCGACGAGTCACCGCGCCTCCGTCCGCACCACCGGTCGCAGCGAACCGCCGCCGTCACCGCACTGCTCCCATCGTGCAGCGATCGCTGCTCCCTGCCCACCGCCTCCGGGTCGATGCGGTGGTGCCGATGCGGTGGTGTCGATGCCTCGCTCCCGGGCGGCGCTCGCCAAGAGGCGCGCCAGGTCGTACGGTGGGCGGGCACCGGCGACGTCGGGTCCAGACCAGGGCCCGTCGACGTGCTCGCCCCGGTCCGTCCCGGAACCGGCTCTGTTCCCCGCCTCGAACGACGCGGGTGGAACCGGCCGACACCGGTGCCATCCCTCCGGTCCTCTCCGCGATCCTCCCCTGCCGCGCCTGCGCAGGCGGGCCGAAGCGCCCGTACGCGGGACCGGCTCGGGATCGGCACCCCCTGAGCTGCGCTGGCGTCCCCCGTGCGCCGGCGCACCGGCGCCCGCCGCGCGTCCCCCCGTGCGCCGGCGGGCGCCGGACCCCTCCGTGATGGGTGAGGGCGCGGACGCCGATCGTCCGGAACCGCCCCTAGCGTGCCGGCATGGCCATCGCGCGCTTCCCCTCGTTCGTCATCGACTGCCCGGACCCGGCCGCCCTCGCCGCGTTCTACGGCGCCCTGCTCGACTGGAAGGTCGAGACCTCGCCCGGCTGGGCGGAGGTGCGCGGCGACGGGCACTGCGTGTGCTTCCAGCAGGTGGAGGGCTACCGGCCGCCGTCGTGGCCGGGGCAGGACGTGCCCCAGCAGCTGCACCTCGACGTCGAGGTGGACGACCTCGACGCCGCCGAGCCGGCCGTGCTGGCGCTGGGCGCGACCAAGCACGAGCACCAGCCGGGGACCACGTTCCGGGTCTTCCTCGACCCGGCCGGTCACCCGTTCTGCCTCTGCTCGAGCTGAGCCGGCAACCCCGGTCCCCCCGCCGACACGACGGCGCCCCCTCCCGGAGCGGGAGGGGGCGCCGTCGTGGACCAGCCGCTTCTCCTAGCGGTGCAGGTCGAACCGGTCGGCCTCCATCACCTTGGTCCACGCCGCGGCGAAGTCGTCGACCAGCTTGCGCCGGGCGTCGTCGCTCGCGTAGACCTCGGCGACCGCCCGCAGCTGCGAGTTGGAGCCGAAGACCAGGTCCACCCGGCTGTCGGTCCACTTCACCTGGCCGGTGGCGCGGTCGCGGCCCTCGAAGGTCGACTCGTCCTCAGACGTCGGAGCCCACACCGTGCCCAGGTCGAGCAGGTTGACGAAGAAGTCGTTGGTCAGCACACCGGGCCGGTCGGTGAAGACGCCGACCGTCGACTCGCCGCTGTTCGCGCCGAGCACCCGCAGACCGCCGACCAGCACGGTCATCTCCGGAGCGCTCAGCGTGAGCAGGTTGGCCTTGTCCACCAGCAGGTACTCGGCCGGAACCCGGTGGCCCTTGCCCAGGTAGTTCCGGAACCCGTCGGCGGTGGGCTCGAGCCAGGAGAAGGACTCGACGTCGGTCTGGTCCTGCGTGGCGTCGGTGCGCCCCGGGGTGAAGGGGAGCTCGACCTCGAACCCGGCGTCCTTGGCCGCCTTCTCCACCGCCGCGTTGCCGGCGATGACGATGAGGTCGGCCAGCGAGACCTTCTTGCCGCCGGACTGCGCGGCGTCGAAGGACTCCTTGATGCCCTCGAGGGTGCGCAGCACCGGGGCGAGCCGGTCGGGGTCGTTGGCCTCCCAGCCGCTCTGCGGCTCGAGCCGGATCCGGGCGCCGTTCACGCCGCCGCGCTTGTCGCTGCCACGGAAGGTGGAGGCGGCGGCCCAGGCGGTGAACACCAGCTGGGGGACGGTGAGGCCGGAGCCGAGCACCTGCTCCTTGAGCGCGGCGACGTCGGCGGCGTCGACGAGCGGGTGGTCCACCGCCGGCACCGGGTCCTGCCAGACCAGCGTCTCCTGCGGCACCAGCGGGCCGACGTAGCGGGACACCGGACCCATGTCCCGGTGGGTCAGCTTGAACCAGGCGCGGGCGAAGGCGTCGGCGAACTCGTCCGGGTTCTCCAGGAACCGGCGCGAGATCTGCGCATAGACGGGGTCCTCGCGCAGCGCGATGTCCGCCGTGGACATGAATGGCTGGTGCCGCTTGGCCGGGTCGTGGGCGTCCGGGACGGCGTCCGCGCCCGCGTCGCCCTTGGGCTTCCACTGGTTGGCGCCGGCCGGGCTCTTGGTGAGCTCCCACTCGTAGCCGAGCAGGGTCTCGAAGTAGCTGTTGTCCCACGTGGTCGGGGTGGGGGTCCAGGCGCCCTCGAGGCCGCTGGTGATGGTGTCGCCGCCGTTGCCGGTGCCGAAGGTGTTCTTCCAGCCCAGGCCCATCTCCTGCAACGGCGCGCCCTCGGGCTCGGCCTCGACGTAGCGGCTCGGGTCCGCCGCGCCATGGGTCTTGCCGAAGGTGTGCCCGCCGGCGATGAGCGCGACGGTCTCCTCGTCGTTCATCGCCATCCGGCGGAACGTCTCGCGGATGTCGCGGGCCGAGGCCAGCGGGTCGGGGTTGCCGTTCGGGCCCTCGGGGTTGACGTAGATCAGGCCCATCTGCACCGCGGCGAGCGGGTTCTCCAGCTCGCGGTCGCCGGTGTAGCGCGAGTCGCCGAGCCAGGTGTCCTCCGGACCCCAGTAGACGTCCTCGTCGGGCTCCCACACGTCGGCGCGGCCACCGGCGAAGCCGAAGGTGGTGAAGCCCATCGTCTCCAGCGCGCGGTTGCCGGCGAAGATGAACAGGTCGGCCCAGGAGATCTTCTGGCCGTACTTCTGCTTCACCGGCCAGAGCAGGCGGCGGGCCTTGTCCAGGTTCGCGTTGTCCGGCCAGGAGTTCAGCGGCGCGAACCGCTGCTGGCCGGCGCCGGCGCCGCCGCGCCCGTCCTGCACGCGGTAGGTGCCCGCGCTGTGCCAGGCCATCCGGATGATGAACGGGCCGTAGTGGCCGTAGTCCGCCGGCCACCAGTCCTGCGACGTCGTCAGCAGGGCGTCGACGTCGCGGGCGAGCTCGTCCAGGTCCAGCGTGGCGAACTCGGCGGCGTAGTCGAACTCCTCGCCCAGCGGGTTCACCGCGGGCGGGTTCTTCTGCAGGATCCTGAGGTTGATCTGGTTGGGCCACCAGTCGCGGTTGCCACCGCCCTCGACCGGCAGCTTGCCGGCGCCGTGGACGACGGGGCAGCGGCCCTCGCTCTCCTCGGAGTTCATGTCACCGACGGTTGCGTCGTGGTACTCAGCCACTGGAGAAGTCCTTCCGGGACAGGTGGTTCTGTGCGGTTCAGGTGACGTGCGGTTCAGATGACGTGCGGTTCAGATGCTGGTCTTGCGGACGGTCAGGCAGGTCAGGCGGTGGAGACGGCCGAGCAGTCGGGGCACAGGCCCCAGTAGACGACCTCGGCCTCGTCGATGACGAAGCCCTGGTCGCTGGAGGCGGTGAGGCACGGCGTCTCCCCCACCGCGCAGTCGACGTCGGAGATCGCGCCGCAGGAGCGGCACACGACGTGGTGGTGGTTGTCGCCGACCCGCGACTCGTAGCGGGCCACCGAGCCGGCCGGCTGGATGCGGCGCACCAGGTCGACCGCGGTGAGCGCGCGCAGGACGTCGTAGACGGCCTGGTGGGAGACCTCGGGGAGCTCGCCGCGCACGGCCGCGATGATCGAGTCGGTGTCGGCGTGCGGGTGGGCGTGGACGGCCGCCAGCACGGCCAGCCGCGGACGGGTCACGCGCAGCGCGGCACCGCGCAGCAGCTGCTCGAGCTCCGTCGCCGTGGGCATGGGGCGATCCTGCTCGATAATCTTGAACGAGTCAAGATTGCAGGCGGTGGCAGGTCGAGCGCGGTCAGTTCCCTCCACCCCGCCACAGGTTCGCCGGTTCGGCCCACACGGCGGGCGCGGCCGCCGTACCTTCACCTCGCGTCGTGCAGGGCTCGGCTCGGGCGGGGAGCCGGGCAGGGCCGTCGGTTCTGGTCGAGGCCGCGACGCGCCGGCCGGCGGGGGGCCGGGGACGGCGGACGGTCGCGACGGGACGGTTGGACGGCATGCACGAGGACGCCCTGCCGCGGGCGGCGCGACGCACGGTCGCCGCCCTGCGCCGCACCCCCCGGTCGCACCGGCGCCTGGCCTTCCTCGCTGCCGTGGCGCTCTTCGAGGCGGCCGCGGCGGTCCCGGCCTACGCCGCCGACGCCGCCTCGCCCATGACCTACCAGCAGGCGGCCTGGGACGGCGGCTGCCGCCCCGACGTCGCACTCACCCCCGGGCCGGGCCGGACGACCGCGCCCGGGATCGACGTGCGCACCTGGGGCGGCGTCCAGCCCGACGGCATGCCGACCCGGCTCACCGTGGCCGCCCTGGACCTCGCCCGGGTCCGGCTGGCCGCGCAGGCGCAGCCGCTGGGGTCGCTCTCCCGGCTCAGCCAGGTGGCCGCGAGGGTCCCGCAGGCGCTGATGCTGGCCAACGGCGGCTACTTCGACAACCGCTCGAGCGTGGGCTCGACCGGGCACCTGCCGGTCGGGCCTGAGGTCCTCGGCGGCCGGGCCCGCACCCTGCACCCGCGAGCCACCGCCTACGCCGGCGTCGACGACACCGGCCGGATCCACGCCGGGATGCTCCGCGCCGGCGGCACGGCGCTGGTGCTGCCCCGCGGCGCCGACGACGACGTCGAGGTCGGCCGCCCCGGGCTGCGCCACGCCGGGCGCGGCGGCGAGGCGGTCCGGCCGGAGGCGGGCGGCCAGCAGCTGGCCGTCGCCGCGGTCAACCCGCCGCATTTGCCCGCCCGCGGCGTGGTCGCGCTGACCGCCGACTGGGCCGGGCAGCGCCCCGACGGCGACTGGGACGTGCTGGTGCAGGACGGCCGGGTCGTCTACTCCGGCGCCGCCGCCCCGCTGGCCGAGCACCGGGGCGCGACGCTGCTCACGGCCCGGGGCGCCGACGCGGCGCGGCTCAGCCGCATCCGCAGCGGGCAGTACGTCCGGCTGCAGCTGGGCGCCCGCGACGGCCGCTGGGCGATCAGCGAGGCGCTGGGCCGCGGCGAGCAGGTGGTGACCGACGGGCGCATCTCGACCGACTGCGGCCCGGTGACCGAGCAGGTGCGCCCGCGCACCGTGCTCGGCTGGAGCGCGGACGGCCGGACCGCCTACCTGGTCTCGGTCAGCGCCGGCCGCCGCGACGTCTACTCCCAGTACGGCCGCGCCGGCGGCGCCACCTTCCGCCAGACCGCCGCGATGCTCGTGCAGGCCGGCGTCGAGGACGCGGTGATGCTCGACGGCGGTGGCTCGTCCGAGCTGGTCGCGCGCACGCCAGGCGAGGCCTGGCAGCGTCTCGACCTCCCCGACGGTGCCCGCGAGCGGCCGGTCGCCAACGCCTGGGCGGTCCTCCCCCGCTGACGACGTCGCCCCTCGGGGCCGCATCCGGAATGATCACGGGACCGTGGTCTTTACTCGCCTACCCAGGAGAATTCGTCTGGGTCGTCGAGGAGTGATCACGGTCCCGTGATCGTTCCGAGCGGGGCTCGGGGTGCGGTCAGGCGGCCGAGCCCGAGCCGAGGTAGCCGTTCGGGTCGAGCACGTACTTCTTGGCCGCGCCCTGGTCGAAGTCGGCGTAGCCCTGCGGGGCCTGGTCGATCGGGATGACGGTGGCGTTCACGTTCTTCGCGATCGACACCCGGTCGTGCAGGATCGCCATCATCAGCTGGCGGTTGTAGCGCATCACCGGGCACTGGCCGGTCATGAACGAGTGCGACTTGGCCCAGCCCAGGCCGATCCGGATGGACAGCGAGCCCTGCTGGGCCGCCTCGTCCGAGGCGCCCGGGTCGCCGGTCACGTAGAGACCGGGGATGCCGATGCCGCCGCCGGCTCGGGTGATGTCCATCATCGAGTTCAGCACGGTGGCCGGCTGCTCGGTCTGCGCGCTGTCGCCGTGCCCGCGGGCCTCGAAGCCGACCGCGTCCACGCCGCAGTCCACCTCGGGCACGCCGAGGATCTGCTCGATCTGGTCCTTCGGGTCGCCCTTGGAGACGTCGACGGTCTCGCAGCCGAAGCTGCGCGCCTGGGCCAGCCGCTGCTCGTTGAGGTCGCCGACGATGACCGCCGCCGCGCCGAGCAGGAACGCCGACGTCGCCGCGGCCAGGCCGACCGGTCCGGCACCGGCGATGTAGACGGTGGCGCCGGGGCCGACGCCGGCGGTGACGCAGCCGTGGAACCCCGTCGGGAAGATGTCCGAGAGCATGGTCAGGTCCCGGATCTTCTCCATCGCCCGGTCCTTGTCCGGGAACTTGAGCAGGTTGAAGTCGGCGTAGGGCACCATCACGTACTGCGCCTGGCCGCCGGTCCAGCCGCCCATGTCGACGTAGCCGTACGCCGACCCGGGCCGGTCCGGGTTCACCGTCAGGCAGATGCCGGTCTTGCCCTCCTTGCAGTTCCGGCAGCGCCCGCAGGCGATGTTGAAGGGCACCGAGACCAGGTCGCCGACCTCGAGGAACTCGACGTCGGGACCCTTCTCCTGGACCTCGCCGAGGATCTCGTGCCCCAACACCAGTCCGGCAGGGGCGGTGGTGCGACCGCGGACCATGTGCTGGTCGCTGCCGCAGATGTTGGAGGCCACCACCTTGAGGACCACGCCGTGCGGCGTCTTGCGTCCTGCGTTGGAGGGATGGACCCCCGGCCCGTCCGCGAGCACCAGACCGGGCACGTCCAGGTCCTGCACCTCGACCTTGCCCGGCCCGAGGTAGACGACTGCCTTGTTTCCTGACACCGGTTCTCTCCCGTCCTCGACCACTCCGTCGAGCTCGCCCCCCGGTGTGCGGGTGCACGGGGACTGCCTAACGCAGTCCGGGAGGCACCGCACCAGTCACCGGTCGCCGGCGACGGCGTGCTCGCCGGAACGGGTCGCCGGAGGGCTCAGCCGGCGACGTCCGCGCTGGCGGCCGAGAAGTCGACGTCCTCGGCGCGCACGGTGCCGCCGGTGCGGCCGGGCGCGCGCTGCTCGGCCCAGTACAGGTTGGTGTGCGCGATGACCTGCTCCGGCGGCGGCGCGCCCCAGGGGGAGAGGTCCTCGGTCGTGTGGGCGTCTGAGACGAGCAGCGCGTCGTAGCCGCGCACCAGCGCCCCGTGCAGGGTGGAGCGGATGCAGGCGTCCGTCTGCGCGCCCGCGACGACCAGCCGGCCGACGTCGAGGCCGGCGAGCACCTGCTCCAGGTCGGTCTCCTCGAAGGAGTCGCCCCACCGCTTGGCCACCAGCGGCTCGGTCTTCTGCCGCGCCAGCTCGGGCACGTACGCCCACTCCTCGCTGCCCTCGGCCAGGTGCTCGGAGCTGTGCTGCACCCAGACGACCGGGACCTGCGCCGCGCGGGCCCGGTCCACCAGCCCGGCGATGGTCGCGACCACCTCGTCACGTCGGTGCGCCCCCGCGACGACGCCGTTCTGCACGTCGACGACGACCAGCGCGGTGCGGGGACGTCCGGTCAGCGTGGTCACGGTTCCTCCAGAGGGCTCGGCCGGTGGGTGCGGTTCCAGCGCGGCCGACGCTAGCGTCGGTTCCGACGATCCCCTGCCGGTTCCCTCCTCCCCCGGAGCCCCACGTGAGCCTGCCTGCCCTCGACGCCGGGCCCACCGCCCGCGCCCTGCTGGCGCTCGAGCTGCTGCACGACCACCCGGGCATCACCGCCGAGCGGCTCGGGGACCAGCTCGGGGTGTCCGAGCGAGCGGCCCGCCGCTACGTCGGCATCCTGCGCGACGCCGGCATCCCGGTGGAGTCGGTGCGCGGCCCCTACGGCGGCTACCGGATCGGGCGCGGCCTGCGGCTGCCGCCGCTCACCTTCTCGGCCACCGAGGCCCTGGGGCTGGTCATGGCGGTGCTCGACGGGCACCACGCCGCGGGAGACGCCTCCGACGTCGTCGGCAGGGCGCTCGGAAAGATCATTCGCGCGCTCCCGCAGGGGGTGGCCGCGCAGGCCGAGGCGGTCCGGCGCAGCGCAGCAGCGGCGCCCGACCGCGGCGCCGCCCGGCCCGACCCGGACACGGTCACCGCCCTGGTCCGGGCCCGATCCGAGCAGCGGCAGGTCCGCCTCGCCTACCGGTCCGAGGCCGGCACCGAGTGGGAGGCCGACGTCGAGCCGTGGGCGGTGGTGGTCCGCTACGGCCGCTGGTACCTGCTGTGCCTCTCGCTGCGGGCGCAGGCGCGCCGGGCCTACCGGATCGACCGGATCCGGTCGGTGCTGGCGCTCGAGGACACCTTCCGGATCCCGGACGACCTCGACCCGGTCGCCGAGCTCGAGGAGCACCTCGCGGTCGGCTGGGAGCACGAGGTCGAGGTGCTCGTGGAGGCGCCGCTGGAGCGGGTGCGCCGGTGCCTGCCCCGCTCGCTCGGCCGGCTCGAGGCCGTCGACGAGGCCACCACCCGGCTGGTGGCGAGCACGAGCAACCCCGCCTGGTACGCCGAGCAGCTGGCCATGGTGCCCGGCCCGTTCCGGGTGGTGCGCTCGGACGCGCTGCGCGAGGCCGTGCGCGAGCTCGGCCGCCGGCTCTCGGAGGCGGCGCAGCTGCCCTCGCCACCGCACTGACCGGTGCACCCGGCACCCGATGCGGACCCCGCCCGTTGGCCGAGCGTGAGCACCCCGATACCGCCACGACAGCGACCGCGACGACAGCGGCCCCTCCGCCGGCGCCGCACCGCCCTGGCCGCGGCCTGCCTGCTGCCCGGCCTGCTCGCCGCCTGCGGCACCTCCGGGGCGGGCCCGGGCAGCGCGCCCGCCCCGACCCGCGGCACCACCCTGGACGACCAGGTGCCCGCCGCGGTGGCCGACCTGCCGCTGGTGGACCAGGACGGCCACCGGTTCACCCTGGCCTCGCTGCACGGCAAGACCGTGGTGCTCGCGGATTTCCTGACCCTGTGCCAGGAGATCTGCCCGCTCACCAGCGTCGACGTCGAGCAGGCGGCGCGGGCGGTGAAGGCCGGCGGGCTGCAGGACCAGGTGGTCTTCGTGGAGGCCACCGTGGACCCGGCCCGGGACACGGTGGCCCGCCTGGCGGCCTACCGGAAGCTCTTCCCGGGCGAGCTCTTCGGGCCCTCGGGCGACTGGCGGCTCGCCACCGGATCGGCCAAGGACCTGGCCGCACTGTGGCGGTACTTCGGGGTGAGCTACGACACGGTGCCCGAGGAGGGCGCCGCGGCCGCCGACCCGCCCAAGGACTGGCTGACCGGCAAGCCGCTCACCTACGACGTCGAGCACCAGGACGTCGTCTGGGTGATCGGCCCGGACGGGCACCGGCGCTGGGAGGAGAACGGCACCCCGGACACGCACGGCGAGGCACCGCCGACACCGCTGGACCGCTTCCTGAGCCAGACCGGGCGCGACAACCTCGCCGCGCCCGGCGCCCAGTCCTGGACCGCGGCCGACGTCACCGCCGCGATCGGCTACCTGACCGGGCGCCGGCTGCCGAAGCCGTGAGCGCGAGGAGTCAGTCGGCGGCCTCGAGGGCGGTGTCACGCAGGTCGGCGCTCCACTTGTCCTCGATCTTGGCGAAGCGCCAGACCAGCAGGGCGACCACCCAGGTGAGCACGAACAGGCCGACGATGACGTAGCCGACCTGGTTCAGGTCGAGCCCGCCGATCCACGCCAGCGGGCCGGAGGTGATGTCGAGCTTGTCGGTGAGGATCGAGATGACCTCGATGCCGCCGATGATCAGCGCCACCGCGACCGACAGCCCGGTGATGGTGATGTTGTAGTAGACCCTGCGGACCGGCTTGGAGAACGCCCAGCCGTAGGCGAAGTTCATGAAGCAGCCGTCGATGGAGTCGAGCAGGCTCATGCCGGCCGCGAACAGGATCGGCAGCGTGAGGATCGCGTACCAGGGCAGGTTGAACGCGGCCGCGCCGCCGGCGAGCACGAGCAGCGAGACCTCGGTGGCGGTGTCGAACCCGAGGCCGAAGAGCAGGCCGGTCGGGTACATGTGCCAGGCCTTGCTGATGCTGCGCATCACCGGGCCGAGGATCCTGTTGATCAGCCCGCGCTTGTTCAGCTGCTCCTCGAGCGCGTCCTCGTCGTAGGAGCCCGACTTCATCTCGCGGAAGACGCCGAGGATCTCCTTGAGCACGGCCAGGTTGATCAGGCCGATGAGCAGCAGGAACACACCGCTGACCAGCGTGCCGATGAGACCGGTGGTCTGCTGCAGGCTCGAGGAGCCGTTCTCGACCTGCCCGGCCAGGGCCTTGACCCCGAGCGAGAGCAGCAGGCACAGGCCGAACACCACGCTGGAGTGACCGAGGGAGAACCAGAACCCCACCGAGACCGGGCGCTTGCCGTCGGCCATCAGCTTGCGGGTGGTGTTGTCGATCGCGGCGATGTGGTCGGCGTCGAAGGCGTGCCGCATGCCGAGGGCGTAGGCGGTGACGCCGAGCCCGAGGCCGAAGGCGGTGGTGCTGGTGACCATGTAGTGCCTGGGCGCCACGATCAGCCCGAGCACCCCCCAGCCCACGACGTGCAGCAGCAGCACGAAGCCGGCCATGCCGCCGATCGACAGCCACTCGTTCCGGGTCAGCCGTCCCCCAGCGTGCGGGGTGGGGGCTGTCTGGAGCGTCGTGCTCGTCATGTCGGTCCGTCTCTTCCTGCGGGTCTTCCGGGCGGCGGCGCGAACGTCTGCAACTTCTGCGCCCAGTGCGCTACTGCAACTTACTCGCAACAAGCGAACCCGCAACCCGGAAGAGGGAGGACCCGGGAGTGGAGGCTAGGCGCGTCACGGCGGGGCGGCGACCGGAAGCGCGCCCCTAGCCGCCGGCCATCGCCCCCACCACCAGCAGCGGCTCCTCGCCGCGGGCCACCGGCGCCGGCAGCGGGGCGTCGACGTCGTCGTGCGAGAGGTCCTCGCCGAGGGCGAAGAAGCGGATGAAGGCCCGGCGCGGACCGCCGCCGTGGGCGCGCACCGTGCCGCGCAGCTGCGGGTGCGCGGCCTCCAGGGCGTCGAGCACGGCGCGGGTGGTGACCGGGGCGGGGGCGGGGCGGGCCCCCCCCCCCCCCCCCCCCGCCCCCCCCCCCCCCCGGCGGCGGCCGCCCCCCCCCCCCCCCCCCCCCCCCCAGCCCCTCCGCCCCCCCCGCCCCCCCCC